>CAZMVU010000048.1:0-26553 GCA_964569295.1 uncultured Nitrospirales bacterium
CTTCACCTTCACCTTCACCTTCACCTTCACCTTCACCTTCACCTTCACCTTCACCAGCATCCGGGCCCAGAGAAATGAAAAGATCGACAGCAGTTCCGGGAGAAACATCCATGCCGGCCTGCGGATTCTGGCGGATGACCCTGCCTGCGGGGACCGTGTCGCTCACCTCCTCCGCGACGCTGCCAACTATCAGCCCAGCATCCGTGATGGCATCCTCCGACGCCGACTGCGTCTCGCCGACTACATCGGGCACGGCAATTGATTCGGGCGAACAGCCCATTATGCTCGCGGCAACGGCTACTACCCCGGCCAGCAGTGCAACACACAACAATGACCCTTGACGCATGGCTCTTCCTCCCATCAGCGCGCTTCGCCCTTGGGCCGCCAAGGTGGGGCGTGCCTTTTCCTATGACGCTGGTTGGTATCAGCAGCATATGCAAGGCCGGACAGGATGTCAAAAAGAAATCACCTATGTAATCCCTGCCGCGCGGCACAACACTGAGCGGTGGCGGTGCTTGTGGCCGGCGCCCGCAACCCGAACCCGAAGGAGGCGGATACCCATGGAATACCGCATCACCTGGGAAATCGACGTGGACGCTCGCTCTTTCCGCGATGCCGCGGCGGAGGCGTTGCGCAAGCTGGCTTTCAAGCCGGTGAAAGAGAGCGCAGAAGACGTGGCGGAGCGCTTGTCGTCTACGACGGTGAAATCGGCGGGAAAGGTCGTGGCGCACGAAGCTGTCCCCGAAACTGGGGTAAATGCGACGAGGGCCATGCTTCGGGGTCTCCCACGAGAGACGTTGGACATGGCTGCCCGACACGGCGATGACGGGTACAAGCTGTTGGCGCGCCACCCCGGTGCAGGTGAACGCCTATTGGCGAATCTCGGAGACGATGACGTTCTTCGGTACGTGCATGGATTATCGACGGACCCGGCAATTGTGTTGGCACGGCATTCAAACGCCATCGCGAAATTACCACCCACCACGCGGACACAGGTGTTGGAGGCGTTCGCCGGTCGGCCAAACCAGGTGTGTTCCTACTTGAGGCGGAATCCCGCCGCCCTCTCCAGTGTGGCCTCCGTTGCGCGGGCCGCTGTCTTTACAACGGGAGCGGTCACCGCCTATGCCATGAGCCGGGACCACCTGTTCGGGAAACCTCAACAGGATTCCAAGCCGGGGAGCGACAGGTCTAACGGCGGTTTCATTGACCGCACACTTACCCGCGTGGCCAACGTATGGCGGACACCCGTAGCACTGTTTCTCGGCGCCCTCGGTGTCCTCATGCTGGTGCCGCGCCTGTGTACGGCTTATGTCCACATACGAAGGGCATGCCGGGCGGGCAGGTGCGCCGGCACAAGAGACCATTGAGGCGACGGTGTAGCGGACCGGCGGTGGCAGTACGCCGTGATGCAACTGTAAATAGCATGAATTGGCGCCACGACGAGGTGCCACCGGGGATTTGGCGTTTCGGGACGCTGAATCCCCGGCTTGTATCCGGTTGTAAACAGGCAGTTTGCCGCGTGGCAGCACGACCAGTCTACCACAGTGGTGCATGGGCAGATTGCCACAAAAACCAGGAGGTGTCCCCATGGAGGATGCAATTCTCTACGTAAGGGTGAGTACCCAGGAACAGGCCCAGCATGGTGTGTCTTTGCAGGCCCAGGAAGAGCGCCTGCGGGCATACTGTGCGGCGGTAGGGTTGAATGTCGTGCGTGTAATACGCGAGGAAGGCGTGTCAGCGGGCAGGCCCTTACAGGCACGGCCTGGCGGCAGCAAGATGCTACGGGCGTTTGATGAGAAGGACGCCGAGCACATAGTCGCCCTGAAGCTGGACCGGCTGTTTCGCAGTACGGAGGATGCTCTCCACTGGACACAGGCATTCGAGAAGCAAGGGTTGACGCTCCACCTCACAGACATGGGTGGACAGAACCTGAACACCGGCAGCGCCATGGGCCGAATGATGCTGACCTTGCTTGCCGCCTTCGCTGAATTTGAGAAGAACTTGATTGCGGAAAGGACCGCCACCGCACTGGAGCACAAAAAGCGCAACAGGCAGGTGTATGGCCACGCCCCCTACGGGTTCGATGTCAGTGATGCTGGGAAAGACCTCCTGCCGAATGAGTCCGAGCAGAAGACCCTCAAGTACATCTTCCAGTGGCGTCAAGAAGGGGCGAGCTTACACGTGATTGCCACACGACTGAATGAACTTGGTGTACCCAGCAAGAAAGGCGGGAAATGGCACGCGGCCACCGTGGCGCACATCGTAAACAACGAACTCTACCGGGACAAGGCGGACAACCTGGTCCCGTGGCCACCCGGCGGGAAACGGACGGAGAGTGCCGAGGAACAGTTGCTGGGGCAGATGATGCCGTCACCGGCGGACCGAGAGTAGGTTTCCGCGCCAATCGCGGCTCGCCTCCAAAAACCGTATTGGAGGCGGGCCGATTTTTTTGCCCAGATTTCGGTCTGGTTCCACCGCAGTCGTTGGTCGTGGTTCCATTCTGGACTCCGGGAGATATACCGTGAGCATCAATGTCTGCTCAGTTCACAAGGGCCTGTGGAGTGGCATAACTTGATATTTCTCAACGATCATTTGACACAGATTGGTCGGTCCGTCCCCGCGTGTGCGGGGAAAACCGACTATTTCAGGTACCTGATTAGTCATCATACGGTCCATCCCCGCGTGTGCGGGGAAAACTCGGTAAGGGGGGTGTTCTCTCCTGCGGCGTACGGTCCATCCCCGCGTGTGCGGGGAAAACGTTTCGTTAAATGTCATGCTGTTTACTCCATTCGGTCCATACCCGCCTGTGCGGGGAAAACCGTTCCACGCCCTTTACTCGCGCGGTGCCGATCGGTCCATCCCCGCGTGTGCGGGGAAAACCCATCACCGCGTGTGTCCACGTGCCATGCTAGCGGTCCATCCCCGCGTGTGCGGGGAAAACCTTTTGCGAGCGGCGGACGCCGCCCTCGAAGCCGGTCCATCCCCGCGTGTGCGGGGAAAACTTTCAGAACGTGATGGACGGTATCAAGTCGGACGGTCCATCCCCGCGTGTGCGGGGAAAACAGCAATGCGACGGCGGGTGCCCATGATATCGGCGGTCCATCCCCGCGTGTGCGGGGAAAACTTGTGTGTTGGTGTGGGGCACGATTTGGCGGACGGTCCATCCCCGCGTGTGCGGGGAAAACAACAGACTGAGTCCGCATACCCGTTTGCTGCGCGGTCCATCCCCGCGTGTGCGGGGAAAACGCGATAAGGTGATCTTCGACGACGGAGTAACCCGGTCCATCCCCGCGTGTGCGGGGAAAACTCGTGAAGATGGTCCTGAATGGGCCTTCTTAACGGTCCATCCCCGCGTGTGCGGGGAAAACCCCATGTGCCGTTCTCGCCGCCGTTCTCGCCGCGGTCCATCCCCGCGTGTGCGGGGAAAACGCCCAGCACCCGCGACTTCTCTGCCGCAAGCGCGGTCCATCCCCGCGTGTGCGGGGAAAACTGGGAGGGACCAATTTGCCCCATGTTGTCGTCCGGTCCATCCCCGCGTGTGCGGGGAAAACCCCGAAAGGAGCGAGAACATGCCAATGGAATCCGGTCCATCCCCGCGTGTGCGGGGAAAACTGGTGGTGTCAGCGCGCCCACGTCGAGAGGACCGGTCCATCCCCGCGTGTGCGGGGAAAACTCCATAACACGACTGTCAAATTCTCCGAACATCGGTCCATCCCCGCGTGTGCGGGGAAAACACCTCAGGCGTATTGGTCATCTCTTGAGCTTCCGGTCCATCCCCGCGTGTGCGGGGAAAACTCGCCCAGGTGCGGAAGCTGCCGATGCACACCCGGTCCATCCCCGCGTGTGCGGGGAAAACCCCTGCCGTGGTCCTGACCTCGTAGTACAGCACGGTCCATCCCCGCGTGTGCGGGGAAAACGCCTGGCGGGCTGTTTTCCGCGACTCTTGTTCCGGTCCATCCCCGCGTGTGCGGGGAAAACAAGCCATAGCCGGTGGTGCAATAGGGGAAGATCGGTCCATCCCCGCGTGTGCGGGGAAAACGGAAGGAGTTTGAATGTTTCAGCTCCGGCCTTCGGTCCATCCCCGCGTGTGCGGGGAAAACCAATTCGCGCCTTACGGAAGTGTTGGAAAACACGGTCCATCCCCGCGTGTGCGGGGAAAACGTATATATGAGATACGAACTGCGGTTCTCAGCCGGTCCATCCCCGCGTGTGCGGGGAAAACGTATAGGCTCAGGCCGTAGTGCTCATTGGCACGGTCCATCCCCGCGTGTGCGGGGAAAACAGCAATGCACCGGTGGTGAAGACGACGGGCAGCGGTCCATCCCCGCGTGTGCGGGGAAAACCTCTGGTTCCATATTCACTTGTAAGAATCTTTTGGTCCATCCCCGCGTGTGCGGGGAAAACCGCGTCTCACCGCTCGGGAACGCGGTCACGCCCGGTCCATCCCCGCGTGTGCGGGGAAAACTCAGTCCGCGTCGGCCGGCGTTTCATCTTTCTCGGTCCATCCCCGCGTGTGCGGGGAAAACTCTTTTCTCCCCCTCTTCCCCATCTTCCCCATCGGTCCATCCCCGCGTGTGCGGGGAAAACTTCCACGTCTTCAATCAATTTGATAGACATTTCGGTCCATCCCCGCGTGTGCGGGGAAAACCGTACACCATGTCCGCCACGCACGGCCGGCCACGGTCCATCCCCGCGTGTGCGGGGAAAACTTCGCCAAGTCAATGTCCTGCATCCCTCACTCCGGTCCATCCCCGCGTGTGCGGGGAAAACAGGTGATGCATGTGAATGATGAGAAGTGCGGGCGGTCCATCCCCGCGTGTGCGGGGAAAACGTCATACCCCCTTGGTCCCCCTCTATAGCAGACGGTCCATCCCCGCGTGTGCGGGGAAAACGACGCCCACTCTGCCGTATACACGCCGGTGTCCGGTCCATCCCCGCGTGTGCGGGGAAAACGGCACGGGAAGGTGATACTGTTTCGTAGACACCGGTCCATCCCCGCGTGTGCGGGGAAAACCTGTTCACCACAGCCCAGAGCGCGCCGTGCTTCGGTCCATCCCCGCGTGTGCGGGGAAAACTTACGCGATCCTGAGCAATCCGATCAACGCGGCGGTCCATCCCCGCGTGTGCGGGGAAAACGGCTTGCTCCGGGCTTTCAGAGCCTCGACATCTGGTCCATCCCCGCGTGTGCGGGGAAAACTCCGGGGCATCACCCATTGAAACTCGTTCGTTCGGTCCATCCCCGCGTGTGCGGGGAAAACGACCGACGCACAGCAGCAGGCTAAGGCGCTGCTGGTCCATCCCCGCGTGTGCGGGGAAAACAGACGCCCACCGCGCGAGTCGTTCCCCGTGTGCGGTCCATCCCCGCGTGTGCGGGGAAAACCTGATGGACGAGGCGGAGCGGCGTGAATCTGTCGGTCCATCCCCGCGTGTGCGGGGAAAACTGCCCCGCCGCAATGTCTGTGCGCGCTGATAGCGGTCCATCCCCGCGTGTGCGGGGAAAACTGGTGGTGTGAGAATGGGCACGCCGAGAGGACCGGTCCATCCCCGCGTGTGCGGGGAAAACTCGGGGCATGACAACGTTGTGCGTTCCGTAGCCGGTCCATCCCCGCGTGTGCGGGGAAAACACTTCTGACACCATGCGAAACCAAAGTGCACGCGGTCCATCCCCGCGTGTGCGGGGAAAACTCGACACTCAAAAACCGCACGGCCGCCGGTGTCGGTCCATCCCCGCGTGTGCGGGGAAAACGTGCGCGCATTTTCGTTGGCTGCCTCAAAAAACGGTCCATCCCCGCGTGTGCGGGGAAAACAATGCCGCACTCTACGACCGGCACGTCTACACCGGTCCATCCCCGCGTGTGCGGGGAAAACAGTGCGGGGGTCCAGAGCAACTGGAACCCTGTCGGTCCATCCCCGCGTGTGCGGGGAAAACCCCGTGCGGCGCTGGCGGAAGACTTGGACGCACGGTCCATCCCCGCGTGTGCGGGGAAAACATCGGCAGGCGGTCATTTTCCAGTGCAGTGGCCGGTCCATCCCCGCGTGTGCGGGGAAAACCGGACGCCCTACGGCTCGCGCCACCGCCCAAACGGTCCATCCCCGCGTGTGCGGGGAAAACAGGATCAGTTACCGCAGGGCCAGACGTAGTTGCGGTCCATCCCCGCGTGTGCGGGGAAAACATGTCCCAAAACCGGGTGCGCAAAATGAGGCACGGTCCATCCCCGCGTGTGCGGGGAAAACACCCCTACCCCTAAAGGGGATAGAAACTTCAACGGTCCATCCCCGCGTGTGCGGGGAAAACCTTGCGGGGCTGTAAGGCGGACGGGTCCCCCTCGGTCCATCCCCGCGTGTGCGGGGAAAACATCACAATCGACATCCCCACCGACGAGACCGCCGGTCCATCCCCGCGTGTGCGGGGAAAACATGTGACGGGATCAGTCTTTGGGGTTGACTGGCGGTCCATCCCCGCGTGTGCGGGGAAAACATTTTCCCGTACGTTTTCCCGATTTTCGTGAGCGGTCCATCCCCGCGTGTGCGGGGAAAACACGCGCGTTGGACACTTTGCCCATCGCACTACCGGTCCATCCCCGCGTGTGCGGGGAAAACTCCGCCTGGCACATCGGCAAACCCTTCCACACCGGTCCATCCCCGCGTGTGCGGGGAAAACGTCCGACCTTGAGGGGCTCTCCCCCAGTGACACGGTCCATCCCCGCGTGTGCGGGGAAATCGTCTCGCCATCCTTGATTTTTCGTGCGATTGTCGGTCCATCCCCGCGTGTGCGGGGAAAACTGGAGCTCCGCCCGACGCTTTGCCTCTGGCGACGGTCCATCCCCGCGTGTGCGGGGAAAACGGCTTCTTGGCCGGAGTCTTCTTGGCGGCAGTCGGTCCATCCCCGCGTGTGCGGGGAAAACGGTGCCATGGCACCATGCACCGTGCGGGTATGCGGTCCATCCCCGCGTGTGCGGGGAAAACTGGTCGCAGGCGGTGCTGCCGAGTTGCTGTACCGGTCCATCCCCGCGTGTGCGGGGAAAACCCGGTAAATGTGCGTATGACAGCACCAGTAGCCGGTCCATCCCCGCGTGTGCGGGGAAAACCTGCCGGTGTGGGGGCGGAAGGACCGTTATTTCGGTCCATCCCCGCGTGTGCGGGGAAAACCCCAAAGCCGAACGAGATGCGGCACTGAAAGACGGTCCATCCCCGCGTGTGCGGGGAAAACCCGCAGGCCATTCGCCCATTGCGATACGCCCGCGGTCCATCCCCGCGTGTGCGGGGAAAACGCGACAGGGATAAGTCTGTACTAGAGAGATATCGGTCCATCCCCGCGTGTGCGGGGAAAACTTCAGCAAAACCGTAAACGTAAACTGGTATTGCGGTCCATCCCCGCGTGTGCGGGGAAAACGTGGGGGCGTGCGTAGTGAATGCTGTAGCCATCGGTCCATCCCCGCGTGTGCGGGGAAAACAAGGACAGAGGATACCGAAATGAAGCGAGTTACGGTCCATCCCCGCGTGTGCGGGGAAAACTATTTCACAGTGGGGTAACACAGCCGCATAACCGGTCCATCCCCGCGTGTGCGGGGAAAACACGACGTGTTTGCTGCCGCCCACGATGCGCTGCGGTCCATCCCCGCGTGTGCGGGGAAAACGGAGGTTGGTGATGAAAGTACTCTTACTGGACCGGTCCATCCCCGCGTGTGCGGGGAAAACGGTATGGCGTGTTGTTTGTGCATGCGGTATAGCGGTCCATCCCCGCGTGTGCGGGGAAAACTGTGAGCGCACAATTATTTAAACTTGCACCCCCGGTCCATCCCCGCGTGTGCGGGGAAAACAGGTGATAGCGCACCCAGCAAACGGAAGTCGCCGGTCCATCCCCGCGTGTGCGGGGAAAACTTTGTCTACCCAATGCCGTACCACATCCGCCACGGTCCATCCCCGCGTGTGCGGGGAAAACACATGGTGTTTACTGGCTCAAATGCCGATTGATCCCCTCGAAGTGTCATTCGAAATCGAGGGATGTTTGATTGGCACTGGGCACAGGTTCCACATTTTTCTTTTCCGGAGGTGGTGCGGTCTTGGGTTGACGGGGCTCCGTCTGCGCCTTGGGTTTTGGTTGTTGTTCTTCTGCTTGTTCTGTTTCTTTTGCTTTCTCGGGCGCCGCCGGCCCTTTCGCCGGTTGCGCCCGTTGTTCGGTCACATTCTGCTTCGGGTGGGGCCGCGTAATCAACTGCAAGCCCTCCCAATCAAATACATAGCGCGAGGTCTCGCCCCAGAAGTCGATCTTGTAGCCCTGCTCATTATTGGTTGTCCAAATGAGCATGGCGGCGCCGTCGCCGGTCGCCTGACATACCTTCTGCCAGAGCTTCTCGCGCACCCGTGTGCTTGGCGTACCCATGAAGACGCCGGTCTTTGGCTCGAGCATCCAGCGGGTCAGTTCGCCGCGCAGCGATGGCTTTACGCGCTCGAGAATGAGAATGGTCATAGCAAATCCCCTTGCTCGCCCGCGCCACGCTCGTAATTCTTTCCGCCGCTGACATTGCCTTCGGGGTCCCAGAGTTCGCCGGGCCGCGCTGGGTCTGCGTCGAAGTCCATATCCTCGGGCATGTCGTCCGGGTCCGGCGCCACCTGCAGCACCGTGTCTATGTCCTTGAGTACACGCTCCAGCAGCTTCTTCTTGGCGAAGACATCGCGCAGGGCATAGCGCACCTCCCGTTCGAGGTTTTTCTGCACGCTCGCCGCCATCTCAAAGGCCACCGGCACCGTCATCTCTACCTTGTAGAAATCGGCCACGTCATAGACAAAGCTGAGTTGCTTGCCCGTGTGCACGAAGCCGAGCGCCGGCGAATAGCCGGCGGCCACAATGGCCGCATGACACAGCCCGTAGAGGCAGCTATTGCCCGCCGAGAGCGCCCGGTTCACCGGGTCGGCCTTGTTCCAACTGTCGCGTTTGTAGGATCGGCCCTTCCACTCGACGCCAAATTCGAGGGCGGCACGCGCATACGCATCGCGCACGCGCACGCCCTCGCGCCCGCGAATCTGCTGTAGGGTCCATTCTCTGGGAATGGGCTCCTCGAAGCGGATTTCATACATCCGCCGGACGACCTTGAGGCGTGTGCTGCGGCGCGACACGAGGGCAGCCTGGTGCAGCAGCCGTTCGGCACTGCGCGTGGCGCCCGTGCCCGCAGCATAGAAGCGCACCCCCTGCTCGCCACACCACGCCACGAGGCAGCCATTGTCCGCCAACGCCAACACCGCCGCATGCGTGATCTTCGTCCCCGGACCCAACATCAGCAACGCCAGCCCCGCACACGGCACCGGCGTCACCCCGTCCACATTATGAATCGCAATCGCCTTCGCCTCCTGGTCAATCCGCGCACGCTCGACATACAAATACGAAAGCCGGTCGCGCACGGCCGGCAACTGATGCAGGTTTTTCGTGAGCATCACACACCCCCCTCACCTTCGCGGACGGTTGCAGCCCACCAACCCACACGACACCACCTGCGTATTCAGGCCGATTCAACTGCCAAGGAACACACCGCCGCGCCTCAAAGGACGACGGGGTTTCAGGCCGGGCGTACGCTCAACAATCCGAATCCGTACGCCTTACCCCGGCCAATTCCATCCCCTAGTGCAGTACGGAAGAGTCCGGCGTCTGTAATGCGAAGGCGGCCCTCGAAGAGGACCGAGCCAAACCGCATCGTGCGCTTCAGTTCTCCGCAACGTGCATCGACATCCTGCTCCGGATTGACCCGCAAGTCAGGCACTTCTGAACTCGCCTCGGTTGAGACAAGTTCGAAACCGTGCTGCTCACCTTTTCGCCGGAGCCACGCGGTACATTCTTCCGGCGTGCGCAAGGGCACGCGGCGAGGCTTGCCTGTCGTACCATCAGCATTGCGCTTTGTGCACAGCGTCACGTTTGCGCGGAGCCTGAACGTCAAGGTTTGTCCATCAGTCAGATGGTCGTAAGCGCGCTCGACGTTCTTGTGTGCCGGCGCTTCGGCCAAGTAGCGTGCCCGCTCCTCCAGGACTGCCCAGTCAGGCTCGGTGGCCGATTGCACAAGAACAGTCGGCGTTCCGATGCACCGGTCGATTTCCGTTCGAAAAAGCACGCTGTGCTTCTTCCGAAAAGCCGTGGGTTTAGGGTCTGGGGGAAAGGCCGACAGGATCGTGCGGTGAAGCTCACGCGGGTTTGCCAGGTCGCGGCGTACCTCGCGCCCGCGCGGGTCGAGCACTAACCTTGAGAGATACATGCGTAGACCTCCTCCATGGTTTCGATGACGGGGAATGCGGTGGCCCAGTCATTCTTCAGATGGCGCAGGGCGTGCCGGCGCCGGCCATTGGCATAGCTGATGGGCGTGTCCATGCGCGCCGGGCCCTCGCCGGGGTCGGCCTCGAACACCAGGCGCAACTGCTCGGGGGTATCCACATCGCGGTCACGTGCGCGGCGGCGCCAGGGCAAGCCATGGAGCACCTGCTGAACATCACCCTCCCGGAACCCGAGGTTCAGCGGTGGGGTTGGCGGGAATGACTTACGCCCCAGGTAGAGCGGCCAGACGGGTGCATCGAGCGCCCGGCTGCATTGCTCTAAGATTGTTTCGTTACCGGCGAGCGCCACGTGGAACTCAGCGTCGGCCAGGTAATAGCGCTGGGACACCACGGTGTCGCCAAGACTACCGCTGGCGCGCATGACGCCGTAGCGCTTGCCGAGGAAATCGCCGCCGCCCACGGTGTGGTAGTCGCGGCTGAACACCCCGGGACGGTCGATGCGCAGGCCCATTTGCAGCGCCGCGAGGTCCTCCACCGGTTCTTCGCGGTCGCGGCCGAGGGCAGCGCAGACCAAGCCGATAACACCGCTTTTCGAAGGGTGGCGGTCGGTGTCGCGCTCGGTAAACCGGCTCTGCACACCCCAGGCCTGCATGGGGCCGGCGAGACGCAATACAAGACAACGGCTCATGACGCATCCTCCGGAAGCGTGGCAATGACAGCATCAACGAATTCCCTGGCGTTCTTCTGCTCGCCGAGATTGCCACAGGCGCAGGAATCGCTGAGGCAGAAGTGGACCTTGGCCTTGGCGTCGCCGCCATAGACCACGGCGAGTTTGCCGTAGTAGTTGTCGAGGGCTTCGATGCTGGCATCCACCAAACCCTTGCCGTTGGCGCGGGCGGGTGCCTCGAAAGCGTTGGCCAGGGACCAGGGCGCGCCTTCCTCGCGCACAACAGCAAAGCCGAGGCTCGGCGGGTTGTGTGCCGCGAAGGTGTTCTGCTTACCCGTGGGAATGGCCCTGATGGCCGCTTCGGTGAAGGCAGAGACCGTCTTTCGAGCCAGTTCACTATCGCCACCCAGGTTTTCCACTAGCTTTTCCCAGTGAATGACGGCGTAGCGGTAGAAGCAGGCCGAGTTGAACTCAATGGTTCCCATCATGCCGGCACCGGTCTCTTCCTCTTCCCGGGCGAGTTCGTCGACCGCCGTGTAGAAATCCATGTCCATGTCGACCTTGTGGGTCGAAATGGCGTGGGCCACCTGGCAGGCGGCATCAACATTGGTCGCGGGAAGGTCGGCAATCATGCGGCCGAACATGGCGATGTCGGCGTTGCCGCGGGCATCGAGCACCGTTGCCTGGAACAGTTTCACGAGGTCCTTGTCCAGGGTCCCTTTCTTTTTTCCGGCTTCCTGGAGAAGGTCATCCCACTTTTCCGTGACCTTTTCAGCGAGCTCGGCGATCTTGTCGCGGCCAAGGAAGAGTAGGTAGCTTGCGTGCGGCACGTTCTTCTCTGTCTTGATTCCAAGGCTCCGGCTGACGAACTCGGCGACCTGCGCAATCTCGGCTTCCAGTTTGTCCCGCTTCTTCAGCTCTTCGGCAAGCATCTCGTTGAGGCGCTTGGTGCGCACGGCGAGGTTGCCGCTGAGGTCGGCGTGTTTCATGGCGTGCTCGCGCATAGCGCGCTTGATGCACTGACTAGAGACGCGTGCCCGGCGCACACCGCCGAAGACGCAGTCTTTCGGGCTGTTGGTGTCGTCGCGGTTGAGACACGAGGGGGCGAAGTTCTGGATGAGGTGCAGTTCGATAAACATGGTCTATTCTCCTTCGGTGACGGCTTCTGCCGCGGTTTCCTGTTCTTCCTGTTCACGGGCCCAGAAGTCGCGGGCCCAGGTGCGCTGGACCCAGCGGTCGGGGTGGCCCCAGTGGTTGATGTGCCGGAGGAGCAGCGTGTAGTTAACGGGCACTTCCTTCGAGGCGGCCTGGCTGACCGCGTGACGCAGGTGCTCGGGGAGCGCGTCGTGGTGCGCGTTGAGCAGTACCGTGAAACGCCGCTCGATGCTCTCCATGCTTTCGCGCGCGCCGCCAACTCGACGCATGGTCGCGCCCATGGAGCCGGCTGACGCGTTGTGGTGCGGGTGCGCTGCGAAAAGCGCCGCCACCAGATAGAACGCGTTTTCCTGTTGACGGTTGGGCTCAGGCGGGAACCAGGGGACCACATAGGGGTGCATTTCCGCCACGGTTCCCGGCGGCTTGCCGAGACCGCGGCGCAGGTGGGCCAGGGCGCCGCGTTGTTCACGCTGGGCGATTTGGCACAGGTAGCTGATGAATGGATGGTCAGACATGTTCAGCGGCTCCTTCGGTTGCTCCCGTTTCGACCGGGAGGTGTTTCTTGAGTTGGTAGTTGAGCGCGCGCTCAGCGGCAACAGCTGCCTTGAGTGCGCGGGCCGAACCGTCGAGGTTGGCTGTGGTCACTCGGAGTGCCTCACGCGCCATGCGGCGCACAACGTCACGCCATTCGTCGAGGGTTTCGTCGGGCGCGTCGGGCAGGCGCGTGAAGTGCTCGTAGAAAGGCGGCTCGAGACCGGCCCAGAAGTGTCGGCGAGAGGGAAAGCTATCGCGCAGTTTTCGAACCACTTCTTTGTCGGGCGAACGCCCTTCCGGTGAATCCGAATCCGGCGCGAGCATCCGCGTTGCCAAGGTCCACAGGGCGCTACCCAGGGCGGAAGCGCCTGCTTCAGCATCATCAACAAGAAGCTGGACATTGCCTGCCAGTTCTTCATCGCGAAGATAGGCAAGCGGCAGTGGCATGCGCTCGTGGCGCCAGTAATTCACTTTGGCTTGGTCCGTGCAAAGCCCGATGACATCCAACCAGACAGGAAGGCCCGATTGCGCGATGCGTTCCTGTCGTTCTGCAAGATACTCGAGCGTTTGGGGGCGTCGATGGAGCTCGCCGCTTTCCGCCAGCAAGACGTGTGCGTCGCGCCAGAGTCCACGTTCCTCCTGGAATCTGAGTGGAAGAAAACCTTTGGTGTCGTCGCGCCGGTGAACGGCCATCATGGCGTCTACAAGTGAATCACTCGAAACGGCACTTCCCTGGAGAAGATGCACACCACGCACGACACCATGCTCTGGAATCAGAAGAAGCCGCCTGCTCTGCCAAGTGAGGTAATCCAGATAGCCGTGAGGGGCACGTTTCTCAGCCGGAAGAAGCTGGTCGCGTTCCCATGCGGGACAGTCCTTTTCATCGCCGGGAATGGGCCCTTGCGTGTTGTAAGGAAGTAGGTTCAAGAGGAGTGTTTCCTGAAGGTTGCTTCCCTTCAGCAACACGAGCGCTCCTGCAATCAGCGGGGCGTGAGAAAAGTTGAAGGGCTTGCTCACACCCCCGCCGAGGGCATAGGCCTGCGTTGCAATAAGTACCCGAGCAGCTTCGGCGTAACTCAAGGGTACCGGGTCGTCGTCGAAAGAGTGGTCGAAGACAAGGGGGTTGTTTCCCGAAGATGCCTCCTGACAGAGTTTCGATATGGGCTTCGCGGCAGATTCACGGACTTCGTCTTCCGTGGACTGATAGAAGGGCCTCGATTCGTGAAACAACTCGAAGCGTGGCCCCCAGTGGTCCAGATAAGCATTGAAAGTATCGGTAGGGAATTCAGTCAGATTCCATAACGCAGGCCAGTCTTGCTCTTTCTCAAGCCCCAACACTCGCTGCGCCAGAGCCAATAGCAAGCGATAGAGACTTGCTGTTATCACTGGTGATGGCGCAACAACCTCGCTGAGCTGATGGGAACTCAGAAGTACATCGCGCAAGCCCAGTTCATCGGGCCGGCCGTCGCCCCAGATAACGGGTATCCAGGGCTCGTCTACCAGGTTAAAGCTCGGATTCATCGGCATTACCCTCCTCGGTTGTTCTTTCCAATGCTATCCCCAGCTGAGCATCCCACCTGAGGGTCCATTCGTCGATTTCGCAGGTACGGTTTTGGAAAAGAGCCACCCGGCTATGACGTAGAAGTGCGTTCTTCTTCCATGCGGGCGGCGTTTCCAATTGATCATAGATGTTCCCCCAGTTCGGCAGGTTGACCCCGTGTTCCAGAAGGCGGCGGGTCATCGCTTGGTCGGGCGTCGCGGCCAGGTCATAGGGCTGGCTGCCCGCTTCGTCGAAACACAGAGTACCGTTAACAAGGTGCAGGCAAATCAATTGGGCGCTGAGTACATTTTGCACCCGGGTGCGCGCTTGAAGCGTCCTGTGTGCCTCGGGCGTGTCTTCCGTCAACTGGCGATTAAAATCAAGAAGGAGGTCACCATCTTCAGGATGGCATATCTCCATGACTCGCGCGTCAAAGCGTACGCGCTCATCGCCTGATTCTCGCCGCAGCTCCAATTCCTGAAGCACCACACGGACAGACTCCTCGGCATGGAATTCGTGCCCGCCGTAGACGACTTCCACGAGTTGGTCGAGGTCCGCAGGAAACTCCAGTTGCCTTCGGTCACGCAGCACAAGCCAGGACCGAAGCATGACCGCCCGGTCGTATACGCGCGGAAACACCGGCAAGCCAGTGGTGTGCACCTCAGGTTCGAGCAGCCACAGTGTGGGCAGTTTCAGTATTGCGGGCCGCGAACGGTTGTGCCGGTGCAGGCGGCCGGTGCGCTGGAGCACGAGGTCAATCGGGGCCACTTCGGAAATCATGAGATCGAAATCAAGGTCGAGACTCTGCTCGATGACCTGTGTGGCCACCAGCACCGAACGGTGCGGACGGTTGCCCACGGGACCGAACCGGTCGAGGCACCGCTTCTCGCGTTCGCTACGCTCACCAAAGGGATAGCGCGCGTGGAAGAGGTCGACATCAATGCCATCGGCGCTGAGTGCCGCACGAAGATGGCAGTACGTTTCCTGGGCCGACCGCACGGTGTTACATATCCAGGCTACGCACCCGCCGTCGGCAAGGATGTTTCTGAGCATTCTGGCGAGCGCTTCCAGGTCGCGTGCCTGCCAGTGTAGGGTCACATGCCGTTCTTCGCTGGCATCGAAACCGTGAGAAGCAACCCTCCCATCTTCATAGGCGCAGGTGATCCGGGGATAGCCAGCCAGTTGAACGCGAGGCGCCTGGCCTGTGTACTTCTCGAACAGCCCCATGGTGCGCGCCTTTGGCAGGGTTGCGGAAAGAATGACAACCGTGCAATCGAGGGCACGCAGCCAGTCAACGAGGCGCTCGAAAAGGGTGAGCATGTGCACGTCGTAGGCGTGTACTTCATCGAACACCAGCGTCTTCTCGGAAAGCCCAAAGAGCCTCAGATAGCCATGGCGCACTTGCAGCACCGCCATGAGTGCCTGGTCAACCGTGCCGACGGCGCTGGGTGCCAAAAGACCGCGCTTGCGGCTCATGAACCAGTCATGGGCGACAACCGACCCAGCGTCGAGGGGCGCGTCGGGGTCAATACTATGCACGCGCAGTTTCGCGTAGTCATCGTTTAACGTAGCGTGGCTGTGCAGAAGATGAAGTTCCGGGTGGGAATCCTTGGAAATGCGCCTTACAAACTCCGCAATGCGCTGGAACAGTTGGTTGCTGGTGGCCATTGTTGGGAGGGCAAAATAGCAGCCGCGCTGCCTTCGAGAACGCATCCAGGCTTGCTGCAAGAGAAGAGCTGCCTCGGTTTTGCCTTCACCCATGGGGGCTTCGATGATCACCAACGCTGGCAGGTCTGATGAATCGGCGAGTTTCTCTGCGGCGACCTGTAGAGGGCGAGGTTCGCGTATGTGGGGAAACAAAGCTTGAAAGCTCGTGCGTTGAGCAGCGGCTGGCGCTCGGTTCCAGCTGGTTACTTCCAAAGCTTTCTGGGCGTGTTCCTTGGATGTAAGTCGATAGGCACCAAGGTCAACGTCGGCCTCAGCGTACGGAAAATGGTTGTTGTCTGAGCCCAACCAGTCTGAAAAGGTGACAATGCCAGCGAGTAAAGCGGCCGATGTGTTTGGATTGCCAGCCAACTCGGGGGCTGGAATCGACTCGGGGAGGAACGTCTTTGCTACACGGTCAACAAGCATCGCACGGACTGTAGGCCACGTGCTTCTTTGCTCGTCCCTGCGCAGAACGTTCCTTGTAGAGTTTAGTTCCCCAGCCGACGGAAAGACCCCATGATGCCCCCCAAGAACACGTGCAATGTGGCGGGCCATGCCCTGCGAAAGTGAATATCCCAAGCGAATCCCCTCCAAGTGGCGCGGCAAGCATACGGCAGTCACAGAGGCGTGCGGCATGCGCTGTGGCTGGCGCGTCTTAGTGGTAAGTCCGGCAGCGGCGAGGATGACCCCATGCTCTGGTCGTTTGATCTGAAATGCTGCGCAGGCTTTTCCCATGTCATGCAAAGCAGCAAAGAACGCCGTCCAACAGACCGCCTGCTCAGGTGCGACGCCCCAAAGTCGACCGAGGCGTTTGGCGATTCCCATACCAGAAGGGGTGTTTAAGAGCGCGCGGCAAACAGTACCAACGTCAATGAGATGGCATACCAGAGGATGCCACAACTCGCCATCTGTCTTGGCCCACAACGCGCGCAACGCGGACGTACCCTCTCCCGTAGCCATGCGGCTTCCTCTCCGATAGAATCTTGTCCGGCCTGAACATCTTCCAGTCAGTAGATAGCGTGATATATCTATACAAAGAATGTCAATAGCTATATGTGCAGTTGCATTCCGTCTGAGATACGGCGAGTATTGGGTAGCCCGATTACAGCGCGATGGAACTTCAACCCACCCATTCCGACTTAAGGCGCCCACTGGTCAACAGAAGTGCCGGCAGGCCGTATTCGAAGAACTCGCCGCACGCATCCACGAGGTGGTGGCCGAAGCGAAGGCTTCCGGAATGGCCAACGCGCAAGTCCAGAATTTGGTGAAGAAATGCCTGGCCAGCGAAACGAAACTCTACGGCCCCGTTCCACCATCCATCGCCGCGTTGGCGAAAACCAAGTGAACGTTGCGTATTCCGACGGAAGGTGCCCATTCCATTGCGATGGGTAGACGCCTCCTGATTGCACTATTCGCGTCTAAGGATTGTGGATTTTAGATTCCATACTCGCCCGGCCACGGGGTGTCTTGTGGCCAATCGCGCTCGGTTTCCATTTCCCAGTCGGCTTTGTTGCTGCCGCGGTAGAACTGTTCTTGTTCCGCAGCGCCTTCATGGTCACCAGCATTTCGGATATCTTCCACGTGGTCGCGCTGCGTTTCGGTCAGACCATCCGCGCCTACAGATTCGCCGCCCACTTCCAGGGGTTCGTCCGTTTCGGGATGCGTTGCCTGCTCCATTTGCTGTTCATCAGGAATGTCGGTAATTGGGTCGTGGCCTTCGGTTGGACTATCTGAGTACGTTGTCTCCGCCTGAGCATCATCGGGCAGGAGGGACTCGTTGATGTCGTGCTGCTCGGGACTCAGTTCGCCTGGGCCCACATCTTGTGTAGCCTCAGGCATCGTGCCTTCCTGCAAAGCAGATTTCTGCTCCTGCAGGCTCTGGCTAAGCCGCGATTGTTCGGTACCTTCCTGAAAAACAGCCTGCATTTGCGATATATCCATGGTTCCTTGCCTCCAGTCTAGAGACTTACTCAGTCAGGTCGAAGGTGTAGGTCACGGTGCCGTTCTCGCCCTCGACCTTCTCGTAGGACTTCTCAAGGTCGTCAAACGCGGCTTCCACATTGCCGGCCTCACTTGCAGGAACCGTGTACGCGCCTTTCATCGGCCCGTCCGTGTTGACATCCTCTGGCAGATTTCGCACGCGCCCATCGCGCATTTTGTCGGCATAATCTGGAATCTGGCCATCGATGACAGCCTCATGGGCCGCAACATCTTTGGAAAGACCATCCACCACGCGCTCCCTTGCGTGCTCACGAGCATCATGCATACGCTGGGAATCGTTCGGTTGGTCGGTCAACCAACCGGACTTGGCTGTGTTGCACTCCTGGGGAGACTTGGTTTCCCCCACATAGGTCTCGCCGTCCTTCGTGGCCACATAGTCCGGTTTGCTCTGCCCGGTGTATTCTCCCTCATTATGTACCTCAAACCCCGCGCCCTCCAGGTCTTTCTCGGCCTTCGGGTAGAATTCGCCCTTGCCCTCCGATGCCGTCTCCTTCCCGTCCTGCGCATACTGCACCGCGCCTTCCGGGGCCTGTTGCCCATCATCGGCGAGTTCAAGGTCTTCCCAGGGTGCCGATGCCACCTCTGCATCCGGCTGAATCTCCCGGCCCGCGACAATGTCCGTATCCGGCGCACCTTCTATCTTCGCCATTTCACCTTCCCGGGGAACCAGGTCAGGGTCGACAAAGCTCTCCGGATGCGGTTTCTTTCCATCGTCGGGAAGCAGCGCATCGTTGATGTCCTGCTGCTCCGGGCTCAGGCCGCCTGCCTCGCCACCAGGCTGTCCCTCGGGGATTTTCCCCTCGTTCATGGCATCCGATTTCACCTTGAGTTGCTCCCCGCCACTTGACGGGTCGATTCCTTCCTTCATGGCTAACGTCCCTTTCGTTGTGCCAGCCACCCGCGATATCCCCGCATAATATCGGGCAAGCGGTAGTTCGTCTTGCAGATTTCCCGCAGCAGTGCAAAATGGAAAGCCACACGCACCTTGTCCTCTACATCCAAATTGCCCCAGAAGCGGCCACCAATCTGGCTGAGGGTTTCGAAGAGCCGGCCATATGCCTCTGCGCCCTTTGCACCCTTCAATGACTCAGCCACCATCCGCTCCAGGTTGTGGCGCCCTTCCTTGGCAACAAACCATGACGCGAATGGGCCGTACCCGCCTGATTCCGCTGCAATCCTGCGCATGGCACTCGCGTAGTTGCGCTGCGCTTCTCCCACATCGCGGTCTTGGGCAACGTGTGTCCACAATGCGACAAGCTGCCGGTGCGCCGTGAGGACCGCATCGAAATGTCCTGGATATGCGCGGTTCACATTTGTGAACAATCGGTTCCAATGCCAGAGCAAGCGGCAGAGATGTTCCACACTGCTTCGCGGGCGTTTGCGCTCACGCAACATGCGGTCGGCTTCCTTTGTGGCGCTTTTCATCAGCGGCACAGCGCTATCGACCATGGCCGCAGCAGCAGTCACCACAGTACCGTATACCATTGGGTCAAACCGGCGAAAATCGCACTGCGCGAACGTGCGCGCCACGTCGGGGTGCAGTTCAAAGCCCGGGAGCCGGTTGAACACCCCAGGGTGCGCCTGGTGATAGGCGCGCATGTGCTCATTGACCTCATCCTGGCCGACCAGGCCACCCAGGTCGTCCTTGATTGGCGGCACCTGTACCAGGAATGGCTTGTCGAGGTCCTCGCGATGCACCACAACTTGCCCCACCCGGAGCAGCGGAATCTCACGTTTCTGCTCTTTGGTCAGCGTCATGGTATCACCCACGAAGTCGCGGTCGTCCGTGGCGAGCAGACGGTGCACGACCTTCAACCCGGTATTCTTCACCACGTCGGGCGTGAGCTTGGCGGGAATCTGGTCTACCACAAGCATGCACTCACCGTAGATGCGGATTTCGGAGAGGATATTGGCAAATGTCTCAACCGCCTTGCCACGGGCATTGCCGGCCTCGAGCGTTTGCACCTCCGGCACACGTTTCAGCAGGCGGTGTGCTTCTTCAATCACGGTGATGTGGCGCAGGTCGCTTGTGGCGTCGTAATTGGCCTCGCGGTACTCGTAGAGCCGTGAGAACAGCAGGCCCATGACGAAGGCCTTCTCATCATCATCGCCGATATACTTCAGCTCCAGCACAACATTCTCATTGAGCAACTCGTCAATTGGCGTGGACCGCTTGGTGTTCAGCATGAGTCCCTTGCTGCCGGTGAGCAGGCTCGACAAACGGGCTTTCAGCGCGGCGGAAAGGTCCATGCTGAGTTGCTGGGCATACTGCTTGCGCTCGACCACCTGGTCTATCTTTCCGAAGAGGTCCTCCAAGGTTGGCAGATAGTCCGCGAAATCCGGGGTGGAAGCCATGTCGAAGTAGCGGTTGGTTGAAGTCGCTAGTTCCCAGCCCTTGTCGAGATAGACTTCTACAATGGCTTCCTCCAGGAGGTAGGGCATGGAGGCGTACATGGGGAAGGCCGCGTTGAACACCGCCTTCAGATAGTCGATGTGCGTGAGCAACTCGATACCGCGCGGGAACTCAAACGGGTTGAGCCGGAAAGGCGACACACTCTCGTTGCCAAGCGTGAAAACCCTGAGCTCGGGCATCGCGTGCAGCAGTTGGCGATACTCGCTCTTGGCCGGCTCAATCACCATGAAGGGCACACCACCCTCCTGCAGGAGATGCATGAGCGTGTTGGTTTTCCCGGCGCCGGTAATGCCGCAGATGAATCCGTGCTTCATCATCGCCTTGCGGCTGATGCTGAAAGGCGCATCTCCCAGCACTTCCCGCTTGTGAATGATATGGCCGATGGTCACCTGTTTGTCGGGGTCGCCGCTGAGGCTGTAGTTGACACCGAACGGCGCGGCCTCGCGGATGGTAATACCCTGTATCTCCTGGCGCGGCACGTTCATGATGATGGAGAGCTCTTCCGTGTTGAGCGGCGTCGAAACACCGCCCATCATCTGGCCGAGGGGGTGGCCGAGGTTCGCTTCGCGCACGGTGTCCCACGCTTCACGAACCTGCTCCGGGCTGAAGTCGGCCGGACACCGGCGAATCGCTTCCAGGAGCTCCGCCTGTTCGTCTGCGTCCTTCTTCGCGAACGAGGCCAGGAAGCTTTGTACATCCTTGCCCATTTGCTCACAGAAGCGCCGCAGACGTGCCCCAGCGCCTACCGCCTCTTCCAGGTCTCGGAGTTCCTGGCCATACAGCAGCAGGTTGTACTGGGGATTATTGAAACTGGCGATATATTGACCGAGCGCGTCTTCATTCAGTCGAATGGCGCGTATGGGTTCCCAATAGGTTTCATCGCCCGATAACACAGAGCGCAGCAGGCCGCGTCCCCGAAGCTGGGTGTACTTGTTTTCGGCGAGCAGGTAGATGCCCACGTTCCAGAAGCCAAGGTTCTTGCCATTCTGAAGGCGCTGTATGTACTGGTTGCAGAGTTCCTCGCAATGCTCGGCTCGCTTGTTCAGCACCTCCTGCGACACGGACATGCTGCGGTTCCAGGACCGGGAATAGCCACCGTAACCGCCGCCGCCTAGGAGATTGCCCGACATGCGCCCGACCGAATTCGTGACAGAGTGAGTGAAACTTTGTGCCTTGGAGGAGGTGGAAGCATGCGCAAGGGGCATTTTTAGGATACTTGCGAGTCCGGCTCCGCCAGCGCTTACAGCCGCCCCCCCGGCTGCGAGAACAAGCGGCAAAGCAAGACCGCCTGTTCCTACGCTTAGTACCGCCCCTGTGGCAAGCGCAAGACCACCAGCAATCGCGCCACCGCCGGCGAGAAGTGCTCCCCCCCCTCCCATCCGCGTCTCACTCTCCGCCGTGCTCCGCGTATCCGTAGCCGAATCGGTAATCGCCTGACCTTCAGTCTGCCCCGAGGTCAAGCCCTTCATCCCGAACATGCCGATGTTGAAGGTGTCACTAGAGCCTTTCGTTTTCTGGATGGTCGCACGTACCGAGGAGTGAATGGACGTACCCAAGTCCCAAAGATTACCAATCATCCCGTCGAGGTCGGGGAGCGTGACCGGCTCGGCGATGATGACCAGGGCGTACTTCTCACCGCGCATGCCCTCCACAAACCGGTCGATACCCTGCGCGAAGGGGCCATTTGGGTCTTTGAGTCTGAGCGAAGGAATGCCGGGTATTGCGAGCACCTCGCGTTGGTCCATCATGGGCCGCATGACCTGGTGAAAGGTTTCCTCGGCCGACATGGGCGAGAATTTTGCCCCGAGGAAATTGCCGTGCATGGTCTGAGAGAGAATGCGGGCGTACTCATGCGTGCTGGTGCGCGTGGGAAAGCCAAGGCGCCGGCTGAGACCATAGTGTAAGGAAGTACTGCGGCCATCACCCAGCACAAGGCTCACCACGGAATGGCCGTCGTCTTTCAGCGCCGAGAGCACATTCTGCATGTTGAGCAGGTGAAGTCCCGCATCTGCAGGCCCCTCGTGACTGACCTCGCCAATTCGGATAAGTCGCAGGTGCTCCCGGAAATCAAATTCATCCTCCGCCGGATTCATGGCCAGTTCGAGCCGCTCCAAATCCAGCATGTCCAGGTAGCGGCGCTCGAGCGCAAACAGGAGGTGTTCGTCAAAGGCTGGCAGCACGTCCTGTTGTTCACGCACTGACATCAAGAGTTTCTTGGCATTGGCCATTTGCTGGCTCCCCCACGCTTCGGACCATGAACTATTCTTCCGATTCGACGACCCAGTCCGAGGGGGCGTAGCCCTTCTTCCACACATAGCTTCTATGCGGCCAGGTTATCTTCACGTGAATTTGCTTCGGGTCAAATTTCCAATACTGGCCGTCAGGCTCACTTTCGAACATGAGGCGTTCACCAGGCACCCAGGTTTCGAGTTCCAACTCCTTGCTTTGCTTCTGCTCACCGTTTACAAAGCCCACCATAACCTTCGGAAACAGAAGTGTCGGGGCCCCGTCGAACGTGAGCGTGAGCCGCCGTTGCGTGTCGAAAGTCCAATTGTCCTGATACGGTTGGTAGGTCAGATGCAGCTCCAAGTTTTTTAATCTTGCTTCGGCATCTTTGTTCTTCTCTTCCTCTGTGTACTTGAAGAGCGTTCCCTCCTGCGAAATGGAAGGCGACCATATAGATGCCTCGACTTCTTCCACATTGGTCGGCGCCTCGAAATAGTTGCTCTCCGGCATATCGGTGAAAACTGCGCATCGGGTCTCACCAGGTTCCCATACATCCACGAAAAAGACGTGGCTCATCTCTTGCTCCACGAGATTCTCAGAGTCACCGTTATTTCCTCCCAGAACGACCTTCACGGTAACGTTTTCAAATCTTTGCTTGGTTTCGTTTACCAGTATGACCTTGGAAATGTCATCAAGCATCCATGTTTCATAGAAGTCAACCGCAAATACACCGGCATTGTTCTCTTTGGGCGCAAGACGCTCCGCAATGGAAGCCATACGAAGGGCAAGAGCCGCTGACTCCCTTTTTAATGCTACGGTTGTCTGGTCATCGATTTCTTCAAGAGTATCGCTGTTAGCAAACACATTGGTCGTCTGCTGGAGAAAAGACTTGAACTTGAGAGCTATATCGGCGCACTCACGGTCGGTGAAGTTGTGTTCCGTCAGGTCAAATGCCCGGCTTTCTAATACTGCTCTCATTTCGTGAAGCGGCCTTTCTTTGCCGACATCTACCCGCTCACAGTCAGGGATTAACTCCGACCATTGCGGGAGTTGTCCTGCCAGAAACCAATAGTCCTGCCATGCCGGCGAGAGTGATTCTGTGCTTGGTACAGCTTCTTTCTCCCCGTTATTGTGTGCGTCCTTATTGGCGGGCACCTCCGCGGGTGAGCGGGATAGTGCGAAATAGGCGCCCACCAGCGCCAATACGACCACCACAAAGATGGCCGGAAGTCGACGCGCACTGCGGTTTCCGTGGACTTTACGTGCAGCATTCCGTTGTTGGATTTTGGTCTGTTCCGCCAACGCCCGCTGCTGCTTTGCCGTAGATTCCCTTTCGCTTTCCTGAGAGGCGATCTCATCGCGCAGGCCATAGAGCACGAGTCCCTTTGCTACAACCTCCTGCGGGTTGGTACTTGTGGTGATACCAGCCTTCTTCAAATGCTTGAAGCGTTCTTCGACCGTTGTCCTGACGGAGTACAAACGGCCCATGCCCCCGGCGATAACGACCCGGTGGACTTGGTCTTCTGAGAGGGCCGACCGAGACAGCACCGAGTCAATTGGTGCATTGAGCTGTTCCACGAGCTTTCCGCACGCGGCCTCGAAATGGGGAATGGTCATACGGAGCTTGAATGTGCGCCCCGTGGTGAACAATGGCGGAACACTGTACTTAAACTGCGTGCGGCCGTATCGAGCCTCGTCCGAAAGCCGTTCCTTGAGAAGACGGCCCGTCTTTCGTACCGTGATCTTGTCTTCTGGCGCAAGCGTATCAACGGCCTCGTCCTTGCAGATGGTCTTCTCGACAACATGTGCGAGGGATTCATCGAAGTGCCGGCCACCGATGTCGGCGCCGCCCGTGGCAAGTATCTTCGGGGACTTATTGAGGCTCTGCACTTGCACAATGCAGGAGTCAGTAGTGCCGCCGCCCAGGTCGTACACGAGTATCTTCTGCGGCTTGTCGAGGTCGAGATCTCCCTGGTTATGGTGATAGTAGAGCACGGCCAGGGGCTCGGCGCATCCCTCCGGATTTGGGAAACCTGCGCGCTTGGCTAGTTCGACGATTCTGCTCTTTCGCTCTTCTGGCCACTCAGCCGGATAGCCGATGACGGTCACCGTCTCGCGGTCTTTCAGTTCCGAATCGCCATAGAATCGCTCGATGGCCTCGCGCACGCGTTGCAGAAAGAGAACGGCCACGTGCTCGGGGGTGAGTTGCTTTCCCGTTGTCAACTCATAGGACGTGTCGGTACCTATCTGCGGCTTGAACTCGAAGAACGTGGTCTTCGGATACTGTTCCGCGGCGGCCCAGGCGTCAGGACCGATGGCCTCGATTTGCCTCCCGTCTTTACTCAGACGGATGACCGTGTCCGTGGTTTGCTTTCCGTCAATCTCGATGATCTCCGGCTCGAAGCGTGAATTCTCCCTGCGCTTGGCGACGACGGTAGTGGACGTACCAAAATCAATACCAATGACCGTTTTCACCTGTGTTGTCCCCTTCCGCTACTGCATCAGGTGTGTGCTGTATGTTGCCCCAGAATTGCCTGCGCCTTCTCCCTCACTTGCGCCGCCAACCATGCCGGCTTGACCAGTGTCGCTTCGCCGGAAAAACCAAGCACCCAAGCCACAGCCTCGACGGCATTACCCACGGTAAGTCCCAATGTGAGGCTGCCATCCCGGTGCCGCCGTATATCCTGGTCTTCGGACCAGCGACGTTCACACACGTAGTCGGCAAGCGACGGGGAAAAGAGTACCTCAATCCGTGTTGGATTGTCATGCACAAGGCCATAGCCCGCATCCTGCTTGGGGTCGTGTCGATGCACATGGTGCGTGTCAAGCAGCTTCACCCGTATGAAACGATGCACCGCAAACAAGAGGCTGTCATCGTAGGCCCTGTGGCCTGCCTTTGGGATGAGGTACGCTCGCACGTAGAGCGCGTCGTTGTGGGCGATGAGCTGAAAGGGCGCTATCCGGTATTGCTTGGCCTTCTTCCGGGCCGGGGCGCGATAAACAACATCACAGGCCTTCTGCTCCTGGACCGCCGTGATGAGCGTCTCTATCTTGCCGGAGTGCGGGCCATAGTCGATATATCCGGCTGGGTGGGAGACAGTGAGTCGGGGCTTGTCGGTTTGCAAGGTCTCGCTGCGCAACGGTTCCTGATTCCGTGTGATTTCATTGCGAAGCGATTCGGGGAGCAGGTGCCAGACCAGATCGCGAAACAGGAGAAGCTGCCCAAGCGACTCGGCAAACCCGCTTCGGTCCTGCCGTTGAGAAGTGGGGTGCGCACGGAACCAACGCTCGCGCTGCTCAATCCAAGACTCGAAAGTCATGTCATGGGCCATCTGCACCTCTTCGATGAGGCGCAGCACCGTCTGCTTCGAGCAGTCCAACAGCATGGCCAGGCGGCCCAGAGAATAGGAACGCCCTGTCGTCACGAGCAGACTGTACAGACCGAGCGCCTTCTGAACCGAGCTGCTGTATGGGTTCTTCTTCCGCGGACTCATGCCCCCATTATCCCATTCCACCGTTCCACACTTTGGAATGGTCGCTTGCTATCTTCCTCTTCTGATAGGCCTCAACAGCCTATCGGTAACCACTGACCACGGTCAACCGTGGCAAACTGGGAGGAAAGCGCAATGCAGAAGCTTACAGACCGCATGTTCGACCGTCTACTCGTTCACGAGTACATGGGACTGCTCTTTATCGTTGGCGTGGCAGCCATATGCCTCGCGTCGCTTACGGTTTCCATCGAGAATCTTCAAAACATCAATCCGCGCCTGGACATCTCCCAGTCACAGGAACCCCAATTCCATTTCTTCCGGTTCATGTTCTTCGCGGTGGGCGGGAGTATCGTGTGGCGCATCTGGTGCGAAGTGACCGTCATCCTGTTCCTGATTCACGGAAAGCTTCAGCAGTTGACAGAGAGGCCAGGAGAGGCGGCGGCAAGTGATTCTTAGGAGGCCTGGCCGAGACAGAATCCGTAGGGTTCCGGGATCGCATTTCGGCGCGCCATAACTACCTACGCGCTAACAAGGCAGGTTCACGTTTGTTAGGACTTCTGGT
>CAZMVU010000049.1:0-25646 GCA_964569295.1 uncultured Nitrospirales bacterium
TTCTTTAGCCGTTTGCCGTGAGCCGTTTCCCATACGTCATACAACTCCCTGGTATCAGCGCGGGTCGCGGTTCTGGCCCACCCGCTGTTTCTATCAGTCAAGACGTAGGCGCACTTTGGACTGCTGTGGCTTGCCACCGCTTTTCCCGCAAAGACCGTGGGTAGACGCTGGCGCGCAAGCCGGGAGAAAAAAGCCTCGTGGCCTCCACCCCAAGTGGCCTGCTCATGAGCCCGAGAAGGATTCAAGGACACCGCTGGCGACTGTGTACGGTTGCTCTCCCGCCTTGGACAAATGCATGCACTTCAGCCCACGCGCGCAATAGCGGTGGCAAGCCACCGCAGTCCAAAGTGGCGCCAACAGCATGGCTATCCTCATCGTACGACTGGTATTCGCTAACACGGGGCAGACTGACGAAACAAGTGCGCTCCCTGGCGCCATACGGCTAAAGAATTGCAAATCTTTATCGCTGTACCCTTGCGCTCTATGGCTAAAGATTTACAGAATCAGGTCAGAACAAGGAAGCGCACCCGCGAATCAGCAGGAAGATTCCCAGAAGGATCAACAGGCAGCCGATAGCGCCACAGCCGCAGCCCGCGCCGTTGCCGCCCTCGGCAAGTATGACTACCTCCGACGCGCCACGGCGCTTGCCTTGCCAGGATGGTTCACGCGGGGAACCACGTTTATCGCCGGGGCCGTTTACAACCTCGACGGCGACTTCTTCCACCTCGGCATCGACCGGCGCATCGAAAGGGCGGCCGCAGTGCGGACAGGTGGTTTCCATCTCCGGCGAGAATACACGGGTACTCAGGGGCCCGCCGCACTGGGGGCAGCGCCAATCAGCCACGATAACCTCCTTCGCGGTGTTGCGCTTTCGGTTGCAATACGTCGGTTTCTGACGAAGGCGCCCGCGCCATAGCGTGCCTCATGCACGTGCCCACACGGTCTACCGTGATTCCCCTGCATCCGGCAGGGTATTCTCGTAACCCTCGACAATCACGCGAATGGGCGCGGATTCGGGATAGATGCCGGTGTCGAAGTAGACATGGTCGAACACCGGCTCGTCCAGCGGCACGAAGCCATCGAAATCGATGCGCAACAAGGCGCCAAACGCGGCATAGGGTATCGGGCCGTCATTGGTGTGCAGGTTAAACCAATCGCCGCCCAAGTCCGGCGCCTCGTTCCGCTGGAACGTCGCCAGGGGCGCCAGCCCGTCGTCGACCACCCCCACAATGGACACGGTAAACGCCGTCTCCGATGCGAGAAAGAAACGCAGGCGGCTAATGCCGGGCGGCATATAGTCGGCGCGTAGAAATGCCGTGGTTCCGTCCAGCCCCTCCGTAGCCACGAACCGCATGCGCGCAGTCAGCGGGTCGCTGTCGTATTGGGAGGGGTCATAGCGCTCGGAGGCCTCGTAGCGCACACTGAGGTTCGGCGTCGAGCCGGTGAGCACCAGGCGGAAGGCCGGCTGGAATTCCTGGCTGGCCGTGGAGCGGAACGTGGCCCAGCGCAGCACATAGCGCGATGCGAGGGATTCGACGATCTCGTTGAAGGCCGTGCTCAACTCCGGCGTGCTGGCGGCGCCGAAGAACTCGCCGCCCGACTCCCCGGTTAGGGTGGTGAGGGTATATACATTGGTGTCGACGCCAAAACCGACGGCGTACACCCGCGCATTGACCGCCTGGGATGCGGCGAGGGCGTCGACGATGGTGTTCTGGCGCGACACATCCTTGCCATCGGAGAAGAGCACGATAATGCGCTCTTCCTGGGCCGGATCGCCGGGTTCAAGCAACTCGGCGGCCGTTACCACCGCGTCGTATACCGGCGCTCCGCCGGCGAAGCCGTTGACAAATTCACCTTGTATGCGGTCGATGCCTTGGTGCACAGCCTCCTTGTCCGACGTGAGTGGCACAACCACCGCGGGCGGAAAGTCGGCGAATTGCGAATGAAACTCGACCACACCGACCTGCGCGTCGTCATTGAGTGTGGGCAAGAGCACCTCTTTGGCCGCCGCTTCCATCGGCTCGATGGCGCCGGCCTGCTGCATGCTGCGCGAGTAATCCAGCACGAGCATCAACTTGAGCTGGCGCGCGGCGCCGCGCCGGAAAAACACGGGCACATCGCTGCTCACGGGCTCGTCGTTCTCGAGGGGCGTGACCTCCCATTGAGGGCGTTCGGCCACGATCGGCTCGCCGAACACGTCTTTCACCGCAAAGCCGAAGTCAAGCAGGTAAGGGCTCGCGTACTGCTCCGCCATATCGTGGATCACCAGGCCATCCTCCGGGGGATCCTCGAGCTTCTCCACACGAATCGGCAGGCTGACAGTGGTAATATTCTCCGCCGTAAAGTGCACCTTCCCCCGGTGCGACCCGGCTGGCAACCGGCTGCGGTCTACTGAAATCACGACGCGCTCTTTGTTGAAGGGGCCGCTCAAGGCTGCCGGCGCGGCCGCATCGAATGTGTGCGGCAACACGCTAATCCACGGCTCACTGGGCTCGGCCGTCACCGTGATATCGCCCACCTGCGGATTCTCGTTCCAGACTTGGACAGTGCGCGGGTCGGAATTCAGCTCGAAATTCACTTCGCTGTTGGACAAAACGAGCGCATCGATCGGCGGATTGCAGCCTACAAGTCCCAGGAGTCCGGCCGCCGCGGTCAGCAGCACCACCACACGCATGCTACGGGTATACATTGTCCTCTACTCCCTGTTAAGCACGCCGCGCCCGCACCGCGCACAAGGCATGACGCTGAACGGCGTTCGCCCCCAGCGGCGCTACGGCGGGCCCGCGCCCAAATACGCGGTCAGAATGGCCCACTCCAACACACCAAGTCAATTTGATGGTGTGGCATTTTGCTGCTGCCGGTTTCGCTGCCGGGCCTCGTATCGACGGGACAGCGCCAAGGGCGGCAAGTACGCGGGGAAGCGTGGCACTGCGACAGGCGGCGGCCTGTCAGGCGAGAAGCTGGAAGGCGCGCGCGAGTTCGGCTTCGGTATTGTAGAAATGCGGCGAGAAACGCAGGAACGCCTGTCCCGCGCGGTTTTTTCGAAGCGACACGGTGATCTTGTGGGCGTGCAGCTTTTCGTAGACGGCCTGCATGTCTTTGTCCGGGTGATGGATGCACACGATACTCGAGCGGTGTTTGTCCTCGGCATCCTCCCGCTGGTCCCAGTCTTCGAGGTAGAGCCGGTAACCCAGGGGGCGGACGTGGTCGAGGATGAACCGGCGCAGGTGAAGCAGCCGTTCACCGATGGCGTCGATGCCCAGTTCAAGCAGCAGATCGAAGGAGGCGGCCATGCCGAAGATACCGGGGAAATTGAGCGCGCCGGTCTCGTAGCGGCGGCCGCCGGTCTGGTAGCCGATCTCGGTTTGCGCCACGAAATCCGGCGAAATGGTGTTCCATGAGCCGAGCAGCGCCGGCGGCAGCAATGCCTGCCGCGAGGCTTTGACATAAAAGATGCCCGCCCCGAGCGGCCCCAAGAGCCACTTGTGCGAGTCGGCGCTGAGGAAGTCCACATGGTCCACGGACACCGGAAACGCGCCGAGGGTCTGGATACCATCGAGGCAAAAGAGGATGCCGCGCTCGTGAAGGCGCCGGCCGATGTCGTCCACGTCGATCCGGAACCCGCTCATGAAGTGGCACGAGGCCAACGCGACGAGTCTGGTCTTCGGGGTGATCGCGCGCGCGACCACGTCCCAGGTAATCGCGCCGGTATGTGCGGGCGCAAGCGGTACCGGTTTCACGCCCCGGCCGGTGAGACCGCTCCAGGGGTAGACATTCGCCGGGTAGTCGTCGGCGTAGTAGACCACCTCGTCGCCCGGTTCCCACGCGAGTCCGAGCGCGACGAGGTTCAGTCCATACGAGGTCGGACCGACGAGCGCAATCTCGGCCGCGGTGGCGCCGAGCATCCGTGCCGCGCTTTCCCGGCACGCCGCGTCGACCGCCCAGGTGGCGTCGTTCTCCTGGCTGTCGTGGGAGCCCAGCCGGCCAAATTCGGCCAGCGCATCCGCCGCGACACGCGGGAGCGGCGCCACGCCCGCATTGCCGAAAAACGCCCGCTCCTGCGCCACGGGAAACTCCCGCAACCGCACATTTTCGTTGTCGAGGATGTCATCGAGTTTCATGGGGCGCGATTGTACCCGAGGCTACACGGCGTGTTCCACGTGGCGTAGGCGGCACACACGGCATGGTTACCGCAGCACATGTTCTTCGCGCATAACGTCGCTCTTGAGTTCCTCGATGCGCTCTTGCAACATGACGCCCATGGCGGTCCAACTGACGGCGCTCGCGTTCTCGACGCTCTGGTTGACCAGGCCCAACTCACGGCGGGCGGCCTCGAGCTGGGCAACACGTTGGCCAGTATCCAGGTGGCCCCGTTGCGCACGGGTGCGCAACTCTTCCAGGCGTGTGTCGATCTCGCCGATTTCCCGCTCCATTTCCGAGAGAAACGCCCATTTCCGGCTGGTGTCCATGTCCTCTTTACGCATCGGTGGCGACCCTCCATCGGTTGCTGTAAATCGCACCCGCAACGCCCGCGCAACAAGGCGCCAGCCCTGCCAAGGTGTACGTTTGATTCTGGCCATGGCGGCACGCACAAAAGCATCCCGTAGTAGTTTAACGCGCAGAAAACATGCCAGGGGGACATCCGTGACCACGAAGTTTTGTCTGTTCGTGTAAAGGGTTACACCGCCCCTGTTTACCGCCGCAACTGGCCACGGCCCCGCTCGCGGCACAACCTTGTCCTTGTATCGCAGGCATGCAGCGCGCTACAATTCTTCACAGGGATTGCATCTATTCGTTACATTGGCCGGACAATGGGTTAGGCGGCGGCCACTGGGTCCCTTGGGGCGAAGGGAGGATTCCCAGCGGCCACCGCCTGGTGCTCGCCGTAGATGGCGAGGCGTCGGGAGGACGGATTCCCGAGATCCGGCTGCGCAACACGAATGGGTTCGTGGGGTTGCGCGGGGAGCGAAGCGCCAAGCGGGGAGGGAGGGGCTTCGCTATGTGGGATGAAGTGTCATCCGTGCCTTGCTGTGGCGCTTTACTTGGCCGTATAGACCACAGCGGCAGCCGGCTCCGGAATCCGGAAAGCCAGGGATTCTGTCAAGTATAGTTCCACGTTCTCCTTGTTGTGGCCGGCATAACCCATGGAAACATCCTGGCCCACGTGCAACTCGAAATCGCCGCCACGCAGGGACAGCAGCACGCCTCCCGCGAGCCCGGCGGACCAGACAAGTTTACCGCCCACCAAGTCGGACAACATCTGGTAGACCGGTTTACCGTAATTCATGATCTTGAGCAGTTTGTGGTAGAGGTTTTCCTCGAGCACGAGGGCATATGGGCCGCCGATGCCCGCAGCGTGCATGGCGCCCAGGCCTTTCGCGATTGCCTCGGGATATTCCGCCGCATCCTTTGGAAGCGGGATCGGCTCGTGGGTCGCGGTCTCGACGATCCCCTGCATGCCGGCGTCGGGGAAACCTTGGTACACGAGCCGATCCTCGAAGAGGGCGAACTCCCGCGCCGCCTCCGCGAGCGGGGCGAGATCGGCATCGGCGGCGCCCCGCGTGATATTGTCGATCTCGAACTGGTTCAGCGTAAACGGCGCGCGCACCTCGATGAGCGGCAGCACCGCGCGCTGCCCCCATCCGACGCCCGGCGTGGCCTTGTTGCCGGCCAAGTCGACCCGGCCCAGGTTCACCGCGGCGTACTCCCATCCGTGCGGCCCGGCGAAATCGACGAGCGTTCGGGCAGAGAGGAATGTCTTGAGCCAGCGGTTCGCCTCGTCTTCTATCTGTTCCCACGCCTTGGGGCTGAGCGGGGCGAGTTCTTTGCGAAGAATACCGGCAGTCATGATCGTTGTACTCCTTTCACGCATGGTACGTTCAACCGGTTAGCGCGTGAATTTGTGGAATTTTCCAATGCCCAGGTCGCTGTCCGAGGCTGCCGCATCGCTGTTTGCCGCCCCGTCGCCACCCTGTTCCGCTTCGTCCTCGATCTCGGTGATGGGCGCCGGGGTGAACAGGTATGTTTGAAGCTGTTCGGCAAATGTTGGCTCGTTGCGGCGAATCCACTCGAGCGTCATAGCCGCGTGCTCCATTTCCTCGTCGCGGTTGTGGCGCAGCACGTGCGCCATTTCTTCGTCGGCAGTCACATCGACCCGTTGCTGGTACCAGTCGACCGCTTCGATCTCTTCCACCAGGGTTGTGTAGGCCCGGTGCAATTCCCGCGTGCGCTGGCTCAGCTCCTGCGGCGGCTCGTGGTATTCAATGGTCATGGGGTTCTTCTACCTTTTTGTGTCGATTGCGCGAGTGCAGGGAGGTGTACTCCACATCTTCCGCGATGGGCAACAGTTCGTCCCGTTCCAGCGACGTGACCGGCTGCTGCCGGCCGTAATAGTCGTACAGGGTCTGTTCGGCTTCCAAGCGCAGGGGCTGGGACGGGTCGAACGCCGGGTCGTCCTCGAGCGTGGGCGCACTTTCAATGACCGACCGGGGCAACGGAATGTGAAGCTCTTTCAGGTCTGTCTCGATGTCCTGCACGCGGCTGCACGGAATGTAAACCCGGCGGCCGCTGAACCAGGTGCCGGTGTTGACGACGCCAAGACGCAATGCGTATTCCTCGTTTTCGAACACAATGTCTTCGAGCCGGCCGAAGATGGCGTCCGCCCCGCGAATCCGGTAGCCCAGCAACTCGCAAAAACTGTACAGATGATCGCCGGCCGCTTCGGGCGCGTGGTGCCGTTCGGGCAGCGTAACCGGCAAGAGCACGCCGGCCTGCGGCGCCACCATGGGCGCCCAGTGCAGCATGGACGCGGCGTCCTCGGGCACGTTGTCCGGCGCGACGCCCGCCTCCTCGAGGCCCGGCCGCGCCAGAATCTCCTGCTTGCTACAGGCCACAGGAAAGCGCTCCGCATTCCATTCCGGGGCGAGCAAGCCGCCGGTCTCGACCAGCACCTTACGCCCGGGCATAAGCGTGCCCGTTTCGGCCACGACATACAACACACGCCAGCTATCGGCCTCGAAATAGAAGTCCGACACGGTGCCAACACGGCCGTCCTTCGCCTCGAGCGTGTAGCCGATAAGTCCTTTCAAGCCTCGTAACACAGCAGGATCACTCCTTTCTCCATCGCCGTTTGCTCGTCAGATGCGTTCATTGTGCAAGGGCTGTGCCATCTCAGGTGGCATCGAAGCGCGCACCCCTCACCCCGTTCTTGTGGGAGTTGGCCGGGAACGGGGGGACCGGCTCAGCCGGCCACAATGCGTATAGAATCGTTACACTTGTAACCGATCCGCCCACCGATCGCCCCGGTCTCCCGGCCGAAACGCTATTCCGCGGGCGCCTCAGGCGGTGTTTCCTCGACATCCTCGTAGGCGCGGTTCACGGCCTTGCGCAGATCGTCATAGGCGTCGCGTACACCCTGGACAATCTCTTCCCAGGCTTCATCGCCGTTCTCGGTTACCCGCTGCATCTGCTCGGCGAGGGCCGCGCGCTTTTCTTCTATGGTTTCGAGCTGCTGCTGGAGTTGCTCCTTGGCCTGGCCTTGCATTTCACCGGTGCGGTCACGCAAGGCATCGACGCGATCGCCCATGGATTCGGTGCGCTGGGCCACGGCTTCCCGGAAATCCTGGCGCTGGGCCTTCGTATACTCCCAGAGGCTTTCCGCCGCCTTGGCCGCGTCCCGTTGCACATCCTCGGCGCTCGGCGCCGTCTCTTCCGGCGGCACAACCTCTTCGGGCTCGTCCTCGGGCGGTGGACTCACATCGGGCGGCGGCACGGTGTCCATCGGCCCCCCGACAGGCGGTTCCATCGGTTCCTCTTGCGGCGCTTCTTCGCCGCCACAAGCCATCAACCCCAATGCCAGCGCCATGCAGGCCCCGGCCACCATGGTCCCTGTCGTGATTCGCTTGCTGTTCATGCGTCCAGTCCTCCTGTTAAGTAAGCCGGTTTTGCCGTCCATCCAACGTATCAACCGCAAAATGACTTTCATTTTTTTGGGGAGCGTCCATCCCGCCAGCGGGTACGCCCCACCGGGTTCGGAAACACCTTCTTTGGGCTACGTAAGTGCAAAAGTTGTGCCATAGCCCCGGCCCACGCCTGACCATGTGCCCCCGCCTGAATCCCGCAAACTGCACCTGATCCGGCATACCCAGCAAGCAACCGCAAATCGGCTTGACATTTCCGTGCGGTTATCATACTATACCGTATGGTATGGAGACATCGAAGATGACAGCGGCAAAACAGGCATGGCTCGATACGGGTCTGGCGCTGCTCGAGGAGCAGGGCCCCGGCGGGCTCACCATCGATGAGCTCACACGCCGTCTGGGCCGGACAAAGGGCTCTTACTACCACCATTTCAAGAGCCGGGATGGGTTTGTGGACGCGCTGCTGCGGCATTGGGAAGAGGAGAACACGCAACGGATCATCCGGGAGGCGGAAGCCGCCGGCGAAGCCGAGGCGAAGAAGCGCCTTCTCACCCAGCTCACGCAGCCGCTGCACGAGTCCCGGATCGAGGTGCATATCCGTGCGTGGGCGCTGACGGAGAGCCGCGTGCGTGCGTATGTGGCGCGGGTTGACGAGGCGCGTATGGGGTATGTGCGCCGGATAGCGGAAGTGGCGACGGGTGACCGGGATCGTGCTCAGGCCATCGCGCGGATTGTATACGCGGTATTCGTCGGTGCGCAGCAGGTGCTGCCGCCGATTAAAGGCAAAGAGCTTGTCCGCCTGTATGCGGATCTCGAACGGCTCTACGAACTGTAACGAAACCTCAGGAACCGGGAAACGAGCGTGAGCGTCGGCACAACAGACTATCGGAGGCTTATGAGCGGCAACGAGGCCGTGGCGCTGGCCGCGTTACACGGCGGCGTGGCGCTGGGTACGGGCTATCCCGGCACCCCCTCGACAGAAATCCTCGAGCACCTCAGCGCCTATGGCGGGCGCGCCCAGTGGGCGCCGAACGAGAAGGTGGCCCTCGAGGTGGGTATTGGTGCCGCGTTCGCCGGTGTGCGTGTGCTGGTGACAATGAAACACGTGGGCGTAAACGTGGCGGCGGACCCCTTCTTTTCCGTGGCCTACACGGGCGTCGACGGCGCCTTGGTTATCGTATCGGCCGACGATCCGGGCATGCACTCGAGCCAGAACGAGCAGGACAACCGCCGCTTTGCCCTGGCGGCCGGCATGGTCATGTTCGAGCCGGCCGACGCGCAAGACGCCTATGATTTTACCCGTGCGGCCTTTGCCTTTTCAGAGGCCTGGAACCTGCCGGTGATGCTGCGCATGACCACCCGGGTGTGCCATTCACAGGGCGTGGTGCGGCCAGCCGTGCCAGACACGGTAAAGACCTCCTCCGGCTTCAAGCGCCATATTCCGGGGCGTGTGATGATCCCCGGTCATGCGCGCCACGCCCACCGCCAGTTGCGCGCTAAACTCGAAGACGTACGCGCCTGGAGTGAAAACGAGGCACTGCACCGGGAAGAGACGGGCAGTCCAACCCTCGGGATCATCACCGCGGGTGTGGCCTACCTGCACGCCCGGGAAGCGGCGCCGGAGGCCAGCCTGCTCAAACTCGCCATGACCCACCCGTTGCCACTCGCGCACATCCGCAAGTTCGCGGAAAGCGTCGACCGCTGCATGGTTATAGAAGAAGGCGACCCGTACCTCGTCGAGCAGTTGTGTGCGGCGGGCATTGCGGTCACAGGCAAGCCCGCGCGCTACCGCCTCGGCGAATTGAACGTGCCCCGGGTACGCCGGATTCTCGCCGGCGACGACTCGGAAGAACCCGCGCCGCCGCGCGGCAAGCTGCCCCAGCTTTGTGTGGGCTGTCCGCACCGGGGCGCTTTCGCGGTGACCAAACGGCTCGGGTGCATCGTGTCGGGTGACATTGGCTGCTACACGCTGGCCGCGCTGCCGCCTTTCGAGGCGATGGACAGCCAGTTGTGCATGGGCGCCAGCATCGGCATCGGTCTGGGCCTGCGCCACACGCTCCCGGAAGAGGCGGCGCGCCGTGTGGTGTCCGTCATCGGGGACAGCACGTTCATGCACTCGGGCCTCACCGGCCTCGCCGAGATGGTGTACAACCCGCCGTCCACTGGCCATATTGTGCTTGTACTCGACAATGGCACCACCGCCATGACCGGTATGCAGGAACATCCGGGCACCGGCCGCAGCCTGGACCACCGCCGTGCAGGACGTGTGTCGTTCGAGGATGTGGCCCGCGCTATGGGCGTGGGAAACGTGTGCGTGGCGGAGACCACGAAAGAACTCGCGCAAACGCTTACGACCGCCCTCGAACACAACGGCCTTACCTTCATCGTATTTCGCCATCCCTGCCGGCTCGCGAAACCGCGGATCGAGGCGTGGGAAGCGCAGGCCGCTGGCGAAACAGCGGCGGTGGCGCCGTCCACGGAGGCCTGCTGCCATGACTGAGCACGGCCGCACCACGAACATCGTCTTCGCCGGACTGGGCGGTACCGGCGTTATCCGCGCCTCTGACATTATGGCGGGAGCGGCCTTCCGCACCGGCTGCGACGTGAAGAAAAGTGAAGTGCACGGCATGAGCCAGCGGGGCGGCTCCGTCACGAGCGATGTACGTTTCGGCGCGCAGGTCCTCAGTCCGATGACGCCCGCGGGTGAGGCGGATTTCCTGGTGGTGTTGCATGCGGCGCAGGTCGAGGTGGTCCGCCATTACCTGGCGCCGGACGGCGTGCTGATAACGACGGATGTGTTGTTTGCGCCCGAAGCCGGTCCCAAGACGCTCGACGACGATCCGGCCACGCCGGTGACCAGCCGGAATTACAACGTGGCCTTGCTCGGCCTCTTGAGCACATACCTTGCTATCGGCAATCCCGCCTGGCACGCGGCCATTCAAGCCGCTCTTCCCGAAAAGGTGCAGGCGCAGAACGTCGCGGTATTCACCTTCGGGCAAACATTACGCGCCATGGCGGAAACCCGGGCGGGGGAAGGCGTATGAGCCAGTTCTGGCACGATAGCGGCGGCACGTTTCATCCCGTGAGCGCCGTGGACTTTCTGCCGGCGGCGCAATTGCGCGAATTGCAGTTGCACCGGCTTCAGGCGGTGGTGCGCCGCGCCTATGAGCAGGTGGCGTTGTTCCGGGCGCGCATGGACGAGCGCGGCCTGCATCCCGGCGATGTGCACCGTCTCGCGGATCTCGGCAAGCTGCCGTTCACGCTCAAGAGCGATCTGCGCGACACGTATCCCTTTGGGCTGTTCGCCAGCCCCATGAGCGAGATCGTGCGGCTCCATGCGTCCTCCGGCACGACGGGCAAGCCCATCGTGGTGGCGTATACGCACGCGGACCTCGCGGTATGGTCAAGCGTGATGGTGCGCGCCTTCGCGGCCTACGGCCTTAAAGATGGGGACATCATACAAAACGCCTACGGCTACGGCCTGTTTACCGGCGGCCTGGGTGCGCACTACGGTGCGGAAGCGCTCGGCGCGACGGTGATCCCCATCTCCGGCGGCAATACGGATCGCCAGCTCATGGTGATGAAAGACTTCAATGTGACCGCCGTATGCACAACACCGAGCTACTTCCTGCGGCTCATCGACCGCGCGCAAGAGCTCGGCATGGATCTGCGCGCCATGCCGGTGAAGGTGGGTGTATTCGGCGCGGAGCCGTGGACCCACGGGATGCGCCAGCGCATCGAGGCGGAGGCGGGCATCACCGCGTTCGACATCTATGGACTGTCCGAGATCGTCGGCCCGGGTGTCGGTGCGGAATGCGCGTATCAAAACGGGCTCCACATTTTCGAAGATCACTTCTACCCCGAGATCATCGATCCGGACACCGGGGCGGTACTGCCCGACGGCGAGGAAGGCGAACTGGTCTTCACCACCCTGTCGAAGCAGGCCATGCCCATGATCCGCTACCGCACGCGCGACATCACGGCGCTCGTGAACGCCCCGTGCGCGTGCGGCCGCAGCATCCGCCGCATCAAGCGCATCGCACGCCGCAGCGACGACATGATCATCATCCGGGGCGTGAATGTCTTCCCTTCGCAGGTCGAAGCGGCGCTGCTGGCGGTCGATGGCACGCTCCCGCATTACCAGATCGTGCTGACCAACGACGGCACACTCGACCAGATGGAAGTGCAGGTCGAGGTGACGCCGAAGGTCTTCAGCGACCGCGTGGGCGCGCTCGAAAACCTCCAGGAGACCCTGGCCCAGGCGATCGAGCGCATTCTGAATATCCGCGTGCACCTGCGGCTGGTCGAGCCGAACACCATCGCGCGGTCGGAAGGCAAGGCCAAACGCGTCATAGACAAGCGCCCGAAGGACTGACACACCATGAAAACCCACCAACTCAGCGTGTTCCTCGAGAACCGGGCCGGCGCTCTGCGGCAACCCTGTCAGGTGCTCGCCGATGCCGGCGTCGACATCCTCACGCTGTCCCTGGCCGACACGAAAGAATTCGGTATCCTCCACCTCATCGTGCGCGACTGGGAACAAGCGAAGAACGCGCTCGAAACCGCCGGGAAGACGGTGAAGGTGACCGAGGTGGTGGCCGTCGAAGTGGCGGATGAACCCGGCGGCCTGGCCAATGTCCTCCGGCATATCGAAGAGGCTGCGATTAATGTAGATTACATGTATGCATTCACTTTTGGAAACCAGGGCCGTGCGGTGCTGGTCTTTTGTTTCAATGATCCTGATCGCGCCGTTCTCACCCTCGATGAGGCGGGCGTGAAAACCATCGGCATGGGCGAACTCTATGAGCGAACCAAAAGCTGATGATAACGATCCTCCACACCCTCCGTTCCACGTCACCCCGGGCGGGCTGGGGCTCAGGCTCATCCCCACACCCGATCTCCCCCCCTCCCCCCGGGGTGACCCTATTTGATTGCCGGGGATTGCCGGGGGAAAGCCCCCGCAATACCTTCTTCTCATAGGTTTGTGTTCAAGAAAGGTTGTGTCCCTGGGGAGCGCGTGTAACCTCAGGAAGGGGCGCCAGTACCCTTCAGCATTCAGCACTCAGCACTCAGCACTCAGCACTCAGCACTCAGCACTCAGCACTCAGCATTCAGGGTTCGGGTGTTGTCGATCGGAAGGAAACCAACCAGAAGAAGTTTGTACCGGGTGCGCCGGTGCGAATGAGCGGGGTGATGCCGACGTTGTCCTGCCAGTACGCCTCGGACGCGGAGGTATCGTAGAGGGCGCCGAACGTGAGCACGGGCTCATCGCCGGCAAGCTCGATCCCGAGCGACGGCTTGTACGCCGGTTCGATGGGGGCATGGCCCTGCGCCTCGGTGTCCACCTCGTTGTAGTCCCCTACAACCTCGATGTCGAGCACTTTGGTAGTATCCGTTGGGAAATGGCGCGGCTGCGCCGCTGGCCTCCAGAAGTCGGCAAAGGCGTCGCCAATAACCCTTGCATGGCGCATGTCGCCTGTATCGCCCGTGCCGCCGGAGAGCAGCGGCACATCCTCGAGGTAATTGCTCGCGATACGGTAGAGGTTGAGATCGCCCGTGTTGGCCGTGACCGGGGCGTCGAGTGTGAGCGCGTACTCGCCTGATCCCCCCACGGCCTCGGCCGCCTTGTCATACGAGAAGCCCAGACTCATCGTCCACTGGCCACCCTCGCCGCCGCCTGCCGCCGGCACCCCTCCCGCAAACGCGAGATAGACGCCCGTCGTCATGGCATCCACCGAAAGCAGATCAGCGCCTGCCGGGTCCGCCCCTTCGAAGAACGGCTGCGGATACCACGTGCTGCCCCAGCCATTCGGGTCGCCGCCGGGATGCGGGCGCACGGCCCATGCGCTGTCCGCATAGACCACGCTCATGAAATGATGGGGCGCCGCATCGCCGTCCATGTGCTTGAAGCACCGGTACTCCCTGCCGCTTTCCGCCGGATGCACTTCAATGAAGTACGTGCCGCCGTCGATTACCGAGACCGGACATCCGGCGGCGAATATCACCATGAGCACGGCGCAGCCCACTGGCAACAACCGGTGGAATCCCTGGAACAGGCGCATAACCTACCCTTGCCTTTCTGGGCTCCTGAGGCACCGATCCCAACCGCGGCGCCATCGCTTTCAGTATGCCACAGATTGCCGGAAAACACGCAGGCCATGCTTTGCAGACACGGGCCGTAAGAGGCGCTGTACATTCCGATTCAGGATACTTGCTGCGCGATCGCGCGCCTAGAATTCCTTCTCCGCATAGGTGCGTTGGCCGGGAACAAAGTGGGCCGAATCCATGGCGTCGGCAGAGATGTAGGCATTTCCGTCGGGGCTGGGTCCGGCCACGCGCAGGTGCACACTACGCAACCCGCCGAACCACCAGCGGCGGTCACATACATAGACAAGGTCGCCGTGCTGCGCGGCCATGGCATCGATCGCGGCCTGCGGGAAAATCGCCGCGTCGCCCTCGAGCGCGTGGTCGGCGTAAACCGCGAGGTAGGTCGCGCGGCCTGGCGTGCGGTTGATCTCGGCGCCCTTGAATGCGCGCATGGCATCGAGTTGGGTGCCCGTCACCAGCCCCCGGATGGCTTCGAGGGGTTGCGGCCGGGTGGCGAACGCAACCACCACGCCCAAGGCGCCGCTTGCCACGATCCCGAACAGGGCGCGGGTGAACTTGTAGCTGTCCGGCCCCATGCCGAAGCTGAGCGGCGCAAGGAACCAGTCATCGAAGGGCGGGAAGCTGGAAAGTCCCACGAGAATGCCGCCGCCGACAAGGGTGGCGAGTACGGCCGGGGCATTGTAGCGCTTCCACAATACGCCCAGGAGAATCGCCACGACGATGGGGGGCGTCACTGCGGCGGTAAACATGCCGTGCGCCGAGTAGATGCTTTCCTGCAGCATGAACAGCGGTACGAGCGCGAGTCCAATGAGCGCCGTGGTTAAGGCGGCCAGGCGCGCTATCATGAGGTAGTGCTTGTCCGTGCGCCCTTTCACCACGTAGGGGCGGTACACGTCGTTCACGAAGACAGCGCTCACCGCGTTGATCAAGGTATCGGCGGTGGACATGAGCGCGGCGAGCAATGCGGCCAGTACGAGCCCGAAAATGCCCGGGCTGCACACGAACTCGGCGGCCTTCACGAAGGCATCGTCGGGCGAGGTGGTCAGTTCCCCGTTCGCCACGAGCGCCTTGGCGATCCAACCGCCGCCAGAGACCGTAACCGCCGCGAGGGGCGCGAGGATCAGCACCCACAAGAAGACCATGCGCCGGGCATCGTGCACGCTGCGCAGCGAGAGAAAGCGCATCATCATCCCCTGATTCATGAGGATGAAGGCGCCCGAATTCGCGAGCCCGTCCTGGACGTATATCCCGATAAAGCTGAACTCCGGCGGCTTGTTGAACTGGGAGAAAATGTAGCGGTGGCTCTCGGGCATCAGGTTCCAGAAATCGATGAACCCGCCAAGGTGCGCCACGCCCGCGAGAAACACCGCAAGCCCGACGATGAGCAGAATGATCCCCTGGGCAAGGTCGGTCATGATAACGGAGGTCTGGCCGCCGGCGAACACGTACAGCGTGACCAGCACGCACGAGAGCGCCGCGCCGGTGAACGGATGCAAGCCCAGCACCGGCGAGAGCGCCTTGCCCAACGTGAACAGATTGACCCCGACGTAGCCAATCAGGTAGATAAGCAAGAAGACCGTCGCGGCCATGCGCGCGCTCGTGCCGAAGCGGCGCTCGAAGTATTCGGGCACGGATTGTATGCGCTGGAAGTAGATGATGGGCAGCCATACCAGCAGGAGAATGGGGACCCAGTACCAGTCGTTGAGGTAGGTCTGACTCGAGGACAAGCCGTATTCGAAGCCGACGCGGCTGTACTTTATGAAGCTGTAGGAACCCACCATTGTGGCAATGCACGAGAAGGCGATCAGCCACCAGGCAAACCGCTGCCCACCGAAGAAGAAATCCTTGGTGGTCTTTGCGTATTTGCTGAAGTACAGGCCGAAGCCAACCACCGCCGCGAAATACAGCACCATCACCGCTACATCGGAGTTGGTCCCTGTTCGCAGGATGGCGTCTTCGCCCGCGGGCGCGGCAGCGGCGGCCAGGTGTGCAACAAAGCGGTTCATGGCGTCACCTCCTCTGGTACGAAGGGCAGCCAGAAGGTGAACGCACCGGTCAACGCCAGCAAGGCCACGAACCCAATCACGATGATCACGATCACGCGGCGATCACGCGGCAGCTTGAGATCGACGTATCCGCTCGACACGCCGGCCCACAGGCCCACGGCGCAGAGCAATGCCCCCACGCCAAACTGGACAATAATCGGGTATACGCGCAGCATATCCATACGCAACAAGCCCTCCCGTAATCACAAGCGTCTGGAACGGACGCCGCACAACGTATCATACCGGGCATCGGATTTGCGCGCAAATGCAAGCGGAAACCCCGCACGCCGGCCGTGGGCGTCTTTATCCGCCGGACAGCGCCGCACGACGTCATGCGCCCCCCGTAAATAAACGTTGGTCCCCCCCCCGCTGATTAGAGACGCGCAACAGCGCACACTCCAACCCACTCGGCCGCCCACACGCCGCCCTACGCTTCCTCGATCAGCCGTTCGCCGTCCGCAGCCAACCGGTAGCCGCCCTGCAGCGAGGGCCGATCATTGCCCTGGCAGTACACGGCGAAGGCGTGTGCGTCGTCGCTGGTATCCGCTTGCAGCAAGACATCGTGATCCATGAAGATGGGCCCCTTGAACGACGCATCGCACCGGCGGGGCTTGTCCCCGGGCAGTTCCGGCATGGTGCTGAGCGTGCGCGCGAGGGTCCACATGCCGTGGATGATGTCGCGCTTGAACCCGAACAACTTCGCGAGAATGCGTGACACATGGATGGGGTTGTAGTCGCCGGATATCTTTGCATAGCGCTTGCCCATGTTTTTGGGCACATGCCATCTCTCATCCATGACCGCGTTTTCGACTTCCGGCATGGCCGCTATAGCGGGCGTTTCCCCCGGCTCTCCAAACTTCTTCCCCCGCACGAGATACGTACTGATGGCCTCCCAGCGCGGGTGGGTGCCCTCGCGCACGGATGTGTTGATGTCGAACTCGAGCCCGGCCTTCACCACGCGCGACGTGGCGAGGCGGCATTCCATGTGCATCATTGCATCACTGGCGATCGGCGCAAACTGCACAATGTGGTTGCGCAGGTGCAGTGCGCCCATGGCGGACAAGGGAAACGTTTCGTGTGCGAGAATGGCCATCTGCAGGCGGTTGCACAGCACCTGCGGATACGTGATCGGCAGGCGGCCGTCGTCTTTGAAACCGCACACATCGCGGTAGGCCTGCAAGGACTGGCTGTCTGCCTGGGCGCCCGGCCATTCGGTGGTTATCGCCGGCAGCGATTCGCCCGGTTTCAAGCCGGGCCGCCGCTTGAGCAGCAGCCGGCGGTAGAGGTACCCCGTCGAGGGCGGTGCGTCGTAGCGCAATTCGATGGACATGTGGAATCCCTTCACGTTTTTTGGACACAGTACACACTCCACACCCGGCACCAGCCTAGCGCGAATGTACGCCGGCGCGCAAGCTGTCCCCGCACGCGTGTTTCCGCGAGCACTAGCGCGAAATGGCGGCCGGCGGCGGTTACCTGCCCTGGCCATCAAAACCGCCGAAGCATCACGAACCGCCACACCCGGGAAGGCGGATATATTCGAAAGCTATGGCATAGCGCCGGATACAGCGTATGAAAGCCGTACCGCCTTGCCTGCTACACGTGACACCCGCACTTTGCCCAAGAGCGTAAACGCCGCACAGCACCGCCAACGCTTCGTTTCGCATCATACCCTGGCTGCCATTTTATTGCCGCCAATGTAACCGTCTGTGATACTATGTAATGTGTAAAAACGCGCGGGGGTATGCCCGCGAATACTATAATGGGCGCCGTAAAAACGGGAAAGCAGCACCCCGTTTTCCGATCTTTACCGGAAAAGCAATTGTTCCCAACCGCTGAACATGCTACTATATGGCGTGCTTGGCGGCCGGAGGCTGCGCATGGCGGGCCGCACCACAACGCACACCGCAGAACATCCGCGGACTCAAAGAGACAACACTGGGACGATTATGCTGCTTACAAAATACATCCCGAAAAACTGTGTGGTACCGGCGATCGAAGCAACCTCGAAGCCGGAATCCCTCAAGGAAATGACCCACCTGCTGTTCGAGAAAAAGAAGGTGAAGGGTGTAGGCCAGGCGCTCGACCAGATCATTGCGCGCGAAACGACGGAGAGCACGGGCATTGGGCATGGGATTGCCGTGCCCCACGCGCGCGTATCGGGCTTGAAGAATCTCATGTGCGCCGTGGGGCGCAACAATGCGGGCATCGACTTCATGGCGGTGGACAAGAAGCCGGTGCACCTTATCTTCCTCATCTGCTACCCGCCTATCATGCAGACCACGTACCTCAATTTTGTGGCCACTGTCGCCAAGCTTCTGCGCGACCCGGAACACCTCGGGCAAATGGTGAACGCCCCCGATGCCGACACCATGTTCGCGGTGCTCGAGGATCTCTCGGGGCGCCTGGTCGAGCCGGAAGGCCGGTACAAGAAGGATGATGTCGCCCAGGAACCGACGCTCCTGCAACCGGGCGATGCCCATGCCGACCTCATCCTCCTCGCGCGCTTGCAGTTGTGCCAGGAAATGCTCGACGCTGCGAAGACCGGGAAAAAGGCCATTCGCGACCGCATCGAAAACATCCGCGCCTTGGTGGCCCCGCGCATCCTCAGCCACTACGACCGGCTCATGAAGAGCCGCCCCCCCGCGCTGGTACCGGTCGAAGGCGATACCTGCCAGGGCTGCTTCATGAAACTGCCCACCCAGTTCGCCCAGCAGGTCCGCCAGGATACCGACCACATCCACACCTGCAACAATTGCAGACGGTTCATCTACATGGTATAACAATCCCCGTGTAAACGAGGTGCCTTCACACACCATGTGGAACGGGGAGCGTTAGACCATGCCGATGACCCAAGCACAATTGCAGTCACTCGTCAAGCGTGTCGACCTTTTTCATGGTCTCACTACCGCCGATGTCGACAAAATCCTGAGCCACGGCATTACCCAGAACTTCAAGAAGAACGAAGTCATCTTCTACAAGGGCACCGTGGGCAGCCAGATGTACATTGTGCTCGGCGGCAAAGTGGGGGTCTTCGATGACCGCAAGAACCTTATCGCCGAGCTGCGCACAGGCGATATGTTCGGGGAGATGGCCCTGGTGACCCACGAGCCGCGCAGCGCCAACGTGGCTGCCACTGAAGACGGTTACCTCTTCGTGCTCACCGAGAACACCTTCCAGAAATTGCTCACGAAGAAGGTCGCCATTCGGATTCTGCTCAACATGGTGACCGTGTTGAGCCGCCGCCTGAAAGAGGCCAACCTGCGCGCCTCGGGGTGACGGGGCGGTTTTTACCCAGTTCAGACGGCACGAAGAGCCGTTCCAATACAGGCCGTTTCCCAGTATGGGAAGTTTGTCCTGGATAAACATGCCCGCACCCAGGCCAGCCCTGCGTCGTCTGCCAGACGGCGGGCGCATGGCCGGGCAGCACAGGCTGAACATCTGCTGTAAAGGCCATCCCCGCTTTCCTGTGCGGCCTCGCGGCCTCGCGGCCTTGCCCTCTCGCACGCTCGCGGCTACACTGTGCGGATGATGGATGTGGAATTCGACATACGCAAGCCGTTGCAGGAACTGGACCCCGACACCTGGAACCCGGAGGCGCTGGATGAAGAGTTGGGGCCGCTCGTGAAGCGGCTGGCGCACAAGCCGGTACGACGGCTGACGGCGGGGGAATTGCGGGAACTCATCACCCGGGGACTCTCGCTCGCGTGCAGCATACCGCTGGCCATCGACAAGCTGGTGGACGAACCATTCCTCGAGGCGCAGCGCTACCCCGGCGATTTGCTGACCGCAGTGCTCGAGGCGGACACGCGGTTCTGGGCGGAACGCGAGGATTTGTGGTGGGCCATGGTCCCCGTACTCGAGCAGGCGGTCGCGGCCATCAACACGCGCATGGAGGCGGAGGAACGGGAAGACTACCTGCCGTGGCACCTGGGCGATGATTTCATGGCGGCGCTCATCCACTTTCGCGGCATACACAGGACGGACGGCGCGCAGTGACGGAACGGTTTGAAGCGACAGTGGACGCGGCGGGGGACGGCCTGCGGCTGGATCAGTACCTGGCGGCGATGGTCGAAGATGCTTCGCGTTCGTACCTGAAAAAGCTGGTGAAGGACGGGCATGTCTCGCTGAATGGCGCCGTGTGCACGAAAGCGGCGCGTGCGGTGCGCGCCCACGATGTGGTCGCTGCCGAGGTCCCGCCGCCCCCCGATCTCACGCCCGAGCCGGAAGACATGCCCCTCGACATCCTGCACGAGGACGCCGAGCTGCTGATCGTCAACAAGCCTGCCGGTCTCGTGGTGCATCCGGCGCCGGGTCACTATTCGGGTACGCTCGTGAACGCGGTGCTCCACCATTGCCCTGATTTCCAGGCGCCCGGCAGCGATCTCGTGCGCCCGGGGATTGTGCACCGCCTCGACATGTACACCTCGGGGGTCATGGTCGTGGCAAAGACGCAGCGCGCCTTTGCTCACCTCGGCGCCCAGGCGGCGGCGCATGCCTTCGACCGGCGCTATCTCGCAATCGTGCGCGGCGACTTCAAGGAGCACCACGGCCGAATCGATGCGAGCATCGGGCGAAGCACCGCCGACCGGAAGAAGATGACCGTCACCGGCATCCGCGCGAAGGAGGCCGTCACGAATTTCGAGGTGCGTGAGCGTTTCGGCATGGCCTCGCTCGTAGCGCTCAAGCTCGAAACGGGCCGCACCCACCAGATTCGCGTGCACATGCGTTTCGCCGGCCGCCCGATCCTCGGCGATCCGATCTACGGAGTGGCGGATTTCACCGGGTGGAAGGTCGGGCCAGAATTACGCGCAGCGCTCGATGCATTGCCGGGCCAGGCATTGCATGCGGAGCTGCTGGGCATCGAACACCCGGCCACCGGTGAACACCTCACCTTTACCGCCCCGCCGCCGCAGGCCTTCGTGTGTGTGCTCGAGGCCTTGCGCGCACACGCGGCCGCGGCGAGGACGCGGTAGGCGTGCGCCCGGCCGGTGACGGGGCCGTTTCCAGAATGCTGGACAACCTTGGCAGGTTTTCTCTACAGGGAGCAGCGACACGGCAAACCCGGCCGCGTATGAGGCAAAATAGGTATACCCTGCATTTCATTCCCCATAACATGTATAATTCCTGGGTCACCCTGGTAAAGGTGGTGTGCAGGGGCACGGCGCCCGGCCCGTCTCCGGTCCGGCGGGTTTCCCGGCAGTACCGTCTTTCCCGAACGTGCAAACCCCAGGTATAATGGGCATGCGTAGAATCGCAATACGGCCTTCCATCCACAAGGCATACGACAGGCGAGAAGGCGCATATGTTGAACGGTCTCCATAGGCGGCGTGGTGTGCAGCATCGCAACGGCAAACACATGGCCCGCCCGCATCGCTGGCGTCCTGTGCTTGCAGTGGCGGTTTTCGTGTCGTTCATGGGAGTCACCGGCGTTGCCCAGGAAACGGGCGATAACCCGGACACCGTGTACTTCTATGCGCCCCACGGGCGGCTCGAGGCGTATCGCGTGGACTCGAAGGCGTTCGTGCGCCGCGAGCCCAAGCTGCAAAAAGTCCTTACTACCCCGACAATCGCGTTCGACATCAGCTATGAAGATGAGGACGGTGTGGGCTTTTTCGACGCGCAGGACGGCCCGCAACGCAGGGCCCGTCTCGAGGATGCGCTCACCTACGTCGCCGCGGTCATCAACATGCCGGGCGATCTCGATGTGCGGGTCGACGAATCACAGAACGAACAGAGTGGCGCGCTGGCAGCGGCAGGTACCTTCTATTCCACCGTGGCCGGCTTCACGAACGGCTCCGCCTTCGCGCGGCTCGATACCGGCCGCAAGCCGTTTTCAAATTTTCCTGAAATCACGCTCGTTGTAAATTTTGGGTACAAGTGGAACATCGAGACCCGTGCGCCCGCCGGCGATGAGTTCGACTTTCTTACGGTGCTGGTACACGAAATCACGCATGGACTCGGCTTCGCAAGCCTGGCCAGTGAGAGCGGGGAAAGCCTTATAATGCCCGAGGACAGCGAAAACTCCGGCATATATACCAAATTCGACGAGCTCATGGTCTACCGCACCGGCGAACGCGCGCTCTTTGGCGGTGATCCACCGGACTTCCTGGGCAGTTCGGTCGACTTGCGCAGTGACAACCTGGCCATGAGCGGTTCAGCGGCCTTCACCGAATATGACCAAGGCGTCCTGCCAGGCATCTATGCGCCCGACCCCTTTCAGCGGGGCAGCAGCCTTTCTCATTGGGACACGAATAACATTGTGGGCGGCGCTATCATGGAGCATGCCTTTGCCCCCGGCGTAGAACGGCGCTCCTATGCCCCCATAGATATCGGCGCGCTTATCGACCTGGGCTACACAAATGCCGCACCCGCGCCACCCCCAGGCGGGGACGACGAAGAAGAAGAACCGGAAGGCGCCGTCGATGTCAACTCGGTGGTGCAGGTCACCGTGCGCGACAGTGCGGTCGGGGTGGCCATTACGGACGCGAGCCTGCGGCTGGACCCGACAGGCGAAACGACCAACAACAACGACGACGGGCAATACACATTCAATGTGCTGGAAGCGGGCACATACAAAGTTTCCGCCAACGCGCCCGGCTACCGCGCCATACAATCGCCCACCTTTGATATTGACGGCGACACCCCCCAAGTGAATATGCCGCTTTCCATGGAGGCGTTCCCAGAGCCCGCTATCCGCGTATCGCCGGCTGGGGATTCCGACTTTGGCACGGTAAACGTCGACAGCTCGGATGAAATCGCGTTCAGCGTGACCAATACCGGCGGCGGGCGCCTTTCCGGCACCGCCAGCGTTTCGGGCAGCGGCTTCACGAGCATCGGCAATGACTCCTACCTGCTGGCGCAGGACACAGCGGCAGCCACAATTACGGTGCGGTTTGCACCCACGGCCGCGCAGGAGTATACCGGGACCGTCACCTTTACGGGCGGCGGCGGCGCATCCATAGGCCTCAGCGGCAGCGGTGAGGAGCCTGAACCGCCGCCGGAGGAATGCGGCACCGCGGCCCTCGACAGCGCCAATCCCCCTTGGGGGAATGTCGCCCTGCTGCTGACGGTGGCCACGCTGCTGGTTTGGGCCTCGCGGTACCACCGCGTACCACGGCGCGCCCCCGCCGCAGCGTCCGGGAAAGGGCCCCGGCCAGCCGTGGGACTCGTCCAAACCAAGCGGTGAATGCGCCTCTCCAGGCCCCGGCCTGCCGCCCATCAGAGACCGTGCGCTATGGGCTGGCCTGTCAATCAAGCAAAAACCCAGAAGGCAGCAGCCCCCTGCGCCCTGGAAGAACGGGGGCACCGCCGGTCCAAGTCAAACCGTTCGAGCAAGTTTCCGCTCTTGTGCCCCGCCATACAACCGGCAAGCAGCACCTGCGTCCCATGTTTCTCGGGCTTTCGGGAATACACCTATTGATTAATAATGCGGATTTAGGGTAGACTGGATTCCGTGGTAGCGCGCAAACGGTGGGAAGTTGGAAGGAAAAACGGGAGGTATACCGAGAAAACCCCAAAAAACAACGAGAGTTTCTGCCGAGACCCGGCCTTACCGACCATTAGTTAGCATAGGGCGGCCCGCTAGTGGCGCGAGCCCCATACAAGCTGTGGCGCACACGATGGATACAAGGACCACGACGGAAAGGAGAACTCCACTATGCCGAAGAAGAAAACCGCATCCAAAGGCACACGGACCGCAAGAATGGCGTCCACGCCGCTGGACAAAGTTTCGTCGCAGGCGGAAAAGCTCATGGAACGCATTTCCAATCGCGCGGATGAGGCCGCATCGAGCACGGGACGCAAGGCCTGCAAGCTCGTGCTGTCCGTCATCGATTTCCAGAAGACAACCTTCGACAACACCTTCAAGATCATCAGCCAGCTTCAGGAGCAATCCGAGAAGATGGTCAGCACCATGGTCACCGATTCGCACTGGGTCCCCAAGGAAGGCAAGTCGGTAGTCAAGGAGTGGGTACAGATGCTCCAGACCGGGCGCAGCGATTTCCGCAAGACCGTGGACAAAAGCTTCGACCTGCTGACGGATTACTTCGAGCGCGTACAGAAGGAGGGGATTCCTTCTGCTACGACCGCCAAGAAGAGCACCACCAAGAAGAGCACCGCAAAGAAAAGCACCGCAAAGAAAAGCACACCCAAAAAGTCTACCGCAAAGAAGAGCACCGCAAAGAAAAGCACACCCAAAAAGTCTACCGCAAAGAAACCGGCTGCCAAGAAGAGCACCGCCAAAAAGAAATCGACGGCGTCGTAGAACCGCGCGGTGCAGCGGCACGTCCACAGCCAGACATCAGGGGGGCCTGCTTGATACGGCAGAGCAGGCACCTCAAGTGCCGTAAACTTCAGCAAGCATAAAGAACATCAAGAAGTTTTCGGACGAAAGCATATAAGCTGCTCGTGTACAGGGTGATACGCTACGCCCAAAATCTGAAGGCCGGCACGCGCGGCAAGCGGGCCACGTGGCGCCCGCCTTACACGGCGACACGGTCAGGCGGCCCCGCCGCAAACGCGCGCTTTTCCTAAAGTGCCCGTGTTGAAATCAGCGCCGCGAGCTGCGCAAAAACGCCAAAAAAACTGCGTTGACACCCGTCTCTGGAATCTGCTAGACTTGCGGTTCTGTGATGGCGAGGACGGAGGCGGCGAACGGAACATCCCGCGGCTGCTTCACGATACTGTAGAAGAGCGTGTGCTGTGTGTAGCGCGGCTCCAAACGTGCGGCGGTGGATGAGGCAACGGGGGATGTTCATACAAAGGTTGCAGTTTCCGCCATCATACGCGGAACGGCAACAACGTGCGCCGCCCCGAGACATGACCAAACCTATCATCCGCGACCCCATCGTCTAGCCTGGTCTAGGACACCGGCCTTTCACGCCGGCAACACGGGTTCAAATCCCGTTGGGGTCGCCATTTTTGTATCGAACCAAGTACGGGCGCCACGTTGCCGGTGGCTGCCTTTTCCCCGTGCTCCAGGAATCCCAACATCCCCTCGGCCTTGGGGCGCACGGTCACCTGCGTGCCGTCCAAGACAATGTCTTCCAACAGGATACGCAGGTAGGTCTTCCGCAGTTCCGGTTGGGCGGAGCACAGCAACTGACGGAGTGCGTGCTGTATTTGCTGTATTCGCTCGGGCTTCGCCAGCGAGGCGGGCAAGTCGGGTGTGATTGTCCTGGAGGCGAACTCCTGCTCAAGCTCCGCCTTCTTCAACTTCAGTTCCCGGAGCCTACCCCCCGCATCCTCCGGCGACATCACCCCTGCCTCGAAGGCCTCGTAGTACCGCTCCAGAGAACGTTCAACCTCCTTCATTTTCCGCCGAAGTTCCTTGGCCGGGCCTAATAATAACCAAGGACAGTCACCGTTTATCTGAGACTGTTCGCAACCCGAACCGCCGCCCCTGCTCCCGCAGCAACGCCAAGTAGACGCGCCGGTCGTCATCAACGAAGAAGACATCCTGCTTGTTGTTACCCCGTTGCACCACGTGGTGTGCAGCGCCCGGTACGACTATCCGCGCGACTCTTGGCATGCACCCATGCTACCCGCGAAGGGCCGGAATGTCAATATAAACGGT
>CAZMVU010000050.1:0-25422 GCA_964569295.1 uncultured Nitrospirales bacterium
CGTCATTGCGAGGAAGATTTCTTATGCCCGAGGCGGGCTTGGGGTGAAAATGCCCAAAAAAAGATAGAACGCACCTGGAATGCGACGATACCAAGACTTTCCTGGGGTGAAGGCCAATCACCCGCCCCCGCAACTCCCCTGCCATTCAAGACTTTCAAATTTCGCAATTGGCTCATGAATGGAGTGCGTTGTTCTGTCGGCATGTGATAATCTCTTGACGTTCGGAAGTTTTGCAAGGACCATCGCGCACTGAGACGGAGGGGCCATGACCAAGGGCATAACCAAGCGCTCTGAGGACTATTCCCAGTGGTACATCGATGTTGTTTTGAAGGCCGACATGGCCGATTACGCGCCGGTGGATGGTTGCATGGTCATCAAGCCCAATGGCTACGGCGTGTGGGAAAAGATGCAGCAGGCCCTTGACGTACGGTTCAAAGAGACGGGCCATGTAAACGCCTACTTTCCCATGCTCATCCCCGAGCGAATCCATGAGCAAGAAGCCGGGCACGCGGCAGGATTGACGGCGGAGTGCGCCGTTGTGACTCAGGGCGGCGGTAAGACGCTCGATGAACCGCTGGTTATCCGGCCCAGCTCCGAGGCCATTATCTGGTCCTGCTACAAGAACTGGATCAACACCCACCACGATCTGCCGGTACTCATCAATCAGTGGGCGAACATGTGCCGCTGGGAAATGCGCACGCGCCTTTTTCTGCGTACCACGGAGTTTCTCTGGCAAGAGGGCCACACAGCTCACGCCACCTACGAGGACGCCGAGGCGGAAACCCTGCGTATGGTGCATGTGTACCAGCAGTTTGCCGAAGAATTCATGGCCATGCCGGTTATCACAGGGCGCAAGACCGATCGCGAGAAAAGCGCCGGCGCACTGCACTCCTACTGCGTCGAGGGTCTTATGCAGGATGGTAAGGTGCTGCAAGCGGGCGCCGCACACAACCTCGGCCAGAATATCGCCAAGGCTTTCGACGTCACCTTCCAGGATGACGACAAACAGGTGAAACATGTGTATGGCGCGCGCTGGGCCGTATCGACGCGGCTTATCTGCGCCATGGTCATGACCCATTCGGACGACAATGGCCTGGTGCTGCCGCCCCGGCTCGCCCCGCGGCCGGTGGCTATCGTGCCCAGCTACAACAACGGCGAGGAGCGCGCGAAGGTGCTCGCCAAAGCGCGGGAGATAACGCGCAGTTGGGCCCCGGCTTTCTTCTGCATCGACGACCGGGAGCAGCATGATTCGGCGTTCAAATCCCGTGAGTGGGAAATGAAGGGCGTCCCGGTGCGTATCGAGATTGGTCCGGGCGACGCCGATAATAACAGCGTGGTGGCCGTGCGCCGTGACACGGGCGATCGGACCACGCTGTTCAACCAGGGCCTGCGCGAACGCCTGCGCGCCATGCTCGAAGATATTCAGCAGAACCTGTATAACGCCGCGCGCCGCCGCTTGGAAGTGCATACCCACACCATCGACGACTTTGGGGACTACAAGGGGCGCGTGGGCAAAGGCGGGCTATTCCGGGTTTTTCTTGATCACGAGAATCCTGAGGTCGAGGAACGGCTTTGGGCGGACACCAAGTCGCGTGTTTGCTGCATACCCTTTGATGCGCCGGATGAAACGGGGTTCTGCATGATTACCGGTAAACGGTGCAAGGGCCGGGTCATCGCCGCCCGGGCGTATTGAGCGTGTTGTCGTACCGCGTTCTGAGGCCGCTTTCCATGACGGCGCAGCGAGCAGCAGCGTGTGCCCCTGTCCGGTGTTCACGGGGTAGTGCGTGACGCATACGGACTCGTTCCACCCACCCCGCACAAACGCTTCATTGCGCCGCCGTATACCGGACGGCGGGCAGCGCGGCAGAAGCCACCTCGCCGAGCGGATAGCCGGTGATCGCGACCACGCCCCCGTCGCTCAGCGAGGCGACGGGATACCCTGTGACACGGTTGCCGGTGTCGACGCGTGCATAGGCGGTGCATGCATCTTCCACCACGGGCCAGGCGCCGGGTGCGTCCTCGAAGACCAGGGCGTGATCGTCGCGGTGATCGGCCGGCCCGCTTATGGCGGCCACTTGGTTTTCGAAGGCGTACTGGCCGGCTTCAAGCGTGGCGGCGCCCACAGTCATGCAGCGCACGGTTGCGCCGCCGCTCATCTCGAGCACGGCCAGCGTGCCCTGGAACCGAACGCCCGCCACCACGGCGGGCGTCTCGAAATCGTGCAGCAGCAAATAGCGGGAATCGCCAGCGTCAACGCGCACGGCCATGGCACGTGGTCCGCCCGCGGCCGCATCGAGCCGCTTCGTTTGCAGACCGGCCCCGCCCGGCGTGTGTACGGCCATGAATGTACTTTCCAGTTCCTCGCCCTCGCGGATGGCGTCCACATAGCGCACGCGGCGGCCCGGGTCTTTGCGGCCGCGCTGGCCAGGGCCGTTTGCGGCGGCGACGGTATCGCACGGACTGAGCATGCACAGGCTATAGGCGCCTTCGGCATCGCGCCAGGTAGCCTTCCACGGCCCCTCGGGCGCCGCCGTGCGCACATCCCGCAGGCCGAAGATATCTTCGCGCGCCAGGCTCTGCCCCACCTCGGGCAGGGGCGGTTCGGGCGGCATGTCGACGCCGTGGAAGCCGAGTTCACCGTTCTCCGTGTCACTCGCGGCAACCTCGCTGTAGACGCGGTAGGCGTGCTTCCCGCCGCCGCGAACGTGAAAGCGATCGACGAGGAAGGGGCCTTCCTTGCCTTTCACCAGTACAACCCGCCGGCGGTATGCGCTGCATTGATCGTAGGCATCGGTCGATGCCTCGGCCACCGAGGCCAGCGGCGAGGTGGCCATCATTTCGAAGCGTGGGTTGCGGCCGCCAAATTCCTGCTCGCCGTCGTCCACGACAACCAGGTTGTGGCTTTGCGTGCTGCGCAGCCAACTGTTTTGCGGCATGTCCCCTACATAGCCGAGTTCACCCAACAGGGCGCGCCCGCCGGCGCTGAAATAGAGGGCGAGATTGTCGCGGTGGCGGTGGCCGCCATGGGGATTGAAGGGCAGGGCGACGGTAGCGTCGCCATGGCGGAGCACGGCGGTCTGCCAGTCGGGGAAGCAGGTTTCGGGGAGCGCGGGGAAGTTGTCTTCCTCGAGTGCCTCGTCGGTGAGGTGGAACAGTGCGTATTGGGTCATGTGGTTCGCGCCGAGGCGCGGCATGGCCCCCGCATAGAGGTCCGGATAGCGGCGCAGCCCCATCTGCGTGATGACGCTGCTCGGGCGTGTGTGCACGTGCGTGTCGCTCAGCGGCAGGTAGGCGCCCGATTGTTCGAGGGACCACAACACCCCGCGGTACATGCGCCGCAGCTTGGCGTCGGTGGCGTAGTAGTCGGTCCGTTCGCCGCCGCCCGCAGGCCTGAAGCCGTGCAGTTTCTCGGGTATAACCAGTAATTGCGAAAGATACATGTTGTTGTACGAGGGGCTCTCCGTGCTGAAGCCGTCGCTGTTGAACGACTTGTCGCGCACGACTTCGTAGCCGCGAAGCGCGGTATCGGCGAGCGATTTGATGCCCAGGCACTTAGCAACCGAGGCCATGGCGCTGTAGACGCGGGGGCATTTGTTGTTGCTGCAATCGGCGGCGCCTGTCCCGCCCACGTAGGGCTCGGCCTCCATGATGTACTCGACGAGCAGGTCGCGCTCGACAATGCGCCGCTGTTCCGCACTCCACACCGGTTCGCCGCCAGCCTCCTCGGCGATGCATGTAAGGTCGTAGGCCAGCACGAGCAACGATAGCCCGCTAATGCTCCCCGTACTCGGATGCACGCGCCCGGCGCCCCAGTAAGTTTGCAGCATGCGCGCGCGCTTGGCGGTGTCCTTCGCATAAGCCGATTCACTCAAGTGCCGCTTCCAGCCCAGCGGCAGCTCCATGTCGTGCCAGGCGGCATAGAGCGGGTCGCAATCGGCGTAGGTATCCCAGTAGTCGCGGTAGGGCCAATGGCGGAAACACACGGCAAAGCGCACGAGCAGGTCGCGTGCGGCGGCGGCATAGCGCGGGTCGCCGGTGAAGGCATAGGCAAACCCAAGCGAACGCGCGGCCCCGCGCATGTACTTGATCTTACTCTCGCGGATGAGGCCGGAGAAGCTCATATGCACCGGGCGTCCGACCCAATGGTAGGCGTGCTCGCCCGAGTAGTCGTCGAGTTCTTTTTCTTTCGCGTTCCGGTAGTAGGAGATGGTGTCGCCCAGGCGCGGCAATTCGAGCTTGGCCGTCTCGGGGTATTCGTCGCTCGGGTACACATGCCCGCAAGCGGTACAGCGGATTTCATCCGGTTGGGTGTAGTTCCAGTCCGCGAGCGAGTAGCCCACGGCCTCCTGGCTCTGCGTGCCGACGCAGTTCGGGCAGGTGAAGCCATAGCCTTGCGCCGGCGCCTCTTCGGGGATCATGTGGTGAATCCAATCCTTGCCCTGCTCGACCACGTAGTCCGCGGTCTTCACATGACGCGCCACCCAATCCGCTGCCCAGTCGCTCGCTTCCGCGTTTTCCCGGGCGCGCTCGAGATCTTCGGGCGTGTAGAGCACGGGGTGCGGCGCCGCATCGCTGTCGGCGAGCAGCGTATCCTTTCGCGCTTCCATCTCCGCGCGGAAGGCCTTCTCGGCCTGGGAGGGATGTTCCTCCTGCCAGGGCAGCATGCCTTCACCGCGGGTCACGGCCTGTACATACGCGGCCTTCCGGTCTGCATCGGCAGCCTCCTGCGCGCAGACGGCGGCGGCAAGTATGAGCGCGGCAAGCAACGGCAAAGACAAACGCATGGCGGGATTCCCTCCAGTAGTCTCGTTATTCTGCGTGGCAGGGTAGCAAAAACGCGCAAAAATCGCTACGATGGGGACACATTGCAAAGCGGACCACGAAACGGAAGGGGACGTAACCATGTACCGCATCCTACTCTTGACCATCACCGCGACACTGCTTTTCTGCCCGACGCTGCTTGCCGGCGAGCCCACCGTGTTCGAGCGGGTGTTCGGCATTCCGCGCACGCTGCCGGCGGACATCGTTGCCGAAGTGAAGGCCCTCGAACCGGGTGAACGGCTCGAACGGGACACCAACGGCGACGGCAAGATAAATGAAGTGTGGTACCTGGACACGGCGTTCCGCCACACGGTCGAGCCGCTGCTCGTGCGCGTCGTGGATGGCGACGGGGATATGCATGAGACGGGCCGGGGCGACCGCGATAGCGACACCTATTTCTGGGACCATGGCGCAAACGGCAGCATCGACGTCGTGACGGACTACCAGGATGACGACGGGGACGGCGATGTGGACCAGATGGGTATTTTCTACGACAAGGACTGGAAAGACGACAAGGACGATATCACCGTGTGGTGGGCGGTGGATATCGGGGACGACAACAGACTCTGGTACGACGTGAACGGCAATTATTACCAGCAACTGTGCCAATGGCGCACACACTTCAGCGGCGATGAGCTCTTCTACCAGTTCCGGCTGACCGAAGACGACGAGAAGTGGGTGAACGTGTGGGAGGACCCGTTCGCGTTTTACGACCATGACGGCGATGAAGCCAGCGAGACAGTGGTGCGCATCAGCGCTATCGGTGACGACGTAAAAAACCTGCGTTACAGCATTGACGCGGACGACGACGCCTACGGCCGCAATACGCACAACTATGACTTCAGTATCACCGCGCTGCCGCCGGAAGAAGGTCTCGAACCGGACCCCGCGCTCACCGCGCCCATGACTATACGCGGCATCGAGACGCACCCCGTGCTCACTTGGGAGAACACGCAACGCTTCGCCCGCGAGGCAGCCTGGGGTAAGGGCATGTTTATATGGGACGAGGTCAACAGCAACACCGACGGCGACGTCGAAAACGATCCGCACGAACGCTGGGAGGGCATCCTGAACCACGCCTCGAAGTTCGATGACTTCCCGCAAGTCGGCGGCCCGCCATGTTCACGGTTTAACAAGCGGGTCGAGGTGTCGCACAAGCCGGCCTCGCCGCTCATGCTCTACCTCGATACTGCCGATGCACGCATCCACCTCGAGGGCGCAGATTACGGCTACCTCGATGTGGATTACAACCTCGACGGCGAGGTGGACGCGGCCTATAGCTGGAAGGACACGGACAACAACGGCATCCTCGATGTGCGCACCGCCGACCTCGACAACGATGGCCGCGACGATATCACGCAAGAACTGGCGGGCAACACGCAAGGCGTAGAACCAACCTTTGCCGCAACGAAAGACCTCTATCCCGCACTCTTGCAGGAAGTCCTCGAGGAATCGCAGCACTTCATCGAGACGGCGGAAGCCGCCCTCGGCAAAATGCCGGCAAATGTGCAGGAAGTCATCGACTTCTATGCTGGTCCGCTCGCGGACTACCACCCGGAGCGGGACATCGGCCTTCGCATTCAGAACACGCCCGGCGGCGCGCGGCTCTACATGGACCTAGCGCGGGACCGTATGTTCGTCGCGCTGCGGGATACCTTGGGCGAAAATGATGCCTGGGAAGAGGTAGAAGCAGCGTACCTCGCGGGAGACATCGCCGAGGCAGCGGACGCCATCGGCGGGCTGCGCAGCGATGACTTTCTCAAAACCGGGCACACGGCCCCGCCGTTCACCCTCGATGGCACAACCTACGACGAATCGCTGTTGGTCACGCTGACCAATACCACGGCGAACCCGCGGCCCAATACGCCGGTTTCCATTTCGAATGCGGCGCTGCGCAAACACGCCACCAACTTCAACCCGGACAACTGCGTCGTCGTCCACAACGACCGCTGGTTGGCGTGGCGCGTAGTGCCGCACCAGGTAGATAGTTGGGTGGCCTTGAACGACGGGCGCGAGCTGTCGTTTATGGCGGACTTGCCGGCTGACGGCTCGAAGACCTATCGCGTCTTTTTCGCCGAGGGCGAGCGCAAACACGATTACCCGAAGCTCACCAACGCCGTGCTCGACAACCCGGCGTATGTCGCCTGGGAGTCGGACATGGGGGCATTCCGCAACTACACCGGGCAGTTCGACTACTTCGGCAAACACATGAGCCGCGTGCTGCCCCGCGAGGAGTTGCTGCTGTATCCCATCATCGATGTGAACTACCACGAAGAGCAGCCGTGGGGCATTGATGCGCTTCATGTGAACAAGACCAGCGGCCTGGGCGGCCTCACGCTCTACATGGACGGCGAACCCTTCCTTGTGCAAAGTCCGGCGGGCGAAGGACACGTAGACTTCGAGTACAACGTGGTCGGTTCCGGGCCCGTGCGCGCGGTGGCCGAGATTGTTGCGACGAACGTCTTGCCCGAGGATGCGCCGGAGGCGGCGGTGCGGTTCCGCTGCCTCATCTACGCCGGCCGGCAGGAATCCGAAGTCCGCGCGTTTCTACCCGAAGAAGCCGCGGGCGCCCAGCCCGCGCCGGGACTGCAACACCTCGATGAAGACGCACCCTTCGCCGATGCGGCGGCGGGTGTCCTCGGCGCTTGGGGCCGCCAGGGCGACGATATCGGCCAGATCGGGCTTGGCGTCATCGTGCCGCCGGACCAGTGGCAGGGCATCGAACAACTCGACGACGAACGCCGCGTGCGGTGCAGCAGCAACGGCGATGTCTTCCGCTACTGGATCATCGGTGCGTGGCGCCGCGGCATGCAGTATCCCGTTGCCCCCACTGTCGAGAACTGGCAACGCGACCTCGAAGTCCTCGCCAGCGATTTGAACAACCCGGTGGAAATGGAGATCAACGTGGCGCCGTAGTGCCCGTCATAACGCGTAAGCTGCGTATCTCCACGTCATTGCAAGGAAGATTTCGGACGAGGCTTCGTGCCTTGTCCGAAATCGACGAAGCAATCGCCGGGGACGGGAGAATCAGGCATGGAACAAGGAAACCGCACGGCACCGCTTCAGGCGTGGCCGGTGACCGCGCCACCGTTCCGGAAGCCGCTTGGTGTCGCGGTCTGGGAGAGGCATGGGGACAGCGGAGAGTTTCTCTCCCGCCTTGGGCGAACGCATACACTTCAGCCCACGCGCGCAATAGCGGTGGCAAGCCACTGCACTCCAAAGTGGCGCCAACGGCATGGCTACCCCGGCCGCACATTGGTTTTTGCTATCGCGCGCCAGATTGCCTATGCACGTGCGCTACTTGTACGTTAAAACTATCGCGTGGCATCGTATCCTCTTACCCCGGCTTTACCTCTTTCCCCCGCGAGCTGGACTCGTAGGCGGCCTCGGCGATGGCGACGGCCTTGGCCGTTGCTTTTACCTATCGGCCGGCAAGGTTGCTGTATTGTATGCCATATGGTATATTTCTTTCAGCCAGTGGATGAAATTCGGCTCCATGCCGTGTGGTTCATCCCTCCGGGGGTGGGTCCTATATCCACGGCTTTTCTATTTGGCACCGGCATCGCCACCAACAAGTGGCTTCTTCTTGCTGTAAATGACACCCACCCGCCCCTTTTCGAGCTTGTCCAAATCGTGTACTTCTCCCACCTGCGGCCAAATAAACTCAATAAAGCGGCTCTCAGCACGCTCATAGTATCGTTGCAGGGCCCACAGAAAGTAGTCCACTGCCTGCAAACCAGCCTGCCTTGCAGGCGCGCTGCATTCAATACGAAACTCTCCCTTCATGTCGTACCCAAAGCTGCGGGCGAATTCCGCCTTTGCCAAGTCCAGAGCTCTATGAAGCGCTGCCGTGCGGTTCCGGGCCCCGCGCTTGGCAAAGCATACGTAGCTCTCGTCAGCCACATGATGTTGACGGAACAATTCGCTAACCAACGCATCATACTGCTCGTTTTCCCGATAGCGGTAGTCAGGTTCCCTTTCATTCCGTAGCTTCACGGCTTGGGCAAGTGCCGTCTTTTCTCGCACAACGGCATAGAAACGGAGTTCACATTGACGCAGCAGTCTGAATACCTCGCGGCGCACCTCCGCGAGGTCGTCCTTCGCATGGAAAGCAATAGCCGTCTTTCGTCGCTCCGGCTGCATGGAGGGTACATCCTTGAAGTATGGGTCTGCTAGCAAGTCGGTGCGCAAGCCCTCAAGACGCCTATTCAAATCTCCGAGATTCGCAACATACAGCTTGCCCATCATGAAATAACGCGAGCAACCCTCTACACCAACGCGCACCCTCCCCTTTCGATCGAATAGGACAGGGTCTCCCGCCTCGTCCACAAAGCATCGTAAGACTGATGGATCTCCACTAGAGCTCGCGTTTCCACCTGTCATTTGTCCCTCTTGTACAAAGGTTGGGCCTGCCTTGGCCTCGGGCCGAAGTGCGCACCCCTACCCCGGCTTTACCTCCTCCCCCAGCTTGCTGGACTCGTAGGCGGCCTCGGCGATGGCGACGGCCTGGCGTCCGTCCCAGCCGGAACCGCCGAAGCCTTCGCCGCTTCGTGCGCCGTCGACGAGGCGCTGCAAGATCGCGGCGTAGGTCTTGAGGCGGACTGGGTCGAGGAAGCCCTTGCCCTGCCAGTCGATCTTCTCCTGCTGCGCGACCACCTCGAAGGGCCCGCCGCCGCGGGAGACGCGCAACTCGCCGTACCAGTCCGAGTCGATGATGCCGCGCTCGAGGAAAACCTGTGTGGCGCCGCCCGTGCGCGGGATGCCTGGCTTCGGCACCTCGAACGAACAGAAGATGGTACACACCGTGCCGTCTTCAAGGGTGAGTACGAGGTCGGACGTGCTGTCCACTTTGTACTTCGGGTTGAAGCTGCGCACCTTGGCGTAGACCTTCGCCACTTCCTTGCCGGTGAACCAGCGGACCTGGTCGATGTTGTGGATGCCGTGGCCCATGAGAATGCCGACGTTCTCCGGTGCGAGTTGCCACTGCGGCGTGGACTCCATGCCGCCCGGCACCACCTGGATGTTGTGCATGGTGCAAAGCGCGCCGAGTTCGCCGGACTCGATAAGCCGCTTTGTCTCGATATTGCAGATGCGCTCGCGCTGGGTGTAGGTGATTTCGCAGCGCAGGCCGTTGGCTTTGCAGGCGTCGAGTATGGCGTCGCAGCCGGCGGTGGTGGTCGCCATGGGCTTGTCGATGAGCACATGTTTGCCGGCCTTGGCGGCGGCGAGTGCCTGGTCGCCGTGCAACGCATGCGGCGTGGCGATGCAGACCGCATCCACGTCATCGCGCGCAAGCAACGCCTCGAGGCTGTCCTCCGCTGGCACGCCGTACTCGCCGGCGAGTTCCCCCGCCCGTGAGCCACCGGTGACAGCGGCGACCCGTGCGCCTTCTACCTGCGTGTCGATGGCGCGGGCGTAGGTCTGGCCCATGAACCCGGCGCCGATGATCCCAAATCCGAATGTATCCGATGCAGTTGGCATGTGTGGTATCCCCTTCCTGAGTGGTTGCAGATTCAGCGCCTATACTATAATCTCGAACCCCGTCAGGAAAACCCGGGAGGCGAACGGGCGTAAGCGCCGCCTCATAGACGCCGTCAAGGCGGTTTCGAGAGAAAACGGTCTTCTGGGCGGAACCTTTTCTTGCGGAAGAGAAAAGGTTCCCCCCACCCCCCTCCAAAAGAAACCACTACCGCACCGTGTTGTCGGTGCCGAGAAGCTGGTTGAGCGCGTGGTTGGCGACGCGCACCACGTACTTGTTCTCCTTGTCTTCGAGCGCCTCCCGCAGCGCGGGAATGGCCGGGCGGGCTTTCTCGCCCACATGGTCCAGCGCCGTGGCGGCATGCAGCCGCACCCACTCGGCATCGCTCTTGAGTTCCGCGATGAGCAGGTCCAGTGCATGGTCCTCCGTGAGGCCATGCTTCACCGCGCCTTCCGCCGCGGCCACTCGTACGACCGCGGCGCTGTCATCGAGGGCGTTCACCAGCGCCTTCTTGTCCTTTTCTGCAAGTTTGTCCATGTAGGCCAGGCCGGTGGCGCCCCACCAGCGGATGGCGGCGTGGGGGCTATCGAGCGCCTCATGCAAGTGCGGCACATCGGCCTTGCTCCGCCGGCCCGCAGCGCAAGCCGCTTCGTGCAGCCGCTGTTGAAACGCCGGGTCTTCCTTCGCCATCTCATCGAAGATGACATAGCGGCTGCCGAAACGTTCGGCGAGGTCGAGCAATTCCGGCTCGGGGATGAGCCCGAGGTCGTTGGTTTCCAGAATCCACTGTTCATGGACGCGGCGCATGTGCGCGAGGGTATCCGCGTGGTCCGGGTCATCGGCGAGGTTGTGGATTTCGTGCGGGTCGGCGCCGGTGTCGTACAGTTCCTCGACGGGCTTTTCATCCTGTACAAGCCAGTCACAGCCCGGCGGCAATGCGTCTTCTGCTGCCAGGCGGTGGAGCTCCTGCTTGGTCACGCTTTTCTCCGCCGAGTTCATGTATTGGTCGTAGGGTAGGAAGGGCCGGTAATTGCGGATGTACTTGAACCGCTTGTCACGCACCATGCGGATGGTGTCGTAGCGTTCGTCCATGCGGTCGCGGCTTGCGAACACGTAGTCCCGCGGGGTTGGCGTGTCTTCACCGAGGAAGGCTTTACCCTGCATGAAGTCTGGGCGCGCAATGCCCGCAAGGCGCAGTACGGTGGGGCCGAGATCGAGCGAGCTCACGAGCCGCTCTGTCGTACTGCCCGGTTCCGCCATATCCGCCGGCCGCCACCGTTCGGGTGCATGCACGATCAAGGGCATGTGTGTGCCCGAGTCGTAGATCCAGCGTTTGCAGCGCGGCATACCCTGGCCATGGTCTGCCCAGAAGAAAACGATGGTGTCCTGCGCCAGGCCGTCCTCCTCCAACTGCGCCAGAATGTCCGCGACCCAGTAGTCCAACCCCGTGATCAGCTCGTAGTACTCCGCCCACTCCTTGCGCACGGCCGGTGTATCCGGATGGTAGGGCGGCGGTTCCATGTCCGCCGGGTCTTGCCTTTGGTCACTGGTTAGCTTGCGTACCAGTTGCTCATGCCGTTGGCCGCTGCGATTCACTGACCCTTCGTGCGTGCCCTTGAAATTGAACACGGCGAAAAATGGCTGATCCTTGTCCGGCCGGTTACGCCAGTGGGCCTTAGCGCTCGACTCGTCCCACACGGTTTTCGGCGGCGGGAATTGGTAGTCTTCTTTACTGTTGTTTGTGCAATAATATCCGGCACGGCGCAACAATTCGGGGAAACAGGTGATTTCCTCAGGCAGTTCCGGCTTGTGCGACACGCGTACCCCTTCGCCGCCGCTGCGCATATGGTGCGTCCCGAGCGTGGTCGAGTAGACCCCGGTGATAATGCCCGACCGGTTCGGCGCACAGACCCCCGCCGTGGTGAACGCATTCGTGTAGCGCACGCCGCTGGCCGCCAGGGCATCGAGCGTTGGTGTGATGGCGTGCGGGTCGCCGTAACAGCCGAGGTGTGGGCCGATATCCTCTGTCGAAATCCAGAGAATGTTCGGCTGGGCTCCCTTTTCTGCTGCCTGCACACCCCGTGCCGTGAGTGCGGCGAGGCCTGTGATGCCGGACCATTGGAGGAATCGGCGGCGATCGATTTTGTTGGACATGGTGCATCCCTTTTTCGTTTTTTTGAACCTGGCAGTGCCTACTATCTTCGAAGATGACGGGGACAAAAGTAAAGCCGCGCAGAAAGATTCTATCGATTCCGACAAGCACGAATGCACCGGTCCCAAAGCGCGGCGGCTGTTTGCCGGTCGAGGGACGATCCGGAAGTTTTGGCGCGCGCGTATTGTTTGCTTGCAGACAAGAGAAATGTATGCTGTGTGTGGTGGTGCTACGCCACGCCATGTCAGCGAACGTCAATCGGGAGGGTGTCATGTCCACGAAAAAGAATACGGGCCAGCGTGCCTGGTCCTCGAACATCACGGAGAAGCCGGAGCGCGCCGCCAGCCGCGCCATGTTGCGCGCGGTCGGCTTCGGCGACAAGGACTTCAAGAAGAGCCAGGTGGGCATCGCCTCGACCTGGAGCATGGTCACACCCTGCAACATGCACATCGATCAGCTCGCGAAGGAGTCCGAGGCGGGCGTGAACCAGGCCGGCGGCAAGGCGATTATCTTCAACACCATCACCATTTCCGACGGCATCTCGATGGGCACCGAGGGCATGAAATACTCGCTCGTGTCGCGTGAGGTTATCGCCGACTCGATCGAGACGGTCGTCGGCTGCGAGCAGATGGACGGCCTCGTCGCCATCGGCGGTTGCGACAAGAACATGCCGGGCTGCATCATCGCCATGGCGCGGCTGAACCGGCCGGCGGTGTTCGTCTACGGCGGCACAATCCTGCCGGGCAAGCACAAGGGTAAGGATGTCGACATTGTGTCCGTGTTCGAGGCGGTGGGGCAGCATGCGCGGGGCGACATCACCGACAAGGAATTGAAGGCCATCGAGTCGTGCGCGATTCCCGGACCCGGCGCCTGCGGCGGCATGTACACGGCGAACACCATGGCGTCGGCCATCGAGGCGCTGGGCATGAGCCTGCCCAACAGCTCGGCCCAGGCGGCGGTCTCGAAGGAGAAAGCCGAAGACTGCCGGAACGCCGGCGCCGCGGTGCTCAATCTGATCAAGAAGGGCATCACGCCGAAACAGATCATGACGAAGAAGGCCTTCGAGAACGCGATCACCGTGGTGATGGCCCTCGGCGGCTCGACAAACGCGGTGCTGCATCTCCTGGCCATGGCGCACGCGATGAACGTAAAGCTCAAGCTCGACGACTTCCGCCGCATTGCACGCAAGACGCCCGTGCTGGCGGACCTGAAGCCTTCGGGAAAGTACGTGATGGCGGAGCTGGTGAAGATTGGCGGCGTGACGCCGCTGATGAAGCGGCTGCTCGATACGGGTTTGCTCCACGGTGAGTGCGTCACGGTCACCGGCAAGACCCTGGCGCAGAACCTGCGCGGCATCAAGGACTACCCGAAGAACCAGGATGTCATCCGCCCATTCGATGACCCGATCAAGAAGAGCGGGCACCTCGTCATCCTCAAGGGCAACCTGGCCGAGGGCGGCGCGGTGGCGAAGATTTCCGGCAAGGAAGGCGAGCGGTTCACGGGCAAGGCCATCGTGTTCGAGTCGGAGGAGGCGGCGCTCGCGAAGATTCTCGACGGCACGGTGAAAGCCGGCCACGTCATCGTCATCCGCTACGAGGGGCCGAAAGGCGGCCCCGGCATGCGCGAGATGCTCTCGCCCACCTCGGCGGTCATGGGCCGCGGACTCGGCAGCGAGGTGGCGCTGATAACGGACGGCCGCTTTTCCGGCGGCAGCCACGGGTTCGTGGTGGGGCACATCACGCCCGAGGCGCAGGAAGGCGGCGCGCTGGCGCTGGTGAAAAACGGCGATACTATCATCATCGATGCGGTGCGCCGCAGCATTACCCTCGAGGTAACGGATACGGAACTCAAGAAGCGCCACGCGAAGTGGAAAGCCCCCAAGCCACGCTACACCCGCGGGGTGCTCGCGAAGTACGCAAGTCTCGTGAACTCCGCTTCCGAAGGCGCGGTGACCGACAAAGACCTGCCGCTGTAAGCGTTCGGGAGGATGCCCGCGCCATGTCAGCGGTGGTAGGTGTCGGTGCTGGGGGCGAGCACGCGCAGCGTCGCCCCGGTCACGTAGTCCTTCACCGCCTCGCGATATTCCTCCATGTGCGGGGCGTGCAGATGCGCGTGGAGATGGTTCAGGCTTTCCCATTTCTCGATGACGACCACCTGGTCTTCGGAAAGCGGGCCCTGAGCGTCGAGGCCGGTGTCGATGTCGATGGCCGGCTCATAGCCGAGACAGCCCTCTTCCTTCAGCACATTGGGAATGTTGCTGTGGAAAACGTCGAGGAACTGATCGCGCGTGCCGGGCGCGAGATCGATAGTGGCGATTACATGAATCATAGGTTGTACTCCCGAAGTAATGAAGCGTCTTTCGCTATCATCCGATTCCGCTGTGCATTTGACGTGTTTTGCGTGCCTCCAGCATAACATCCGGCGTCGGATAATTTTCAGCCAAGGCGCGTAGCAAGCCACCGCACGCCAAAGGGGCCATACATCGTGACTCATAGAGAGAGCCGATGAGCCAGAACCGCTTCCCGCGCCGATACCGGCGTGGATATGAAGTACGGAAAACGGCTTACGGCAAGCGGCTAAAGAATTACCTTGTTCTTTAATGCACAAGCTGGGGGCGTAAGGCACTAAAGAATTGCACAATGTCAAGCCCCTTTTACATTAAACCTGTAAATGTATAGCGTGTTACCGAAAAGGGCGGAGAAGCTGTGTGCCCGTGCCCGATGCCTGTGTATGCCCATGTTTTCACGCTTCGCGCGTCTTCATGCTTTTTGACAACTGCGGTGCCTGCCGGTATACTCGCAGGCTCGTCAAAGGAAGAGTAACGGGGAGTTTTCTTTCAACCACTAGGGAAGTGCCGATCATGTTGGTGTTCGTACCGCGAGAAACCCATGAAGGCGAACCGCGCGTTCCCATGAACCCGGAAACGGTGAAGAAGCTCGTGAATAAGGGCGTAGAACTCACTGTGGAGACGGGTGTGGGCGACGTGTTGGGTTATGCCGATGCAGACTATGAAAAGGCTGGAGCAGCCGTGTCCGGTGACCGGGAGGGCATGTTGCGCACGGCGGACGTGGTGGTGCGCTTGCGCAAACCACCGAAAGAGGAGATAAGCCTGCTCAAGAAAGAAGCCATCCACATCAGCTATCTCGACCCTTTCAATGAGACCGAGCTGGTGGATGAGTTCGTGAGCCAGGGGATAAGCGCCATCGCGATGGAGATGATCCCGCGCACGACACTGGCGCAGAAGATGGATGCCTTGAGTTCACAGGCGAACCTGGCGGGCTATGTATCCGTCATTGTCGGGGCGAACAACCTGCCGAAGCTGCTGCCCATGATGATGACCCCGGCGGGCACGCTCGCGCCGGCGCGGGTGTTCATCATCGGGTGCGGTGTTGCCGGCTTGCAAGCCATTGCGACCGCCAAACGGCTGGGCGCACGGGTCTCCGCATTCGATACGCGCCCTGTTGTCGAGGAGCAGGTACGCTCGCTGGGCGCGAAGTTTGTGAAGGTGGAGCTGGGTGAAACCGGTGAGACCGAGGGCGGCTACGCCAAGCAGCTTACCGAAGAGCAGCTCGCGCAGCAGAAGGCGGAGATGGCCAAGGTAATCGCGCAATCCGACCTGGTGATTACCACGGCGCAGGTCTTCGGGCGCAAGGCGCCGCTTATCGTGACCACGGAAATGGTCGAAAGCATGCAGCCGGGCAGTGTTGTGGTGGACCTTGCGGTGGAAACCGGCGGCAATGTCGAGTGTGCGCAACTCGGCGAGATTGTGGATCAGCAGGGGGTGAAGGTGATTGGCATGGAGAACATGCCGGGGCATGTGGCCGTGCATGCCACGCAAATGTATGCCTCGAATATCTACAACCTGCTCGACCACTTCTTCGACACGGAGAGCAAGTCCTTCAAACGCGACTTCGAGGACGAGATTCTCGCGGGCGCCATGATCGTCCATGACGGCGAATTGCGCAGCGAGATGCTCAAGAACGCGAGGAGTCAATAGTGATGCGGTATGGACATGTGACAACCAGAATGATTCCGCGCACCCGCGTGCGGCGCCTGCTGGCGGCCGTGCTGCTGTGTGCGCTGTTTGTGCCGGCCTTTTTTCCGGCCACGGCCGCGGCCCAGGAAGCGGCGCCAGCGGCCGCCGAAACCGCGGAAAACCGGCCACCGGCCGGCGAGATAGACGCCACGCTGGTGTCGCCCACGGTTACGAAGAAGACAAGCACCTACCAGATTCTACTGCTGTTCACCTTTGTGCTCGCCATCTTCCTGGGCTTCGAGCTCATATCGAAGGTGCCGTCACAATTGCACACGCCGCTGATGTCGGGTTCGAACGCCATCTCAGGCATCACGATTGTGGGGGCACTGTTGGCCGCGGGCCGTGCCGGCGGCAATATCCCCATCATCATCCTGGGGCTGCTGGCGGTCATCTGCGCCACGATCAACGTCGTGGGCGGCTACCTCGTGACCAACCGAATGCTGGCCATGTTCAAGCATAAGGAAGGGAAATCGTCGTGAATACGCTGATCACGCTTGCATATATCGTTTCGGCCATCTGCTTTATCTATGGCCTGAAGATGCTCAGTTCCGCCAAGACCGCGGTGCGGGGGAATCTCCTCTCCGCGCTCGGCATGCTGATCGCCGTGGTGGTGACCTTGTTGAACCAGGACCTGCTTTTCGATCCGTGGGTGGCCTATCGATGGATCGTGGTGGGGGCGGTGGCCGGTGGCCTCATTGGCGCCATTGCCGCCGTGCGGGTGCCGATGACCTCCATGCCGGAGATGGTGGCGTTGTTCAACGGCACGGGCGGGCTTGCGAGTCTGCTCGTGGGGTGGGCCGAATACCACCGGGGCTTTGTGCAGATGGAGGGCGCCGAACCGCTCATCGAGTTCTCCATTCCCATCATCGCCACGTACCTCGCCATACTCATCGGCGGGGTCACCTTTACCGGCAGTTGCATCGCCTACGCCAAGCTCGCGGAAAAGATCGACAGCAAGCCCTGGCTGTACAAAGGCCAGAGCATTGTGAGCACGGCCATCGTGCTGGTCATCATCGCCCTGGGCGCCCTGTTCATTACCATGCCCACAATGCCATGGGTTTATGCAGCCTTTGTCGTCGCTGTGGGGCTGGCACTGGTCTTCGGGGTCTTGCTCACCATTCCCATCGGCGGCGCCGACATGCCGGTGGTTATCTCGCTCCTGAACAGCTACTCGGGTCTGGCGGCATGCGCGGCCGGTTTCGTCATCGGCAACACCGTGCTGATCGTGTCGGGCTCGCTTGTGGGCGCCAGCGGCATCATTCTGACCACGATCATGTGTAAAGCCATGAACCGCTCGCTCGCCAACGTACTGTTCAGTGGTTTTGGCTCGGCCGAGGGCGCTGGGCCGGGCGCAACCCAGGAGGGCGAGGCCAAGCCCATCAGCGCGGAAGACGCCTACTATATTCTCGAATCAGCGAGTTCAGTGGTGTTCGTGCCCGGTTACGGCATGGCCGTGGCGCAGGCGCAGCACGTGTGCCGCGAGCTCGGTGAAATGCTCGAGGAAAACGGGGCCGAGGTGAAGTACGCCGTGCATCCCGTGGCAGGGCGTATGCCCGGGCACATGAACGTGCTGCTGGCTGAGGCCAATGTGCCCTATGAGCAACTGGTGGAGATGGACGACATCAATCCGACCATCGAAATGGTGGATGTGGCCATCGTGATTGGCGCCAACGACGTGGTAAACCCCGCCGCCCGGGACGACCCGAGTAGCGGCATCTATGGCATGCCCATTATCAACGTGGACCATGCGCGTACATGCTTTGTCTTGAAGCGTTCGCTGCGGTCCGGCTTCGCCGGCGTTGAGAACCCCTTGTTCTTCAAGGAGAACACGCGGATGCTGTTTGGTGACGCAAAGGCGACGCTGACCCAATTGGTCGAGGAATTCAAGAGTTCGTAATCGTGTTCTAGTCTCCACGCGGCGGGGCAGCGGACAATATGGAGCCGCTGCCCCGTTTTTTGTATAATAAGCAGAGCGGGAAGCGCCCGCCGGGAGTTCGGGGCGCGTAAGACCAACTGGGGAGACAGGTGGATAGCCTGGCGGGGATAGCCAGATGGGGGGCCGCGCCGTGTGTTGCGTGCGGCCAACCTGTGAGGTATCGGCCTTCATATGGATCGGGGCAGCAAATCCGCAGAACTGGAGACTACCAATGCTTAATCTTGGCCAATTCTTAGACCAGACCGCAAAGAAGTACCCGGACGCGGTGTGCGCCAAACTCGATGATCGGGCGCTCACCTTCGCCGAGGTCATGTCCGCCGCGAAGCGGGTGGCCAACGCTCTCAAAGCGAAAGGGGTCAAGAAGGGTGACAAAGTCGCCATGATGATCCCCAACACACCGCACTTTCCCATCGTGTACTACGGCATATTGCAGTTGGGCGCGGTGGTCGTGCCGGTAAACGTGTTGTATCAGGCGCATGAGATAGAGCATTACCTGCGTGACTCGGAGGCGGTGGCCATCTTCGCCTTCAAGATGTTCCAAGAGGAAGCGACGAAGGCCTTCCAAAACGTGGATTCCTGCCGTGAACTGGTCATCGTGAGCACGATGGACGACATGGAAGACCCGGACGTGGGCGACAATTTCATGAAACTCATGATTCCGGCGGACACAGCGTTCGATCCGGAACTGACCATGCCCGACGACACGGCGGTGCTGCTGTATACCTCGGGCACCACCGGCGCGCCCAAGGGGGCGGAGTTGAGTCACTTCAACCTTTTCTTCAACGCCTACTACGCCGGCCGTGAGATCGTCAAGGTACGCCCGGGCCAGGTGGCGCTGGCGGTGCTGCCCCTGTTCCACTCCTTCGGGCAGACGTGCATCATGAACGCAAGCATTATGTTTGGCGCTAGCATAACGATGCTGCCGCGTTTCGAGACGGAGAAGGCCATGGAGGTTATCCAACGCGACAAGGTGAACCTCGTGGCCATGGTGCCCACCATGTACTTCTTCATCCTGAACCAGCAGAACTGGCAGGACTACGATTTCTCGAGCGTGTCCATGGCGGTCTCCGGCGGCGCCGCGCTTCCGGCTGACGTGATCAACCGGTTCAAGGATCGATACGGCATTACCATTCTCGAAGGTTACGGCCTGTCGGAAACCAGCCCCGTCGCCTCGTTCACCGAAGAAGGCGAGGAACCGATTGTCGGGTCCATCGGCAAGCCCGTGTGGGGCGTCGAGATGAAGTGCATGCGCGATGATGGCGCCGTCTGCGACGTGGACGAAGTGGGGGAGATTGTCATTCGCGGTTACAATGTCATGAAGGGCTACTACAACCGCCCCCAGGCCACGGCCGAGGCCATTGTCGATGGCTGGTTCCACACGGGCGACGTGGGCCGCATGGACGCCAGCGGCAATTTCTACATCGTGGATCGCAAGAAGGATCTCATCATTCGCGGCGGCATGAACATATACCCGCGGGAGATTGAGGAAGTGGTTTATCAGCACCCCAAGGTGCTCGAGGTGGCCGTGGTCGGCATCCCGGACGACATGCGCGGCGAAGAAGTGAAAATCTACGTGTCGCCCAAGGAGGGTGAGGCGCTCACGCCCGCCGAAATCACGGAGCATGTGCAGAAGGAAATGGCCAAATACAAATGGCCCAAGGAAGTCGAAGTGCTGCCCGAGCTGCCCAAGGGGCCCACGGGGAAGATACTCAAGCGCGAGCTCAAGGCACTCGCCGGCAAGCAGTCCTGACGCATCGTGTTCTGCAGCGCGCCCGTTGTTTGCGCCCCGGTTTCCCGATGGTGGCCGGGGCATTTTTCATCCGCTCACCCGCCCTGTGGCAGCGCCGTGGCGGTGGATGTGTACCCGGGCAACACGAGCGCCCCGGCCACGGTGCCGGAGCAGGTCGAGAAACTGCGCCATCGCTTCGGGCGTGAACGTTTGCTGCTGGTGGGCAGGCGGGGCATGCTCACGCAAACCCAGATCAACATCATACGCGAATACCCGGACCTTGGCTGGATATCCGCGCTGGGTTTCGCATCCAATTCGCGACCTGGCCGAGCAGGGCGCCTTTCAGCCCCCCTACGCTCTCACCTCAACTCGCCGAGCGCCTCGAGTGCGTCGCGGATTGCTTTCATCTGGTCGTTTGTGAGGCGGATGGCGCCGGCCTGGGCATTTTCGATGGCTTGTTGCGGGTTGCGCGCGCCTACGATCGCCGCGGTGATCCCCGGTTGCGCGATAGTCCATGCGATGAACACCTGCGCCAAGGTTGCGTCATGCGCGTCGGCGATAGGCTGCACATCCGCCAGCATCGCGAGCACTTTCCGCCGGTTTTCAGGCTGGTACAAGGGGCTGTGATGCCGGACATCGTCTTTGGGGAACGTACGGTCCATGGTGACCTTGCCTGTAAGCAGTCCCTGTGCAATGGGGCTGTAAGCCAGAATTGACAGCCCGTGCTCGCGGCAATAAGGCAGGACATCCTGCTCGATGTCGCGTTCGAGGGCGTTGTACTTCGGCTGATCACTCTCGATACGGCCATTGGCGAGGCACTGGTCCATCAGTTCGGGGGTAAAGTTGCTCACACCAATCGCGCGGATTTTTCCTTCCTGCTGCAAGGCCAGCAAACCCTCCATCGTATCGTCGACGGGGGTGGTCGGGTCCGGCCAATGGCATTGGTAGAGGTCGATCTCATCGACCTTCAGCCGCCGCAGGCTTTCTTCGCACTCGTGGCGAATGGAGTGGGGGCGCAGGTTCCGGTGGATGGTGACTTCTTTGCCGTCCGGCGCCGTGGTGGGCATCAGGGGCTGGCCTTCGTCGAGGTCCCAGCGCAGCCCGCACTTCGTCGCGATGACGACCTGGTCACGCTTGTCCTGGATCGCCTCGCCCACGACCTGCTCGCTGTGGCCCATGCCATAGGCGGGCGCCGTGTCGATGCATGTGATGCCATTGTCGATGCCGGCGTGGATTGCGTTGATGGCGTCGCGATCATCCGTGCCGCCCCACATCCAGCCGCCGATGGCCCAGGCGCCGAAACATACCGCGGGCACTTTAATGCCGCTTTTTCCAAGCTGCCGAAATTCCATAGTCAGTTTTTCCTCCGTGGTCGGTTTGCTCTCAGGATACGGTATATATGATAGCGAATCCGCCGGTGCGGATGCAGACCTGCCGGTTGTCGTGTACAGCAAAGGGCGTCCGTCTACGACACAGAACCGGGGGATTCCGCTCTTGTCGAGCGGAATCCCCCGGCATGTACGGGTCGTTGCCTGGAAGAAATCAGAAGAAGATTTTGCAGCCGAGGTAGGCGTAGTCCGCGCCATCGTCGTCGCTGCCGCCGTTGAACACCATACCGTTCCATGACGAGAAATGGCCCTGGCGCAGTCCGTCGCCCACGAACAGGTGGGTCCAGCCAGCCTCGAAAATGAGGTCTTCCGAGTATTGGTAGGTGCCGAAGAGCGTGAGCTCCCAGCCGAGTTCGGTGTCGTTTGTTGTGGTCACGTAGGGTCTGCCCGGCACCAGCCGGCCAAAGATATTCCGGTTGTTGGGCCGGTCGAAGGGGTCGACGGTCTCGTAGTACGTGGCGGCCAGCATAAGCCAGGTCTTATCCGTGGGGTGGCCCATGACACCCAGGCGGCCGTACCACGCGTTCGAGAGATCATTGTTTGAATCGATAAACCCGGTGGCGATGTCGTTCGAGAAGAGGCGGTTGAAGCTGATGCTCGCCTGTGGGCTGCGCCGGCGGAAGAAATCACGACGCGAGATGTCGCGGTTGTCTTCGCCGTCGTAGTAGCGGAAGCCCACGAACAGTCGAGGCCGGTACTTCACATCGAAGGTGTAGCCCGCATCCAGTTTGAGTGCGAAGCTGTCGAACTCTGCATTGTCATCGCCGATGCCATACGGGCGGAAAGTGCTCCCGATATGATCCGCATCGCCGAATTGGTAGGCCACTTCCGCATCGATATCGAAAGCGCTCACAAGCCCGGCGGCGCGCAGGCCCAGCGTGTGCAGGTGTGTTTCGTCATAGCCGCCCGCATCCCGGACGGCGCCCGGCGGATTCGGCATACCGCCGAGGAAGGTTGTAATGGGCGTGTCGTCACGCAGCAGGAACCAGTAGGCATCGAAAGTCCACTGCTCGAGCCCCGTATACGAACCATAGACCCCGTAGAAATCGATGTCGTCATCGCCGAAATCGCTGAACCGCTCCGCTACTTTCGCCCAGAACGCATCCACGGCGAAGGTATCCACCGCGTAGCGCAGACGGAGTGCGTCGAAGCTCAGGCCATAGAAGAGGAACGCGTTGTCCCGCGGCCCCACGAGCCAGCCGCTGCCGTAGTTGAGTTCTTGCCGGCCCACGCGCAACTCGATGGGCGTGTCGAACACGTTCTTCGCATCGATGTAGGCCTGGAAGACCTCCACATCGTCGAAGCTGTTCGCGCGGCTGTCGACGCCCGTCACATAGTTGGACCGGAAGTCTTCACCCCAATAATCGTACGAATCAAACTCGATGAACGAGCTGACATCGTCCGTAAAGTCCGCTTTCAAATGCAGGCGTGTGCGTTGCTCGACAATCGCGAGATCGTTCCCCCGGTTGTCCCAGTCATAGATGCTGGCCACATCCGGGTTGAACGGGCCACCGATAGGGCGGCCGGCCACGAAGGGGCGTCCCCAGCGCACTTCGACGCTGCCCAGGGGCGACACGAATTCGTTGTTGATGTAGTCGCCGCGGATGCGGACCGAGCCGCCCACTTCCACCTGCTGCAATTCCGCAAGCGCAGGTGCGGCTGCCAGCAAGAATACGCAAAACCCCAAAAGCCAGACTTTTCCCGACATGGTCCCTCTCCTTCCGGATGCTTTTGCGGCGTGGTGTCTCACATTGAGACCCCCGCCATTACCCCGTGCGCGACTTCAGCGCGGCACCCCGCACGCGCCCAGCCTTGCTTGCTGGCGCAACCCTAACAGAGCCGCCGCGCCCTGTCAATAGTGCAGCAATTCACGCGGAGGCCTGGTCAGATGCCTGCCCCCAGCAGGGAGAGTCCGCCCGCGAGCACCTTGCTGCACGGGGCTTTGGTGGGGTAGCGGATAAAGTCGACGTGGCCATCCATGAACAGGATGTTGCAGCCGCCCGGTACGTGGTTGAAGCCTGCGGGATTGGTGGAAATGGTGTCCATCATGATAAACACCGTGCTCTGTCCCTGCGCGTTGGCGCCGGGGCTGTTGATGTTCGTAATGAGGAACCGCTCGATGCCCTCCCGCAGCCGGTAGATTGTGCTGCTGCCGCCGTTGCCCAGGCCTTCCGACACGCCGCCGTCTTTGTCGCGGCCATCATCGCTGGGCGGCGTGTTCACATACCAGTCGAGAAGCAGCGGTGTCCAATGCTCGATGAGTTGTAGCGGGGCCTGCGTGCCGTCGGGGACCTCGACCCCGAAGGTTTCGGCGATTCCCGAGATATCCTGCTTGGGATGGTCGTCGCCTACCTGGTCATACACCCAACCGAGGTACAGGTAGCTGTTGTCCGCCTTCTCGAAAGGCCAACCATCGCCGGGGCGCGCGAAGATGCACGTACCATCGTCGTCGAAGAGCTCGGGTGGGGTCGCATCGGAGGGGCAAATGAGCACGCTGGCATCGTTCATGTACTCCGGGTACACGGCCAGTATGTCCGGCGCCATGGCGAACTGGTCGTTGTACTCCGGATAGACCCGCATTTGGATGGGCGGGAACTTTTCACCGGGGTCTTCGTTGGCGTACATCTTGTAAACCAGCCCCATCTGCTTGAGGTTGTTCTGGCAACTGGTGCGCCGCGCCGCCTCTCGCGCACGCGCCAGCGCGGGCAACAAGATGGCGGCAAGGATACCGATGATGGCGATGACCACAAGAAGTTCAATAAGCGTGAAACCGCGGCGAGACTGCATGCTGGTTACTCCTTTGATGACAGCATAGGCTTCGATTTCCCTTGGATTAAGGGCCGCCTATTATAAGCGCAACGGCGTGGAGAAAGGCAACGCGCGATGTGTGCGCCGGGGCGCACGAGGATCCGGCAATGGCCGGCCCGTTCATTCTCTTGCCGCACTGCGCCTGCGCCAACAGGTCTGCGCGGTTATTTCGGCGGCATACGCAGGGCGCCATCGAGACGGATGGTCTCGCCGTTGAGCATGATGTTCTCGACAATGTGCCGTGCCAGCGCGCCGAACTCTTCCGCCTTGCCCAGCCGCGACGGGAAAGGAATGCCCGCTCCCAGGGCCTGCTGCACTTCTTCTGGTAATCCGCGCAGCATGGGGGTGTCGAATAAGCCAGGCGCGATAGTGTTCACGCGGATGCCGTGCGTGGCGAACTCGCGCGCGATGGGGAGCGTGAGCCCGACGACCCCGCCCTTCGAGGCGGCGTAGGCGGCTTGGCCGATCTGGCCTTCATACGCCGCAACGGATGCGGTGTTGATGAACACGCCCCGCTCGCCGTCGGCGTTGGGTTCCTGCTCGAACATCGCATTGGCTGCGAGCCGGATCACATTGAAGGTGCCCACCAGGTTGACATCGATCACCGCCTTGAACTTGTCGAGCGGGTGGGGGCCCTTTTTGCTCAGGACCTTCATGGCCGCGCCGATACCCGCGCAACTCACCGCGCCATGAAGTGCGCCGAAGGTATCCACCGCCACGCTCACCGTTTCCGCCACCTGGTTTTCATCGGTTACATTGCAGGCGCAATAGCGTGCACGCTTCCCCAACTTCTCGGCCACCGCCGTGCCTGCATCCTCTTTCACATCCGCCACGAGGACATTGGCCCCCGCCGCAATAAAAGCGTGTGCCGTCCCCTCGCCGAGCCCCGAACCCGCACCGGTGACAAGAAAAGTTTTGCCTTGCAGTTCCATGGTGTTCCTCCGTTGACAAGAAAGCCGGTTTACCCTTCGCTCGAAGCCTGATCGTGCAATCGGTTCGCCGGAAAAGAAAAGGCTGTACTTGAGAGTACCGTTTTCTCGGGTTATTTTTCGACCTTGGGGCGTGGTTTGGTC
>CAZMVU010000051.1:0-25308 GCA_964569295.1 uncultured Nitrospirales bacterium
CGCAAGCCGGGAGAAAAAAGCCTCGTGGCCTCCACCCCAAGTGGCCTGCTCATGAACCCGAGAAGGATTCAAGGACACCACTGGCGACTGTGTACGGTTGCTCTCCCGCCTTGGACAAATGCATGCACTTCAGCCCACGCGCGCAATAGCGGTGGCAAGCCACAGCAGTCCAAAGTGGCGCCAACACCATGGCTATCCCCGTCGTACGCTGGTAATCGCTATCACGGGACTGATTGCCGAAAGGTGTGCGCCGCACCACGGCAAACGGCTAAAGAGTTACGAATTCTTCAAGTTGAAAATCTAGGCCCTGCACGAAAGCCGGTTTGAACTCGTGGGGTGAAATGCTGGAAAGCACGCGAAATCCGGATGAGCCTTTTTTCGGGCATTGTCACCCCAGACCCGCACCGGGCAGGAGTCAGGGCATCCATAGTAGTGTTGAAACGGGGTAATGCCCCTGGAGCAAAGGGATGCAGGCAGGTGGATCGGCAGGGCAACGTCCCTCCCGGCCGTGTTATGTTTCCAGTGCCATTTGTGCGATTCTAAGCGCGCCTCGTTTGCCATGGCTGCCTACCTCGAGTGCCGGACCGATACACGAGGGGCACCCTTCGGCGCAGGGGCAGTCGGCGAGGAGGGAGACGGCGGCCTGGAGCAGGCGTTCGTGGTGGGTGAACAACTTTTCGCTGAACCCGACGCCGCCGGGGTAGGTTTCGTAGAGGTAGATGGTGGGCTGTTCGGTGAAGGGGGAGCGCAGTTCGGCCGAAGCGCGGATGTCGGTCGGGTCGCAGAGCACCTGGACCGGCGCGACCTGCTTCAAGGTATTCGCGAGCGCGTTCAAGGCCTCGCCGACTTCTTTCTGGTCCACGTCGAGGCGATTGCCGACGTCGTTCGGGAACTGTAGCCAGTAGCCGGTGGTGTGCATGGTGGACTCGGGCAGGTGGATTTCGCCCCAGCCGACGTTTTCGTGGCTGCCGAACTTGATTTTCTTGTACATGGTGGGCAGCCAGGTCACGGAGAGCTCGCCGCAGCAGCGCCGCACCTGGTTCACGGGGGCCTCGTCGAAGGTATCGAGCACCTTGAGCTCGACCTTGATCTGCGCGTCCGTGTAATAGTCCACCTCGGCGGGGCGCGCATAGGCCTTGCGGTCTTTCAGGTCGAGCTTGTCGATGGTGTACTGCTGGGTTTGGTGCAAGTAGATTGCGTTCTCGTAGACCTCGACGGGTGCGGAGAACAGGTCCACCTCCCCGATGACGCGGCCGTTGTCCGAAGTGTCGAGGATGACCACATTACCCGGCGCGGCCGTCCGCAGCGAGATGTCCTCTGCGGGGTAGGTATCCGCCGACCAGTGCCACTTGTTGCGTACCTTGCGCAGCACACGCTGCTCGGCGAGGTAGTCGAGAATCTCGCCGGTCGAATGCGGGTCGAAGCCGAAGCCTTCCCCCTCGAGGAAAGGCAGCTCGAAGGCGGCGCATTTCAGGTGGCTCATCGCGATGATGAGGTTGTTCGGATCGACGGTCGCACTCTCGGGCGGCTGCTCGAAGAAGTACTCGGGATGGCTGATGATGTACTGGTCGAGCGGAGCCGAGGTCGCGATGAGCACCACCAGCGCCACACTCGTGCGGCGGCCGGCGCGCCCGGATTGCTGCCATGTACTCGCCACGCTCCCGGCGTAGCCTGTCATGATGCATACATCCAGCGAGCCGATGTCGATCCCGAGCTCGAGGGCGTTGGTACTCACCACCGCCATGATCTCGCCCCGGCGCAGCCCCTGCTCGATGGCGCGCCGTTCGGTGGGCAGGTAGCCGCCGCGGTATCCGCGCACGAGGTTCTGATCCTTGCCCTGCTTGCGCACGGCGTTCTTGAGGTAGGTGGTGAGAATCTCGACGCGCAGGCGGCTGCGCGCGAACACGATGGACTGCACATCGCGCTGGAGCAGTTGCATGGCCAGCCGGCTCGCCTGTTTCACGGACGACTTGCGGATGCCGAGTTCAGCGTTTACCACCGGCGGGTTGTAGAAGAGGAAATGCTTCTCGCCCGCGGGTGCCCCGTTATCGTCGATGAGCCGCACGGGCCGCTCGATGATGCGCTCGGCAATTTCCTGCGGGTTGGCGATGGTGGCGCTGCAACAGATGAACTGCGGGTCCGCCCCGTAGAATTGGCAGATGCGCTTCAGCCGCCGCAGCACATTCGCCAGGTGGCTGCCGAACACGCCGCGGTAGTGGTGGATTTCGTCGATGACGATGAACTCGAGGTTCTCGAACAGGCGAATCCAAAGCGTGTGATGCGGCAGGATACCCGTGTGCAGCATATCCGGGTTTGTCACCACGATATGGCCCGCACTGCGCACCGCCTTGCGTGCGGAGGCCGGCGTGTCGCCATCGAAGGTGTAGGTGCCGATCTTGACCTCGAGCTCGTCGATGGTCTCCTTCAGCTCCGTCACCTGGTCCTGCGAGAGTGCCTTTGTCGGGAAAAGATACAGCGCCCGGGCTTTCTCATTCTCGAGCAGGCGGTTCAGCACGGGGATGTTGTAGCACAAGGTCTTGCCCGAGGCCGTGGGCGTCACCACGCACACATTTTCGCCATCCAGCACCGCCCCGATGGCCTGGGTTTGGTGGGTGTAAAGGTCGTTGACGCCGCGCTTTCGCAACCCTTCGGCCAACCGCGGGTTCAGCTTCTCCGGGAATCCGCCGAAGCGGGCGGGCCGCGCGGGGATGGTCTTCCATTGCGTCAGGTTGCGGTTGAATTCCCGGTCGCTTCGCAGGCGGTCGATGATCTGGGCGGCATTCATGCACGGTTCCTTGTCGGGTACCTTTTTGATGGCTGAATATATCATCAGCCTGGCGGCCGTGCAACTGCCCGGCAATTTGGGGAGTTGCGCCGGCCCAACCGCAACTCTATCATAGGCCGTACGTGGGCGTCCTTCGCAACAGGCGGGCTGCCAGCGTTGTCCGGAGGAGGCCCGATGAAGCGCGGCCATGGGGTGCCCGGATCGCGCCAACAGGCGGGCATGCGCGGAAGCTTGCGGGGCTGTCTGGCCCGGTTGCCTCGCAAGGCGCCGCCATTCATGCTTCAGGCAAGGATAGACAATGCAAACACACGAATTGGTGCTCAGCGAGCCGGGTGGTCTGGACCGGCGTTATCTCGTCACGGAGAAGGGTCTGGTCATTGGCCGCGCGTCAGACACCGACATCACGCTCACGGACCAACGGGTGTCGCGCCGGCATGCGCAGGTTTCGCTGGTGGAAAACACGGTACGCGTGGCGGACCTCGGCTCGCGCAACGGTCTGTTGATCAATGGGGAACCCAAGCAGGAAGCCGAACTGCGCGAAGGGGACGAGTTGCAGGTGGGCGAGACTGTTTTCCGGCTTGCCTGTTACGCTGAGGGCGGCGGCAGTCAGACGAAGATCAGTTATGAACAAGGCGCGCAACTTGCCGAGGAAATCACGGCTGGCCCGGGCAACGAACACCTGCCTGTGCTCTACAAGGCGGCCCGGCTGCTGGGCTCCGTGTTCGATACAGACGACCTGCTGGCGCAGATTCTTGATCTGTTGTTCGAGGCCTTGCCGGTGAAGCGCGCCTTTGTGCTCACGCTCAATGCGAACAAGGGCGAGCCGGTGGTGCGGGCGAGCCGGTCCCGTGAGGGAGAAACGGGGGGGCCGCCGCTCAGCAACACGCTTGTGCAGCATGTGCTGGCGGAGCGCACTGCTATACACACGGTGGACGCCATGGAAGACAGCCGGTTCGACGGCGCCGTAAGCATTTTTGCGCAGCAGATACACGCCGCCATGTGTGCGCCGCTGGTCGGGCGCGATGCCGTGGCGGGCGCCGTTTACGTAGACTCCGGCGGATCGGGTAAGCGTTTCAGCGAAAACGATTTCCAGTTATTCACGGCCATTGCCTATGTAGTGGGCGTTTCCGTCGAGAACGCGCGCCTGCACCAGGAGAAGGTGGCCCAGGAGCGCCTCGCCGCGATTGGCCAGGCGACCGCCGGCCTCGGCCACTGCATGAAGAATATCCTGACCGGGATCAAGGGCGGCGCGGAATACGTGGATATGGCGATCCGCGAGGGCGACATGAAGTATGTCGAGCGCGCATGGCCCATCATGGGCCGGGCCATGCAGCGCATCGAGACGCTGGTCATGAACCTGCTTACCTACTCCCGCGACCGTGTCCCCGAATGCATGCCCACAAACCTCAACCAGCTCGTACGGGATGTGTTTGAAACCATGCGTGGCCGCGCCGATCGCTACAACGTCGCACTGGAACTCGAGGACGATCCGGAAGGCACACTGAGCGTGGACGCCCAGCAAATATACCGGGTGCTTATGAACCTGGTGACCAATGCCATCGATGCCTGTGAACCGAAGGGCGGCACGGTGACAGTGACCCTGCAAAATGAAGCCGGTGGCGTGAGTATCACTGTGAGCGACACTGGCGGGGGTATTCCGCCAGCGGTTCGCAACCGCCTTGGACAAGCGTTCGTGAGTACCAAAGGTTCCGCCGGTACGGGCCTCGGCCTGGCCGTGAGCTACAAGCTTGTGCGGGAGCATGGCGGCGAGATTGACGTAGAGAGCGAACCCGGCAAGGGCACAGCCTTCACCGTGTATTTGCCGCGTTGCAGCGAAGAGCCCGGGGCGCCGCCCTCGAGCAATACGCTCGTGCCCGAAGTGTAACTGCGGCGCGCTGCACGGCTTTTTTTCTGCGCCATGGTGCGTCTACATGCGTGTTTGGCAAGGGGCGGCATCATGCATCGCGCAGTAGCGTTTCGAGTTCCGTGAGATGGCCGATGGTTGCGTCGGGTTCGAGGTGGCCAGGTTCCGGGGGGAAAACCTCCGGCGGCCGCCACTGCTGCGAAAGGACCATCTGCCAGCCCGCGCGCTTCGCGCCCTGCACATCCGCCAGCCAGTTGTCACCCACATAGAGCAGCGCCTCCGGCGTCAGGCCAATCGTATTGGCCACGGTATTGAAGGTGATCGGGTGCGGCTTGCAGTAGCCGAGGTCCCCCGAAACCACGACAGCCTCGAGGTATGCATCGAGTCCGCCGCGGGCGAGCCCTTCGCGGATGGAGGCGCCCCCGGGATAATTCGATAGCACGGCGAGTTTGTAGCGCCCGGCCAGGCGCTCGAGCAACGGCACCACATAGTCTGGCGTTTGCAGCACGTTCACGAAGGCGCGGTGGCGCACGTCGATAAGTTCCGCGACCACCTCGGGGGCGGGTTCGATGTCATAGAGTTCGCGGATGAGCCTTTCGGTGATCTCGGTGAGATCGTTCTCACGGTAGGCGGGCGGGTCCCCTTGGTAAGGCGTCATGCGGTTTCGATCTCGAATGGCCGCCACCATGCGGGGATCCGGCGGTGTGAAATGTTCGGCCAGCCCGGCATGGAGCGCGGCATCAAGCTGTGCGATTTCGCCGCGTCCGAAGGGGATAAGCGTGTTGCCGTAGTCGAACACCACGGCGCGAATGCGTTGTGTATCGAGTGTCATGGAATACTGCACGTGGTTTGGCTGGGGAAATACCGGCAATGCGCGCGCATTATACCGTGACGCCCGCCCGCGGAGCCACCCGGCAGTTGCGCAGTTTCATAGCCGCGCTGCTTGGCCGCCGCATGGGCAATGCGATACTCTATTGTGCGTGGCGTGCAAGCGTCGCCAACAACTGTGAACAGGAGGGCTCATGCGGAATACCGGTATTGTCTTGGCTCTCGTGGCCTGCACTTTGGCAGCGGGCGCCGTTAGCGCCGGCGAATTGACCCTCTACCGCGACACATGGGGCGTACCGCATATCTATGCGGATACCCCGGCGCAGGGGGCCTACGGTTTGGGCTATGCCATGGCGGCGGATCGCCTGGCCGACATCTACAAGAACATCCACACGGCACTGGGAACGGCGGCGGAACACTTTGGCCCTGACTATGTGCGCACAGACTACGCCATGCGCATGACGGATAATGCGGGCCTGTGCGAAGCGTACTGGCCTGAAGCCCCGGCGCACGTCCGCGCATTGGGCGAGGCCTATGTGCGCGGTGTCGAGGCTTATGTCAGCGAACACCCGGAAGCGAAACCGGACTTCGCTTTTCCGCTCGCCGGGTGGCACACGGCCGCTGTGGGCCGCACGATGATGCTGCAGTGGCCGCTCGGCACCCTTTTCGATGATTATAAGAACCGGCCTGAAGGCCCGCCTTTCGCCTCGAATGGCTGGGCCATCGGCCCGGAACGCTCCGCGGCGGATTGCGCGGTCCTCTTGACAGACCCACACCTCTCGTGGGAAGGCCTCGCGTTGTTTTACGAGGCGCGGGTATTCGGCGGCGACCTCGTCATGAACGGATTTTTCCTTGCCGGGACGCCCCTCATGGCCCTCGGGCACACCGCGAATGTCGGCTGGGCCTGCACCACAGGCGGCCCCGACACCGGGGATGTGTACATGCTGCCGGTTAGAGAAGCGCCTATTGGCTTTCAGTACCGCTACGAGGACGAATGGAAGATACCGAAGCTGAAAGTATTCCATATCAAGGTGAAGGGGGAAGAAGAGCCGCGCACCATGCCGGCTGCCTTCACAGTGCATGGGCCGTTGCTCGGCGAGCCGGACTTCGAGAATGGCGTGGCCTATGCCGGCAAAACGCCGTACATGAACGACACGGGCTCCTTCGAGCAATTGCACGCCATGGCCATGGCTGACGACGCGCATGCTTTTTTCGAGGTCCTGCGCATGAACCATTTCATGGAGCAGAACCTTATTTTCGCTGATCGCGACGGCAACATCGGCTATGCGCGCGTGGGCCGCACGCCCATACGGCCGGAAGGCCCGTGGTCATGGTCGAAGCCCGTGCCGGGCGATACGGCGGCCACCGCCTGGAAAGGGATACACGACGTCCGCGACCTGGTGTGGACCATCAACCCGGATGCGGGCTACCTGCAAAGTTGCAACACGAGCCCGGCCATGATCTGCCGCGACTCACCCCTCACGCCGGACAAGTATAAGCCGTATATCTACAATGTGAGCTGGGACAAGACGAACCCCCGGGGGCGCCGCGCGCTTGACTTGCTCGCCGCCAATGACCAAGTGACCGTCGCGGATGCCAAGGCGATCACCATGGATGTTTACGACCTGCTTGCGAAACCGTGGCAGGCAGCGCTCCAGGAAGCGGTGCAAACGACAGGCGATGACCTCGATGCGGCGGTTAAGGAAGCGGCGGAACGTATTCTCGCGTGGGATGGCAAGTTTACGAGCGACAGCAAAGCGGCCCCGCTTTACCGCGCATGGCGCCTTGCCGCCCCCAAAGCAGAAGTGGATGTGGCGGCGATTGCAGCGGGCGCCGCACTACCGGAAGAACAACAGCGCAAACTCATCGCCGTTCTCGCCGACACCCTCACCGCGCAGAAAGCGTTGTATGGTGAAAACTGGCCGGTAACGTGGGGCGATATGCATGTCGTGGGGCGCAGCGGCCGCTTTTTCCCGTGTGACGGCGCCGATTTCGGCCGCGGCCAGAACACCACGGAAACGCTGCGCGATGTCGAGGCGAGCGAGCAACCGGAAGGGTCGGGCCGGCTCGTGGCGGACAGTGGCAGCATGGCGGCCATGCTCATGTTCTTCCACAAGACGGGGATCGAGTCGTACTCGGCCACCCAATGGGGGGCGAGCGCGGATCCGGACTCGCCGCACCATGTGGACCAGGCGCGTGATCTTTACGGGCCGCGCAAGATGAAGCCCACCTGGTTCAAGAAGGCGGCATTGCTTGACCATGTGGAATCGAAGGAGGTATTGAACGCCCCGTGAGCGAAGCGCAACTTAAAGGACTCGATATCGTGGCGGAGGTGATCCGGCGCCACTATGATGTCGGCGCTGTGCAGCGGCCGGTACAGCTTGCCTTGGCGCACCAGCGCCGTCACCGCAAAATGGTGGTCGATACGGACGCCGGCCGCTTCCTTGTGAAAACGTATAAGCGCGACCCGGTCGTACTCGACGCATTGCGTTTCCAGCACCGGCTCTCGGACCATCTGGCGGAAAACGGGCTGCCCGTGGCGCGCATTCAACGCGCGGCGAACGGCAAGGGCATCGTCGAACTCGAGACTTGGGCCATGGAATTGCAGCGGTTTATTGCGGGTGAGGCCATGAAGGTAAACACCCCGCGCCTCACCGTATCCGCCCATGCACTGGGCGAGTTTCACCGGGTGTGCCGTGATCTGCCGTGCCCGCCGCGCGACGTGCGTATGTGGCGGTTCAGCGAGGTGCCCCGGTCCGCCTTCCAGAAACTTTTCGAGGCGGCCAAGGCCGAGCGCGATGCAGCGAATATGACGGACTGCTGCAACGAGATCGCGCTCTTTCTACAAGGCGCTGCCAAGGAACTCAGCATCGAGAAGCGCAGTGAATTCGAGACCGGCCTCATCCATGGCGACTGGCACGGCGGCAACCTCTTGTTTCAGGGCGACACGCTTGTGGCCATTGTTGACCTCGAGTTTGCAGGTGATGGCTGCTATCTCGAGGACATCGCCTATGGCCTGTCAAATCTGTGCCTGCGCACCACCACCGACCCCGCCCGGCTCGAGACGCGCATGAACACCATCCTGGACAACTACCAGCTCAGCCGCGAGCTGTCCTACGCGGAGATGGTGTCGTTATACTACGCGGTCGGCGTGAAACACATTACCACCGTGGCTTACCAGCTAAACCAGCAGGGCGGCAAGGTGGCGGGATTTACAGCAGCCGAATGGATGGAGCGCCTCGCCGCGCAGTGCCGCTGGCTGAATGAATGTGCACGCAAAGCCCGCTGGGGCGAGTAGGCGCGGCGTGATACAGTTGCTTCTCCTGGCCGCCAGTTGCCTGGGTATCTTTCTCATGCACTACGCCGCCGGCCCGGCCCGCCAAAAGCGTGCCTTCAAAGCCGGTGCCCTCCTCGCCGTCACCGGCCTGGCTCTTTCTGCCACGGGGACGCTGTTCTTCATGGTCGAGCAGGTTTTGCATATCGGCCTGTTCATCCTCATTGTCGGTGCTGCCTGGATGCTTCTGCGCCGGCCGCCGTAGTGGGGGGCGGCTACTGTCATGGCGGCGCCGGGGACTGGCCGAATGCGAATGGTTGTTCAGGCCCCATTTCCGATGGTTTCCGGGTCATCGGCGGCAAGCATGGCGTCGATCTCTTCCATCGTAAAACGCGTGCTCACTACAGAGTGCTTCTCTGGGCCCGGCCGGTATTTGATGTAGGTCGTGGCAACGATGGCGCCGTTGGAGAGCAACGCCATGCCGGGATAGCCGCAATCCCCGCCCGCATAGCTGTGCAGCAGCTTGAGCCGGCACTGTCCGGGCCGGGCGTGGCGGATGTCCTCGTAGGAGCCGACCCATGCCACGAAGTGGCCATGTGTCGGGCTGTCGAGCGCGCGATCGCGGAAGGCAATCACGAGACGGCCATCGGGTGTGTAGACGCCCATATGCCGGTCGCCCGTCAATCCCCACGGTGTATCGACGGGTTCGCTCCAGGTCGCCCCCTCGTCACCGCTGAACATCATGAGGCTGCGGCCTGTGTGCGTGTTTTCCCGCATGAGGCAGCACAGCTCCTCGCCGTCTGGCGCGCGGAACACGAATGGCTCGCATGCCTTTTTGCCCGCTACGAAGGCAGCGACCTCCGGGGCCGACCAGGTTACCCCGCCGTCTCGCGAGAAGGTTTGCATAACCTCGAGCGATTTGTTTCCGGGCCCCGTGCGCCGGTGGTACATACCAAGATAAGCGCCGTCTTTCAACCGCAACACCGAGCTGAAGGTCATCACATTCTCGAACTTCTCGCCCAGTGGTTCGGCTTCCCGCCAGGTGGCCCCGCCATCTTCGCTGACAATGCGCGGCATATACGGCGGCAGTTCGGGTTCGCCGGACCAGGCAGAAAACACCCAGAGCCGTTCGGCGCCCTCGGGATCCACCATGCGATAGATACTCGGACAGTTGACATGGGTTTCAAAACCCTCCGGAAGCCGCCCGTCGAGGCGTGTCCAAGTCTGGCCACCGTCATTACTACGCGCCATGGGCCCCGCGTGGCCACCATGGCCGATACACCATACGGCGAAGATCGTCTTGCCATCCGGCATGCACAACGTCGTCGGGTGCCCCTGATAAACCTCCTCGGTTCCTTGTGCGATAATGGTATGGCGCGTTTTATCGCCCGAAATGTCCACCAGCGGAAGCGCGCCGCCGTTGCGGCCGCCAACGTCGCTCGCAAGAACCACCTCGCCCGTCCGTCGCACATTGTGCCCGTGGGTGGCCGCACCCTCTCTGCATAGGGACGAAGCGCTGCCCGCCCAGGTGGCCGGGGCACGATACCCTATGGCAGCCAATGTCCCGGAGGCCACGATTGCGGCGGCCACAATGAATAGACGCTTGTAGTGCATTTGCATAGCTCCCTGGTTCCTTTGTTGCCGATGTGCCAGATTCACGGCGGCCATTCCCAAAGCCCCCGCCCCCCCAACCGATTGGAACGGTTGGCTCCCATAGCCCACCACACAGCAGATGGTAATGGCCGCAAAGGTTGAAAGCAACCGGCAACGCCCCGCCGAAATTGCGCCGGTGTATTTGCCATTACATTGGCGCACCAGTGGCCAAGATAATCTCGGGGGCCCTCCTTCAAAAAAAACCAAGACAGCGCCCTTCATAGCCCCCCGCAATCCGCGCAGACCTCGTGGAGGCCTCGCGGCAACGCCGCCGGCAGCACGCCCAGTTCACCGAGGTGCTGGAGACCTGGTCTTTAAGTTAAGGGTGCAGTTTTTGTACTACCGCGCTGTTGGTGAAAAAGTGAAGCAAAAAGGTGACTGTCCCTGCTCGGGGACTCGCTCGCTTGTGTCAGTCCCGTTTTGCTTGCTCACAACGGGCACGAAGGAACCAAAACATCGCTAGTAGAAGAACCGCACCCTAAGTTAACACTTATGGACCTGCGGCCCAGGCTGGGATAATTCGGGCCGTCGGCCCTAAAGAAAAGGGCGCGTTCCCGTCTACAGGGAGGGCGAGCCGAAACTTGACACAAGCCCCCAAGACGGCGGTTGCGGCAACCGCCGTCCCAATTACCGCACTTTTCAGACTCGATAAGGCGCTGTACTGCAACAGGTTGCCGATGATGCTCGATATTTTCTGGCTCTTTAATTGCCCGTTACCCTCTTTATGGTACTACCTCTTATTGCTGTTCATTCGTGTCCATTCGTGGTTCTATTGTCCTCCTCCCACCGCGGTGCCTCCAATCGGTACAGCGCGATCCCAAGGTAGCGGCCGGCCTGTTCTTCGAGGTAGTCCGTGAGGGAGGCGGCGACCACCTTCTCTGCTTTCGAGCTGGCGTGGTAGAGCCGGGGCGGGCCGTCGTCCCGCGCGATGAGCAGGCCCGTGTGCAAGGCGAAGAGCCAGTCGATGTTGCCGATGAACACGACCATTGTGGGCGCCTCGATATGGTCGAGTGCGGCGCCGGCCTCCGCGCTCGGGATGTAGGTCAGGGCAATTTTTTCATCCGGCGTGTCCTCGCCAAGGTCCGGGGCATCGACCTTGTCGAAGAAATCCCGCCGGCTAATGGAGCGCGTCTCGGTCTTGGTTGGCGTCCCGGCGTCCCCCGTGATCTCCCGGCACCACGCGCGGTTGTTCGCTACCCAGTCTGAAATCATGAAATGATTGCGGTGCTCGTAGCCGATCCGGCCCTCTTTGTAGCGGATGCGTTGCAACAGGGCGTGGGCTTGATCGTAGGTCTTGCACGCCGCCAGCGCCGACCCCTGCTCGATGAACGTTACGCAGTCCACGCGGCTGAGGTCCATGAGCGGGTCCGTGTCGTATTGGCCGTCCGGGCCTTCGCCGAGCGGCCCGGGGGCATAGGGCGTGCCAACGCTGTCGCGCACAACACGGGTCAACCGCCGCTCGAAATTCGGATGGGCATCATGCACTTCCGTGAGATAGGCGGTGAGTTCGGCGGGCTCCATCTGCCAGAGGGCCGGCGCATCGCCGAGAGTCAGTGCAAGACTCAGGAATAACGCTGGTACAAACATGGGCGGGGGTACTTTCTTGTGGCCGTTTTCTTGTTTGCCGTACTATAGCGGATGGACTTAGCCCTTGGAAAGGAGTAGAATCGCCGACAGCCGATGCGGGACTTGACACAAGGCGGGAAACATGTCACAATCGGCCTTGTGGTGAATATTTGTTCAGGTCAGAATGGAGGAACGCGCATATGCCCCCGAAATCGGAATCCCAGGCGGAAGCTAAATCGAAAGCGCTCGATATCGCGGTATCCCAGCTCGAGAAGCAATTCGGCCAAGGCACCTTGATGCGTCTTGGCGACGAGACCTATGCGAATAATGTGCAGGCCATCTCGACGGGCAGCATCTCGCTCGATATCGCCACGAGTGTGGGCGGTTTACCACGCGGGCGTGTGGTCGAGGTATTCGGTCCCGAGTCCTCGGGCAAGACGACGCTTGCCCTGCACGTGGTTGCCAATGCACAGCGCAATGGCGGCATCGCCTGCTATATCGACGCGGAACATGCGCTCGACCCCACCTTCGCAGGTAACATCGGCGTAAAAATCGATGATTTGCTGGTATCGCAGCCCGACACGGCGGAACAGGCGCTCGAGATTTGCGAGAGCTTGGTGCGCAGCAATGCCGTGGATGTGATCGTTATCGATTCGGTGGCGGCCTTGGTGCCGAAGGCGGAAATCGAAGGCGAGATGGGCGACTCCCACGTGGGCTTGCAGGCGCGGCTCATGTCCCAGGCACTGCGCAAACTCACCGCCATCATCAGCCGATCGAAGACGCTTGTCATTTTCATCAACCAGATCCGCGAGAAAATTGGGGTGATGTTCGGAAGTCCCGAGACCACCACGGGCGGCCGTGCGCTCAAGTTCTACTCGAGCTTGCGCCTGGATATCCGCCGCATCGGCGCGATTAAAGATAAAGAAGAGAATATAGGCAACCGGGTGAAAGTGAAGGTGGTCAAGAACAAGATGGGCGCCCCCTTCCGCATCGCCGAGTTCGAGATTCTGTACAACCAAGGCATTTCACGCGAGGGCGACATTATCGATCTGGCATTGGCCGAGAAGATCATGAAGAAGAGCGGTACCTGGTTCTCGTATAACGATGAAAACTTGGGGCAAGGGCGTGAGAACACCCGGCAATACCTGCGCAACAATCCCGAAGTAGCGGAGGAGATGATGGCCAGGGTACTTGAAATCAAGGGCATCCCGTTTTCGCCGCCCCCGCCCCTGCCGCTGGCCACAGGGCCTGACGACGGCGCGGAAACGAGCACGGAAGAATAGCGCTGGATACGCAACGCGAAGCACAACGAGCTTCCACACGACCGCCCGCAAACGCACGGCAAAAGCAAAACGCCAACGCACGACGCGCACGGGTTGCGCTGGTGGCGTTGCTGGTGGCGGCGGTGCTGGTGGCTGGGGGGCTGTTGTTTGTCAAATACAAGCTCGAAGACCTGCGCCTGAGCCTACAGGAGCACATTGCGCAGCAGGTCGGGGCGGATTTCGAGATGGAAGCGGTCGTGGTCAATGGACTGCGGGGACTTCGCATCGAGAATCTCCACGTGCTGCTCGAATCGGAACACGGACCGCTGATTCGACTTAAAGCGCCTATCTGCCGCGTCGACATCGATCTGATTGACCTGCTCTATGGCCAGGTAAATATTGACCGCATCGAGACCGACGACGCCCAAGTCATTCTCATTCGACCGCCCGGCAATGAGTGGGTGCTGATGCCGACTATGGCCGCAGCGGCAGGGTTTCCCCCCCTCCCCGACACCGCTTTCCGGTTCGTGGGCAACAACTGCCGTATCGAGACGCGCAATCTTTTGGGTGAATCCGATCTCGTCCTCGAAAACGTCTCCTTCGACATTTCGCGGCCCCTCGATGCGCAGGCCGTGTCCGGACATGTACACGCACAATTGGGTGCGCCCGCCGTCAAGCCGCTGGAACTCAAATTCACCTACGCCTCTCCCCAGCAATTCGATGCCATCCTGTCATGCGACCGGCTCGCCGTGGAAGACATCACGGGTCTGGCCCCGGCGGCGGGCACTTTCCTCAAGTCCGGGGTCGTCCATCCGCGCATACGCGTGACCACCTACCCGAACGACCAATACATGCTCCACTTGAACATGGACTTTCAGAACCTCGCCATACACGATCAGCCCGCTTTCCTGCGTCCGGCTACGGGTACCTTCACAGCCCTGGGCACCTACGACCTCGCAAAGAACGAGTTGCAACTTACCACCGCGAAGGCGAATACCCCCCAGGTGGCCGGCGAACTCGAGGGGCGCATCTCATTTGCGAAGGCCCAGCCATTCATTGATTTACAACTGCATGCGGGCAACCTCCCGCTTGCCAACATGATGCAGAACATCGCGCCACGCGCGTTTGCTGAGATGGGCGCACTCGATGTGCAACTGGAAGACCCTTCTCGACTGCGTGTAACGTTTACGGGCCCTCCCGGCGACCTCACCGTTGATGCCCATGCAGAACTCAGCGGCGGCCGGTTCGCCTTCTCCCCTGCCTCGCCGCAATTGCCCGCTGTGGATGTGCGCCTGGGCAACACGGATGTCGCCTGGAATTCGCGGGACGGCTTTACCAGCGGATCCGCCGTCATCACCGGTGGCGCCCTCTCCCACGAAGAAGCCGGCCTGCACACCCAGGACATCACCGGCACCCTGCGCCTGTCCGAGGAAATGGTGCAGTTAAATCCGGTCAATGTGTTAATCGAAAACAATCCCGTGCTCGGCAAACTCAGCTATGACCTCGCGGAACAGACAGGCGCCTTCGAGATTACCGGTACCCTCGCGAACATTGAAAACACCCTGCTCGGCAAGGGGATCAAGCACACTGAAATGGCCGGCTCCGCCGCCATGCGCTGCACCGGCGAACTCAAGCCCGATGTCTACCGTTTCGATCTCACCATCGACGCTACGCAGGCGGAATTGGAACACAACTGGTGGTTCTTCAAGCCCGCCGGTATTGGCGCCACCGTGAAAGACCTTCACGTCGAGATTCGCCCACGCGAGACTATCACCCTCGAGGGCGATCTCGACCTGGCGACAAGCCATGCCAGTTTCAACGTGGGCATACAGTGGCATGAAGGCGAGTGGCGCCTGGAAACTATGCGCGGCCAGGCCAGCGAGGCCCAAGTGCTCGGCGTGAGCCCATGCCTGCGCATCCCCTATACGCTGACCGGCACCACCATGCACGACGGCTACTTCGAATGGCAACGGGCCAACGATCTACCCGAGGGCGCCATCATCAAGTGCGGCGCCAAGATTGACAGCATCGCCGCGCGCGCTGAAGATATGTCTTTTCCCATTGAAGCACAGGGGCTCGATATCGATGTTGTGCTGGACAACCGTACCACCGACAGCCGCGATGGCGAATTGCACGTTGCCGTTGACTCGGGGTCGATGCCCCCATTCGGCGAAACCTGGTTCACCGAGCTCCGCCAAGACCCCGAGTTGATCGAAAAATACCCGCCGCGACCGCGCCATTGGACATTCGACGTCTCGGCGCAAGCCCTCGACGTACCCCCCTGGTCAGGCACCGCCTTTCTCGGGCGGGGCGCATTCAACGAGGACATGACAGACTTTGAACATTTCGAGGCCGCCATCAGCGGCGAAGGGCGGGTCGAGGGGCGGTACCACCTCGAAAAGCGGGACAATGTATCGACCCTCAATGCGCGTTGGGACGCCGTACCCGCCAGCAACCTTATTCAGCACCTGAACTTTCCCACCATGCTCGAAGCCGAGGCTACGGGAAACGTCGGCTATACCATCGACCATGATGATCCAGGCACGCTCGAGGGCTCGGGCACAATGGCGTTTCGGAATGGAAAGTTCAGCGCCGATTACCTGTTCACCCGCTTCCAGGACTTCCTCCAGGGCAAGCGGGCGGCCTTACCCCCTTCACTTCAATTCTCGCAGCTCATGTTCGATCTGGTTATGGATGGCGACATCGTACGCACCTCCGATATCCGCCTGGACCTGCAAGGGATCACCATTACCGGCGATGGCGAGTTTGTCGTCGATGCCGATATGAACTACACCCTCAAGGTGGCTATCGCGCCCGAGACGGCCGCGCACATGCCCATGTTTCAGGATTACTTCAACGTCGAGGGGCACCGCGTCTCGCAGAACGACATCGAGCTCACCTTCAAGATTTCCGGCCCCAGCTTCCGCCCGAGCAGCAAAGTGGTCGGCCTGCCCTCGGTGGGCGTCACCGTGGTCAGCGGCGCGGCGGAAGTCGGCAGCGAAGCCTTCAAAGTGCTCGATACGCCTAGACAGGTTCTCCTCGATTTGTTTAAGATTGGAGGAGCACTCGTCGGTACCGGCAGATAATCCTTTCGTTACCTGGCACATGTGTTTACAACCGCGTGACTTTCTATGGAAATCAAGATAAGCAAAGCCTCGAAAACCTGTTGTGCCTGCGAACACCCGTTCCAGCATGACGAAACGTTCAATTCCCTCGTCCGCGTGGCCGAAGGCGCGCTTCGACGCGAAGACTATTGCCGCGATTGCTGGACAAACGACCGTGCGAAGGCCGCATATTCCGTATGGTCGCCGCGATATTATGACCCCAAGGTTGCGGAAGCAGAGCCTCCCGAGGTATTCTCACCCTTGCGAAGACTTTTCTACGAAGCCATCGAGGAGGAGGATCGGCTCGAACAGGCGAAGGCTTATCTCGCCGCTCAATTGCTCCGGCGGCAGAAGGTGTTCCGGCTGATCAAGGAGTCCGACGAGCCCGAGGGGGAAGCCCGCTTGTCCCTGTATGCCGACCGGATCGGAAATCGCCTCATTGAGGTGCGCGATCCCAGCTTCACGTACAGCGAAATGGAAACAGCACGCACACGGCTGGTAACGCGGCTCGAAGAACTGGAAAATCCGGCTTCAGAGCCGCCGGAAACAGAGGAAACGCCCCCGCAACAACAGGGGGACCAAACGGATAACCAGCCCGAAGGAGCACAAGCCCACCATGGCCAAAGCGGGTAATCGGGGCCGGCAAGGCAATAGTCAGCCTTGGGCCAATGTGTCCTCCGGCCACTTGGTCATAGCCATCTGTGTCTCCCTGTTTGTCATGCTCGCCTGCTTCCTTCTAGGCGTCCTCGTCGGCAAGTACGACCGCTCACTGGACACCGTGGCCGCGCAAGACCAGGGCCGTGATGCAGACCTCTCAGACACCCCCTCTCCTGCCCCGCCCGGCGAAAAGCCGCCCGCGGACTTGGGCAGGCCAGAACAAAAAGAACCCGCACGTAAAGAATCAGATACGATGGTTGCGGACAACGGCATTCGCCGGCCCAGCTCCGCCCGCACGCTCGGCGTTCCCCCTTCAGAAGAACCCCGCGTGGTAGATGTGCCGCCCTTACCGGCCAACATTACCGCGGCAGAAAACACGCCCGTCGACTTGCCGCCCTATTCACCCCTTGCGGGTGACCGTGCCGTGACAAACAGTGCGTCCGGTCCACCAGAACCGGAGCCAGAGCCGGAGCCGGGACCGGAGCCGGGACCGGAGCCGGAGCCGGAGCCGGAGCCAGAGCCAGAGCCGGAGCCGGAACCGGAACCGGAGCCGGAGCCGGAGCCGGAACCGGAACCGGAACCGGAACCGGAACCGAAACCGAAACAAAAGCCGGTACCCGCAGCCCCCTCCGAAGCGCAGCCGGCGCTCATGCCATCCGATCCTCCCGAGGCCAACGAGCCACCGGCCAAGCCCGAGGCAACGCCCAAAAGCGATTCCGAGCCGGAGCCGCGCCTTGAACCGCTGGGCAACGGCAACAACGGCGCTTATGGCGTGCAGATGGTGACCTTGGGCGGCCCGGATCGCGCAAGCAAAGCACGCCAGGTAAAGGAGAATCTCGAGCATGATCAGGATGTGGAATGCAGAATCCTGATACAGCAAAACGGTAAGCGATACATCGTTGTCGCCGCGGGCTTCGACAACAAGGATACCGCCAGGGCCGCACGTGACCGGCTCCGCCGTGATACAGAATTTTCGGACTGCTTCATCGTGAAGCTCTAAGCAAGGAAGGGAAACGCCATGAAGGTAGCGGTCGTCGGCCCCGGGGCCATGGGGTGTCTATTCGCTGCGTACTTGGCCAACAGTGACATCAAAACCTATCTGGTCGATTACAAGAACGACCGGGCCACGCGGCTCAACGAGTCGGGCCTCACCGTGGAAGAAAACGGCCAGTCCATACACGCCAAGGTCGAAGTCGTGACAGCGGTGCCTGCGGGCATTGACCTGGTCATCGTGCTGACCAAGGCCTACGCTACCAGCGCCTTGCGTTTTCCGCCCGAAACACCGGTGCTCACCCTGCAAAACGGCCTGGGCAACGTGGAAACCTTGTGCAGCATGATCGGCAGTGCGCGCATCCTGGTTGGGGTTACTTCAGAAGGATGCACCCTCCTCGATGAAGGGCATGTGCGCCATGCAGGCCGCGGCCTCACCCATGTGGGCGCGTGGACCTCGTGCCCGGTCGATCCTGTGGTCGAGGTGCTGAGCAAGGCCGGGTTCAATGTCGAGCCTACAGAATCACCGGGCCAGCTCATTTGGGAAAAGGTGGCGATCAATGCCGGCATCAACCCGCTCACCGCGGTGCTCAATGTGCCCAATGGCGCACTGATCGAGATCAAAGAGGTGCGCCAATTGATGCGCGACCTGGTGGTCGAGGCGGCGAAAGTGGCTGCCACGGAAGGCTACCGCTTTCAACAGAGCCTCGTGGAGGAGGCGGAGGTCATTTGCCAGCGCACCAGCACGAATATCTCCTCCATGCTGCAAGACATACGCGCGGGAAAGGCCACCGAGATCAACGCCATCAGCGGTGAGATCATTCGGCGCGCCCAGCTTGCCTCGCTGCCCACACCGCGCACACGGGTCATTTACCAGCTCATACGGGGCCTGGAACAGCATTGAAGCTACCCGGTATCGCATACGACAGCCCGTACACGTTCACCCACAAGCAGCGGCTTGCATTGCGCCTCCAGCCCCCCCTGGTGGCGGCCGCCCTCAAAGGCCTCATTCTTACATGCCGTTTCGAGCAACGTGAGACCCACCGGCTGCGCGAATTCCAAGAACGCGGGGTTCTATGCGCCGTCTGGCACGAGACCATGGCGATGGCGGCCTGTCAATTCCGCGGCACCAACTACCACACCCTGACCAGCTTCAGCTACGACGGCGAACTCGCCGCGCGCATCGTGCGGTGCATGGGACTCAATGCGGTGCGTGGTTCCTCATCGCGTGGCGGAGGCGCGGGCTTGCGCAACCTCCAGCAAGCCTTCGAGCAGGTGAAAGTGGCCGGTTTCACCCTCGACGGCCCCCGGGGGCCCCGGCGCGTGGCCAAGCCAGGGCTCAGCATCCTCTCCGGCCGCACGCAAGCGCCCATACTCCCCCTTGCCTATGCCATCAACCGGGCCTGGCGCTTGCACTCATGGGACCGGTTTCCCATTCCAAAGCCCTTCTCCCATATCGTCGGCGTGGTCGGTGCGCCCATCTCCCCACCGCCCGATGACGGCTTCGAGGTCGTCGAGAATCACCGCGTTCTGGTTCAGAATGCGCTGAATACATTGCACAAAGAACTGGAAGACGAGATCAACCCCGACGCCCCCCCCTTCGATTATGAAACCACCAACAGCGGATGAACAGGCCCACCCGCCACAGCCAACCTGGGCTTATCAGATGTCTGGAACTTCGGGCTAGTCTCCGATGGCAGGGGCGGCTTCGTCAGGGTGGCCGTTGAAGGCATAGCGGACAATACCCGAGGCGTCGACACGGAAATAGCGCACGCCCGTATGGCCGGGCGCCTCGGGGTCGGCGTAACACTCGAAGGTGCCGGGATTGAATACGGGCATCGAGTACACGTAGCCCGTCTTGATAACGCCCTCTTCCCAGGAGACGTCGAGGAAACCGCTAACGGGGCCACCGGCCAGGTCGGAAAGCGAGGCGAAATCGCCAAAGGTGCTTTTCGCTGCGTTATAGCCGAACTGGGCCGCCGTGATAACCCGCAAGTTTTCAATGGCTGTCGCTTCGTTCGCACGCACCCGGGACTGCAGCAGGTTGGGTATGGCGATGGCGGCGATAATGGCGATGATAGCTGCAACAATAGTCACTTCGATCAGCGTAAATCCGTGGCGGTGGTTTGCCATATCAGCCTCCCTGTGTACAGCCGTCCACGTTCGGGGCAGTCCCGCCCGCCTCGGCCTTTTGATGCCAGAATAACCGGGGTCACCTTCGCTACAAGCGTGCGCGCCGGGCCGTCTTTCTGCCCTCCCATCCCCCTCACGCAGACCAAAGCCTGCATACGCGCCTCATTGCTCTCCAGAGCCGGGGAAAAGGAAGCGGCGAGGTCCTTGCTGGGCCTCGCCGCTGCCAATAGTCCAAGAATAAATAATCGCAGTCAGGTCATTACTGGCCGAGTACCGGGCTGGTCGCATCGGCTCCTGCGTCATCAGCGTAGCGAATCACGCCCGAGGAATCCGTGAAGAAGCCCTTGTTGCCCGTCACCCCCAGTTCCACCGGGTCCGCATTTGTTGAGAAGTTCGTGGCCGTGCCGCCCAGCACAAAGTCATAACCGCTCTTGGAAACGCCGTCCCACTCACCATCCAGGAAAGGTGGCACGGGATCGGTCAGTTCGGCCCATGTGGTGGCGTAGGCAAACTCGGCCGCCGAGTGCGCGGTCTGGGCCCCCACCACTGTCCGCAGGTTGCCCACCGCAGCCGATTCATTCGACTGGATGCGCGAACGCAGCAGGTTCGGTATCGCGATGGCCGCGATGATGGCAATGATGGCAACCACGATCATAAGCTCGATGAGGGTGAAACCTTGGCTCTTGCGAATCTTTTTCATAGTACTACCTCCCGTTGGTTAGGTTGGTTTGGGAACGCTGTTCCCACTGACGCCTATGTTGTTGGCTCCCGCTGTGGGGCCGACCGTCCGTTCAACTGTTGGCACTATCGGAGCAATTCCCGGGCCAACTTGGTAGGCGGCCCCAATTGCCATGAATACTGATAATACCGCTGCCTGTGCACACAAAATACCTGTTCTCAGCACCGAACCGGCGCGTTTTGGCACGCACAAAGTGTCGCACGACGACGAAAAGTGTCACCGCAGCCAGTACCGTGCCAGCTCTTGACGCTGTGGCCGCGCGTGATAGAGAATACCGCATTGCCGTCGTCGACACGGCCTGCCAAGTACATTGTCTTTGGTTCCGCGCGTAAGCCCGACAGCGTAAACCCAATGTGCCGCCCGGTGGCGTATGCGCCGCAAAAATGCGGATGCGAGAAGTCTGGCCAGAAACGGCGGTCATGCTTGGGGTGCAGCCAGAACGCTACGTTTTTTGTGCGACGGTCTTGGAGCTCATTGGGTGGAAAAAGCAGAAACGGCCTTTCTGGCTGCAGCCCTGGCCGTCTCGAAAAAAACAGACACCGGATTCGGGCATTTGAGTGTGCCCGGGGAAAGCGAGCACGTTATGACCCACCACGTATCGGCCGGCAGCGGCGCCGAGGAAGCGGCGAATAACGCCCTCACAGAATTACGTTACTTTCTGTTGGATATGGACGGCACGGTGTACTTGGGGCCCGCTCCGATCCCCGGTGCAGCGGAGTTTCTGCGCTACCTCCGCGACACCGCCCGCCCACACCTCTTCTTTACCAATAACCCCACCAAGGATGCCGCGCGCTATGCAGAGAAGCTGCATGGGATGGGCATCGATGCAGCCCCCGGCGACATCCTCACATCGGGTGAGGCCACGGTGCGCTATCTCCAGAAGGAGACCGATCACCAGCGGCTTTTCGTGCTGGGCAACGACTCTTTCACGTTGGAAGTGACCCGGGGCGGCTTCACCCTCGATGACATGGCGCCCGACGCTGTCGTGCTGGCTTTCGACACCACGCTCACCTACGCCAAGCTCGAACGGGCATGCCTGCTCCTGCGCGAAGGGCTGCCTTTCATCGCCACGAATCCTGACAGGGTCTGCCCCACCGAGTACGGCTTCATTCCCGACTGCGGCGCCATGGCCGCGCTCATCGAGGCCGCCACTGGACGCACGCCAACCTATATCGGCAAGCCTTTTCCCACCATGATTCGCATGGGCCTGGACAAACTGGGCGCCACGCCGAAGGCGACCGCCATGGTGGGCGATCGCCTCTACACGGACATGGAAATGGCCTATCGCGCGGGTACCCAATCGGTGTTGGTGCTCAGCGGCGAGACCACCCCCGCCGATCTGGAAACGGCAGCGCGCAGACCGGACCACGTGTTTGACTCGGTGGCCGCATTGCACGCGGCGCTCGAAGCCAAAGACCGGCATACACAGCAGGAATCATGAGACTGTGACAATAGTGTCCAAGATAATCCGTGGGTATCCGTTTGCGCAGTAGGGCCTTACACGCCAGTTTGTGCACTCAAGGACAAGAAGTTTCGGCGCGCGGGTACACTCGTGCTCCCAGGTACGCGGGGCCGCCCGCCCGGTAGCCCCGAACGCGCCGTTTCTTCAGGGCCAAGGGCCCGTACTATACCAGCCTGGGCCGCAGGCCAGGGCATCCTCGAGAAACGGGCAGCGCCCGGGTTCCACCCCGGGCGTCTTTGCTAATCACAAGCCGCCCCGAACCCCAAACCCGCACCCCGAACCACCAACTACGCAACACGCCTTCCCATCCTTGGGTTGTGGGCGCAGCGGAGACAAAATCCTGCTTTCTCTGCCCTTTCCGCCTGCACCTGCACGGGGCCCCGGGTATGTGGTTTGGCCGTGCTGCGCGCGTATATGCAAGTTGCTAAACATGCACACGGCATCTAAACTTCCCTCCATGACAGGGGCATCGACGCAAGCTACTCACGCTTCTTCTCACAAGCACGCTGGAAGCCGCCTCAGAAGGGCGCGCGAATACGCAGTGCACACCGCCCTGCTTATCGCGCTGCTCGCGTGCATTTTTCCCGGCGTCTTTCTTCACGGCGAACGGATCACGGCGGCCGGCCTGCTCTATGAAAGCCGCCCCTGGAGCGAATACGCGCCCGCCGGCTACGAGGGTCCGCAGAATCCGATTATGTCGGATATCGTGACCGCTTTCACACCCTACTACGCCGTGACCCAAGAAGCGCTGTGGTCCGGCGAATGGCCCCTTTGGAATCCCTACGAGATGGGGGGAATGCCGCTCCTGGCGAACTACCAGAGCGCCGTGTTTTATCCGCCCCGCCTGCTGCACGCGTTTCTCGAATTGCACCTGGCCACCACGCTGTACATATTGCTGAAGCTCTGGCTATGCGGCATGACAGCCTATGTGTGCGGGCGCGCGCTGGGGTGGCGCACAGGCGTAGCCCGTTTCTACAGCCTGGCCTGGATGCTGAGTAGCTATGCCCTTGTCTGGAGCTACTGGCCGCTCACCGATGTGGCGGTATGGGCGCCGGTAGTGTTTCTGGGAATTGAATCCGTACTGGGAGGGCGTTACCGCCGGGGATTCTTCGTGCTCAGCATCGGGGGGAGCCTGCTTCTGCTGGCCGGACACCCGGAAACGGCATTCGCCTTTGGCCTCGGCATGTCGAGCTATTTCTTGTGGCGCCTGATTCTCGGGCGGGGTGCCGGCGCCGGCCTGTTGTATCCAGTGGCGGTGTATGCCGCCGGATGGATGCTCGCGCTGGGAGTGGCCGCGGTACAGCTTCTCCCCTTCGCCGAGTACCTTGCCCACAGCGCCACGAGCTTCGGCGATGAAAGGGCCGGCGGGGTTGTACACAGCCTGAGCGCGGCGGTTCTGGCCGCCACTTGGGTCCCCCGGTTCTACGGCACGAGCGCTGCGGGCACCTACTGGCTGGGAAAACCACTCAACGCGAACCTGTGCGGCATGCTCTACACGGGCATGGCCGTGTGGGTATGTGTGGCCCTCTTACCCGTACTCTGGAAGAAGCATGCGGGCGAGCCAGGCGTGGGCGCGCGTGTCTGGGCGTTACTGATTGCAACGGCCCTCGCTGTGCTGCTCGCCATTGATATGCCGCCGTTTGACCTCGTGAACCGGGCGCCCCTCCTCCGGGCCATGCGCCCCGCTTACCATAGTGTCTTCGCCCTCTTCGCGCTGCCCACGCTTGCCGCCATAAGCCTCGAACATTGGACGGCGTCACGCCGGCATCTCCGCGACCTCGCCCGGGCAACGCCGCTCATAGCCGTTGCCGCGCTGGTTGTTTGGCGTGTGTGGGCGTTTTATGCAGGTAAACTCGCGCTGCTGGACTTCGGCGGCCACGTGCGGTGGCACCTGGGGCTTGGCGTGGCGCTCGCCGTTTTGTGCATGGGCATGCTCGCCGTGCAATGCTTCACCATGCGGCCACGGCTCGTGGTCGCGCTGCTCACCGTGGTGCTCGCCGCCGACCTGCTGTACGCCAACCAGGGCCTTCTCCCCACACGCCGGGCCGACCAGGTGTTGCCCCGTACCGCACTCACGGACTACCTGCGCGGCCTCCCCCAGCCGTGCCGCGTGGATGCCGCCAGTGGTGGCATCGCCTCGGGGCTGCTCGCGCCCTACGGCATTGAAGAGTGGCTGGGTTACGACGGCCTCTACCCCCTTCGCCCATACCGTTTCCAGCGTGAACTGGGCCCCGATATTCGCAAGGCGATGGCGCCCGCATGCGCCATTGCATATATTCTCAACGATCCCCGCTATCCGCCCCTCGTCCCCGAAAAGAAACTCGCGGCGTGTGAACACATCGCCACACACGACGGCATCGAAGTATACCGCGACCCCGCCGCGTTGCCGCGCGCCCGCCTTGTCAATAAGGCTCGGGTCACCGACGACCTGGACGCCATGTTCGCGCTCATGCGGTCGCCGGCCTTCGACCCGGCTGTTGAAGCCCTGCTCGAGGCGCCGCCGGCCGGCGGCCTGCCCAAGGCCACACGCGCGGATCCCGGTGACGCCAGAATCGTCGGGCGCCAGACCACCCGCGTGTCTGTGCGCGTCGATGCCAGGGAAGCGGCCATTCTCATTCTTGCGGACACGCACTACCCCGGCTGGCACGCCCACATCGACGGTGAGCCGGCGGCGGTGTTCCCCGTCTACAGTGTGTTCCGCGGGGTGCGCGTGCCACCGGGCAAGCACCATGTCACGTTTCAGTACAGGCCGTGGAGTTTCCGGGTGGGCCTGGCGCTTTCCATGGCGGCCCTGCTCGCGTTACCGGCGATTGCGCTCGTCATCAGGCGCTGGCGCAGAACGGCGCTCGAGTAGACCCGCCGGTATTCACGCCAAGTTGTTGAAAATCCCGGTTTGCGTTGGGGGGATGGCGGGAAAATGGCCCGACCGAAAACTTCGTAATTCTTTAGCCGATTGCCGTGAGCCGTTTCCCATACGTCATACAACTCCCT
>CAZMVU010000052.1:0-24700 GCA_964569295.1 uncultured Nitrospirales bacterium
TAATACGGCGCCACGGCACACAGCAAGGCCGCCGGTCTGCTGGCCGGCGGCCTGTGTCGTTGGCTTATGTATCATCCGCGCAAGACGCGCACGCGTGGTCAGCGCTTACGGCGCATGCGCAGCACGCCCGCGGCGCCGAGGGTCGTGATGAGCACGGCGAGCCCGAACGGCGCACCAACCGGCAGGTTGGGGTTGCCCGGCCAGAACGGCCCGAATTCACCCGTGGCGCCCGCAACGAAATCGTCCTGGTCACCACCGTTACTGCCGACCCCCGCCGCGACTTCGGCATTCATGACGCCGTCGCCGTCGAAGTCACCATCGCCCGCAAAGGGCTCATTCGGCAGCTTGACATCGCCCAGTTGGAAGACCTCCAGACTGTCCAGCAGCCCGAACTCGACGGCCGGTGCGGCGCCGAGCGCATTGGCCAGGCTGTCGGCCAGGTTCTGAGCATCCGTGGACGGACAGGCATCCAAGCCTTGCAGGACCGGCAGGGTGTTATCCGTGAGCTGGAGGAGCTGCTCGAGATCATCGCGCGGGATGAGCGCGACGACAGTGGCCTGCATCTCCGTGCTAAGCCCGCTCAGGCCGGCCAGCGTATCCACGAAAGCGGCGAAGGCGCCGACCGTGGCGAAATCCGAGAGTACCTCGTCGAGATCGGAATCGCCGGGATCACCGGAACCACCCGTCGCCAGCAGAACCAGGAACTCAGACACCGTGAATCCGCCCAGGTCGCTGTCGCAGGCGCCGCCTGATTCCGTGGCCACGAGTTCGGCAAGGGTGAGCAGGTCGGTTTCATTCGCCTGCACCGTGCCGAGCCACTCGGCGAGGGCGGATGCCTGAGCCAGGAAAGAATTCCAGTTATCGAGGTTGCTCAGGTACTGCTGAGCCGGCAGGGCGGTACCTTCGGTCTTGAGCGCGCCGATGCCTTCCTGGCACAGCACATAGGCCAGCAAGTGAAGCTGCCAGGCATCGGGCACACCGTCGCCCACGCCAAGCTCGACATCCCATTGGCTGAAGTCGCCCGGGAGGCCAAGGCCGGCGCCAGCGGCCGCACTGGCAAGCTGGGCGCCCTGCTGCGCGAAGGTGTCGTCGAGACTGCACAAGTCCACCCACGTCGTCTTCTTTACAGTCACACTGAGCGTGGTGCTGCCGGAGGATTGCTCCGTACCAGTGTCCGTGTCAACAGTGCCCTCGACCTCGAGGGTCAACGTGGTCGATCCGGTGGCGAGCGCCGAGAGGGTGGTCGATTCGGCATCCGCCGGGCTCACGCTTGCGATAGCCGTGTCGCCAACCGACCAGCTATAGGAAGACACTTCGATGGCGCCGGTCACATTCGCCTGCAAACTGGCCGTGGATACACCAGGCACCATGTCGGTCACCTGGCCGGAAATGACATCAATCTCGACCGTGAGCGAGGGCACGCCCAACCCATCGGGCACGCCGTCATCGTTGTTGTCTTCGAAGGCATCGGGAATGCCATCGCCATTATTGTCCGGGTAGGTGCCTTCAAACTCGACAATGTAGGGGTTGGTCTTGTCGGTGCCGTTGTCGTTCCAGCCACCTTGACTGTTGATTTCAATGAAATCTTCTTCGTTGGCGTTGTTGGGCTCACCGCCGTTCCAATTGGTATAGGCGCCGCCTACCGCGCTGCCGTCAGCCGCACCCTGCCAGAACTGCTCGCCGGTGGCGATCCAAATCCATTCGCCTTCCACGGCCTGGTCGGTGCCGCCAACCCAGCCGTCGAAGCCCTGCGCAACGAAAAAGTCCTTGATGGCCTCAGAATCAACCGTAGCCAGGTTGCCAGGGAGGGGTTCTCCCGCCACGGTCGTCGCCTGCGCGGCTGCCTGGGCATCGGGCCAGGTGACGTCTTCCTCCACGAACTGGTAGATGCGTCCGCTGTTGGGCTCATAGGCGAAACCTTCGCGGAAGAAGGAATAGCCGCCGGTGCACACCTCGTACGGGTCGCCGCCATCATCGTTGATATTGGGATCAAGCGCCCGGTCCACGCAGTCGCTGCATGCCGCGTCGGAGGCATTGAACTCGTTGATGGTCTTCACGCCGTCCCCGTCCGGGTCGCCGCATGCGCCCGCCGTCGGTACCTGCGTGTAATTGGTGAGTTCCGGGATGTTGGCGACGAAATCGCCCGCGAACTCCGCCACCTCGATGAGCGCCTCGAAGTCACCGGGCGCACCCAGGGTAGCCATGGCGCCGCCCACCAGGGCGAAGCCGTCATCGACACCCGTGATCAAGGTGCCGAAGTCGGCCTTGCACTGGGCGACATTGTCGTCCAGGGCCTGCGTAACCGCGGGATCATGAAACGCACTCCCCGGGTCGGCGAGGGCCTCCAACAACTCGAACTCCACGACGTCGAGGGTACCGTTGTTGTTCAGGTCCGCCACATCCGGGCCTATGAAGTCCGTATCGCCCGGCTCGAGGAATCCGCTGCTTTCGTCCACATCCGCAGCATCCTGCATCTCCTGCTGCCAGTCAACGGGGTGGCTGAGCGGTACCGTCTGCGCGTAGGCGCCCGTAACGGATAAAGAAAACGCCGCCAGCGCGATCACCAGTCCACTAACCAAGTAATTCTTCCGCATAGTTGCTCCCTCTCTGTTGAAAAGGGGTGCCACAACCCCGCATACCCAAAACCGTTAAAGTTAAAAAACACCCTAGGGCATAATCTACCATATAAGTGAAAAAAATGCAATGCTCAATTTTCCGTTAATTTCCCACCTTCTGGAAGAGACGGTACGGCCTTTGTTTGCCAACAAAATATAGTGTTCTCAGAATGCGCCACCCCATCGGGCCAACTCGGTGCGGATAAAGGTCACGTAGGTTAGAAAATGGGAAACAGTTCACGCACTCGCAATGGCAGCCCGGCGCGGCCGGCGCGTCGGCAGGCCGGTTTTTGGCGTTTGCGCGCTGGCAATGCTCTCCGTGCTCTTGGCGGGCAAAAACAAGCGGAGCTTTCTTTGGGGAGGGAGGCCGGGGAAGCCCTTTGCTTAGCCCCAAAAGAGGGTTCCCCGGATTGTCGTGGACACTATGGTAAAGAAATCAGCGGGTCTTTGGGGCCTCTTCCTCGGCCCCGGGGAAGCCGGCGGCTTCAGTAGGCGAGGGCGACGCTGTTGCCCGTGCGGGCGCTGTCATAAACGGCCTGCACAACCCCCATATAACGCGCACCATCGGTAAAATCCGGGTGGTAGGACACACCGTGGCGCACGGCATCAATAAAGTCCTGCTCGACCTGCCAGTTCACGACATCGTAGACTTCCTCTGACCGGATTTCGACAGGGGCGGCCGGGCGCCCGTTCTCCAGATGGAAGAGTTCGTCGTCAGCCACATCATAGGTGGTGGCGCCCTCGGCGCCGTAAAGCTCGATAAGGTCGCGCCCCCCTTTTACGGCGCCGGAAAGCAGGTACTGGACTTGGGTGTCGCCGGTTACCTCGGTGTTGACTACGAGCTGGTCGGGAATCTGCACCTGCGTCATCTGGCCTGCGGCGTCTTTTCGGGTGGGGGTGAAGGTCTTGGTAAGGGCCTGTACACGGCGGGTGGGTCCGAACCAGCGGTGGATTACCTCGGCATACATACCGAGGGTGAGCGCGTTGAGCCCGGAATAGCGATGGTCTTTGCGCCAGTTCATGGGCGCGTCGGGCGAGGCAAAGGTATCGTAGAGGCCTTGCACGCGCACCAGGCGAAGGCCGCCAAGGGTCTTTTCATGCAGAAGCCGGGCGATGGCAGCATCCACTTTCATGCCGATGGGGACCGGACACAACCCCGCTACACACCCGCTTCGGGCCGCAGCGGTCTGCATCTCGACCGCTTCGTTGTAGTCCATGGCCATACGTGCCTGACAAAAAACATGCTTGCGGGCGTGCAGCGCAGCGATGCTGATCGGATGGTGCATGTAGGGCCAGGTGCCGATGACGACGATATCGATATCGTCGCGCTTGATGATGTCCGTCCAGTTGTCCGCCACCTCGGGGATACCACATTCCTCGGCGGCCTGCTCGCTCGATGCGCGGGAACGGTTGGCCACGACGGCCAGCTCGACGCCCTCGATGGCACGGAAACCGGGTACATGGCGTTGCCGGCAGATACCGCCGAGACCGACTATGCCGACGCGTAGCGTACTCATCGGGCGTTGTCTTTCTGCTTCCCCATTTTGCGCAGGAGAAATGCCTCGAGGGCTTCGAGGTCGTCGACATTGATAAGGTCGACTCCCTCCTCGTAGAGCACGGGCCAAGCGCGCCCGCCCGGGGGCAGGTTCCAGAAGCGCACACGCTGGCCGGCCTGGTGCGCGCGCACCACAATTTGCTCGAGAAGCTGGGCGTCCATTGGGGGCAGCACGCCCGCACCACGCCACTGGAACACCTTGCCCCAGTTCTCGCTCACGAGCGGGTAGTCTTTGGGATCGTTGCCCAGGTGCGGCAGGCGCCCATCCGCGGCGGCCAAACGGGGCAATGTGCCGATAAGCTGATCGCGCGGGAACCAGCCAGAGACAACGACCGTCACGGCGCCCGTTTCGATACCTTCCCCGGTGAAGCGCGTCAGCATGTCTTCATAGGGCGCAAGCGCGTCGAGCAATGCAGTAAGGGTTTCGGGGCCGGTGTTCTTGATATCGACCAGCAGGGTAAAGCCGGGGCCGTCCGGGTAGACCGTGCCCCCGTTCTCCTTCACCCGCTCCTGGAGTGGATCGAGATACAGCCTTTCGAGGGTGCGCCCGGGCGTGCAATCCTCGCGATCATGGGCCACCAACAGGGCGCCGTCCACGAGAAATATGTCCACCTCGACGCTGCAGAAACCGTGATCAAGGGCATCGAAAAGGGGGCGGTCATGTTCATAGTCGTTGTGGGCATGCGCACGGGGTAAAGGGGTGGGCGCGTTGTCTTCCGCATCGGCGTGGGCAACAGGCGCGGCCCACACCACGGCAACAAGCACGAGCGGCAGAAAATCAAACCAGCGGTTCGCCATAGATCACTCCTTCGCAGCAGGCACCCGTGGCGGGCAAACGGCCACCCGGCCCCGCGATGCGTGCCGACTGTTCACGGTGCATCGTCCTCGCACATAAACGCGAGCGCTTCAACGCGCCACACACCCGGGTGCATGGTGTGGTCCAGGAAACCACCCGGGCGAAATCGTTTCCGGCATGCACACCTTGCCACAGGAACGCCCCGTTTCTCCACAAGGGGCTCCTTGCGCGCAGTACACAGGGTGTTGGGCAATAAGCGATGCGGACAAACAAAGCACGCCCGTCCCCGCCATGCGGGAACCGGCGTGCAGGGATTGGAGCGGATTGGCCGCGTGCTTACCGGGTGCTTTTCAGCACGTTCATGGTGCTCGTGGCGGTGACCAACGTTTTGTCGTCCTCATTCGAGGCCTTGGCCTCGAGGAAAAGGACACTGCCCGAAAGCGCGCGCACACGGGCCTCGACGGTGAAAGGGGCTTCATCGGCCGGGAGCGGCCGTATGAAAGAGGTATTCAAGGTGAGGCACGCGCAGGGCCTTCGTGCCGTAAGCAAGGCGAGCATGCTGAATGCCAGATCGAAGGTCATGGTGAAGTAGCCCCCGCTGAGGTGCTTACGGGGGTCCCCGAAGCGCGGCACAGCGGCAAAGGTCAGCGTGATCAACTTGCGTGGCACATAATCCAGAATGCGCGGCCGCAGCTCTTCGAAGATCGCCGGCGGCAAGTTCAGGTTGGCTTCGGCCGGCGCCGCAGCCGCCAGCGCTTCCAGCACTTCTTCTTGATACTCGTTTGTAGGTGCTTTCTCGTTCACGGTATCCCCCCGTATTCCTTTACTTAGTCACATCTACCCGCGGCGCGGCGATGCGCTCGACCAGCGGGAGTTGGCCCACGAGCGGCCGGACATACCACTTGAAGGCATCGGTCACGCCGTTGCTTTCTGCGTTGATGTATTCGTCCGGCATATGCTTGGTATGCCGCGCTACGGTGTCGAGCGGTGTCAGGCAGTACTCGACCGCATAGTCGCCCACGCGGTTTATCGCCACCGAACCGTCCAGGTTATGCCAAATGGCGTATTGGGCGGCTTTTTCGCCGACCTCGCGCGCTTCGTAGCGATCAACCTGGCTCACGCAGCCCAGGAAGCTGCGTTGCAAGTACCCGAGGGTGTCGGCGCGCACGCGTTGAATCTGCGTGCCCTTCTTGACCCACTCGCTGAGCAGGTCGCCCAAGGCGCCGGTGCCAGAAAGCTGCACATTGCCGTGGGCGTCTTTCTCGCCGCCGGTGAACTTGCTGACCACTGCTTCGCCATTCTCATCGCAGATACCTTCGGAAGCCGCGATGACCACACGCCCATACTTCGCATAGCAGTCCTTGACATCCGTCACGAACCGGTCCTTGTCAAACGCACGTTCGGGCAGATAGATAAGGTGTGGGCCGTCTTTCGGGTATTTCTTCGCCAGGACCGACGCCGCGGTAAGGAAGCCCGCATGCCGGCCCATGACCACGCCGATGTACACGCCGGGCAGGGCGCGGTTGTCAAGGTTCACACCAGAGAAGGCCTGGGCGATGAAGCGCGCCGCCGACCCATAGCCCGGGCAGTGATCGGTGACGCGCAGGTCGTTGTCGATGGTCTTGGGAATGTGGATAACGCGCAACTCGTAGCCGGCCGCTTCGGCTGCTTCGTTCACGATGCGGCAGGTGTCGGCGCTGTCGTTGCCGCCGACGTAAAAGAAGTAGCGGATATCGTGCTTGCGGCAGACCTCGAAAATCTTGTGACAGTATGCTTTATCCGGTTTATCGCGGGTGGACAGGAGCGCGGCGGCGGGTGAGTTCGCAACCGCCTCGAGGTTGTGGGTGGTCGCCTCGGTGAGGTCGTAGAACTCTTCGTCGATGATGCCGCGCACACCGTGAATCGCGCCGTATACATGGGTAACCTGGGGGAACTTGCGCGATTCGAGAACCGCCCCGACGACACTTTGGTTAATTACCGCCGTCGGGCCGCCGCCCTGCGCCACCAGAACCTTGCCAGTCACTATAGACATTCGGGTGCTCCTTTGCTTTCATTGATATACCTTGCCCTTGCATAGCTTGGAAAGGATTGAAGGGCAACGGAGGCGTTATTATCGCACACACGGGGCGCAGAAATCAAACAGTCGGCGGCGTCTGGATGGTGGAGGCATGCACTTGCGCGTTTTCCTTGTCGGGCGTATTCCGCGCTTCGAGGTCGAAAACCTCGTCCACCAGATCGAGAATACGCTCGGCGCTGTGGCGGCAACTGGTAAGGGATTGGCGTTGCCGGGCGTTGAGAGGACCCTGTTCTTCGGCCAGCAGCATATCGATAAAACCGAGAATTGCCGACAGGGGCGAGTGAAGCCGCCGGGAGATGCCGCTGAAAAAAGCGGTCTTGAGTTGGTTTACGTGATAAAGCTCCTGGTGCACTTGCTCGAGCTGGAGATTGGCGCGGCGGGTGGCTTCCTGAAGGTTTTTCATCTCGGTGAGATCATGCCAGATGCTGACGTAAAACACGTGGTCGTCCTGCAGAAAGGAATGTACATGCATACGCACGTTACACTCTTCGCCATCCCCGCGCACGGCCATAACCTCGCCGTGGTACTCGCCGCGCTCCCGGAGCGAGGCGAACAGCCCCCCCAGGTTGCCGTCGTCGAAGATGTGCGCACGGATGCGCGTACCGATGAGTTGTGCCCGGGACACCCGCAGAAACGCGCAGGCCTTGTCGTTCGCGTCGGCGATGAATTCGTTCGCGTCGTGGGTGAGGATGGGCTCGTCGGCGCTGTCGAGGATCATGCGCAAGGTGGCCTCGGATGCGGCCAGGGCGGATGCGCGGGACTCGAGGGCAACTTCGGTCTCTTTGAGGAATTCGTTGAGGGCGCCTACGAGCCAGCCGCCCATGGCGATGGTGAGCATCTTCACGACAATGAAGCCCGCGGGCGCCTGCACACCGATGAAGGCCCACTCGCCGTAGAGCACGAGGCCGTAGCTGAAACAGCACAAGAGGGTGACAAGAAGCGCCCCACGAAAGAGGCGCGAGTAAGTATTGAAAGCAATAATGAACAGCAGGTACAGCACAAACAAGGGACTGGCTGATGGGCCGCCGAGGGCGACAAGGAGCGTGATCTCACCGAGGTAGGCGGCAAAATTGACCGAGGAAAAGAACATGCCGTAACGGCGGGTCGTCAGCACCCAGTGGGCGTAGAGATTGTGCGCGATCAGATAGAGGCCCAAGGCCGGCACGAGCCCGCTGTCGAGCGGCCGGGGCACGGCAATGTACAGTACGGCCAGCACCAGGACCGCCAGATACCGCGCCGCCAATACCGTCCACTCCGTGCGCAGTACGAGCGTGAGACGCGGGTCTGCGGCGGGGCTGCCGCCCGTGCGCACGTTGCCGTGTTGCTCCACTGCTGCCATGGGGAACCCCCTCTTGCCGTTGTGGTTTCAATCGGTGACGCAATGATAGCATACGTGGGCGCTGCATACGGAGCGCGGCACGGGCACGGAAGGCATTCCGGGAGGAAAGACCGCATGCTGCATCCATTCGAGAAGATTACACCGCACATGTTTCGTTTGCGGGTGGTGCTTTTCGCCGTGGCGGCGCTGCTGCTGGGCTATGCCCTGGTGCGGCTGGCGGAACCTTTTGCATCGCAGCAGAATGAAGCCGGCGCGCGCTATGGCATCCTGTCCTTCGAGTTCGCGGCCACGGCGGCGCGGGCCGAGCGCATCCTCGAGACGTGGGGGCACGCGGGGGTGCGGGCGGCGCAGGTGCATATCTGGCTGGACTATGCGTTTCTGCTCGCCTATTCGACGGCGTTCGCGGCCGGGTGCGTGTGGGCGTTGCGCCGCTTTGCGCGCCATAGGGGTCCGGAGACCAAGGCGGTTTTGCTTGGGCGGCTGTTGGCGTTCGCCATGTGGGGCGCGGGCCTGTGCGATGCGCTGGAGAATGCCGCCCTGCTGCGCATGCTCTACGCCGGTGTCGAACCCGCCTATCCGGCGATTGCTTTCGTGTGCGCGGCGGTGAAGTTTATCCTGCTCGGCGCGGGCACGGCCTACATTGCCGCCGGGATATTCGCACCGTGGTTCCAAGTACCGGTGCTTCCCACCACCAAGGTCTCGTCAGGCTAGCCAGGACGATGCGGCTACTCTTCGACGTTCATCAGGCTGAAGCTGAGTTCGGCCTCGGCGCACACGTCGTCGTCGACACGGGCCACGGCCTTGACCCGGCAGGCATTGTGCCGCAAGTGGATCATGTCGACATCGATGACCAGTTGATCGCCGGGGACCACTGTGCGGCGGAACTTCGCCTTGTCCACGCCCATGAAGAACGCGAGTTTGTCATCCGGTTCGCCGTCCTCGCCGAAAATGAGCACGGCGCCAACCTGGGCCATGGCCTCGATGATAAGTACGCCGGGCATAACGGGAATGTCGGGCCAGTGCCCCTGGAAAAAGGGCTCGTTCACGGTGACATTCTTAATGCCGGTCACCTTCTTGTTCGGCTCGAAGACAAGGATGCGGTCGACGAGCAGGAAAGGATAGCGGTGCGGCAGAATCCGCATGATCTTGTTCACGTCGAGGGCGGGGCTTGGCCGCTTGGTCACGCGGTAATCTTTGAGCGTTTTCACGCCGCCTTTGCCGTTCAAGTACACCTTGCGAATCTGGCGGGAGAAGTGCACGTTCTTCTCGTGGCCAGCTTTCACCCCGACGATGTGGCCGCGCACGGGGCGGCCGAGGAGGTACATATCGCCGAGGAGATCGAGTATCTTGTGGCGCACGAACTCGTCGGGGAAACGCAGATCTTCATTGAGGATTTTGTCTTCGCCGATAACGACGGCGCTTTCGATGCTCCCCCCCTGGATAAGCCCCTTCTCTTGCAACATTTTCACATCCCGCAAGAAACAGAAGGTGCGTGCGGGGGCGATCTGGGTGCGGAAGGTATCTTCGTTGATGGTGAAGGTGGCGTATTGGGTGCCGATGGCCACATGGTCAAACGCGATGGTCATGGTGACCCGCAGTTCGTCGCACGGGAGCACGGAGAGGGTGACGTCGTCCTGCCGGTAATACACCGGACGGTCCACGGAGATGTATTGTCTGTCAGCCCCCTGCTCGACGATCCCGGCCTTGAGCAGGGCGCCCATCACAGGCAGGGCACTGCCGTCGCCATTGGGGATTTCGTCCGCATCAAGCTCGACGACCAGGTTGTCGACGCCGAGGCCCACCATGGCGGCCAGGGCATGCTCGACCGTGTGTATGCGGGCGTCGCCAATGCCGATGGTGGTGCCGCGGGAGACATCGACCACGTGGTCGATGTCGGCTGGAATGGGCGGGCTTCCCACTATGTCCACCCGCCGGAAGACGATACCGGAATCGGGGGAGGCGGGCCTGAAGGTGACCGTGGTCAAACAACCCCGGTGCAAGCCCACGCCAGAGAAGGACACATCCTTTGCAATGGTCTTCTGCTTACTCATGGCGGTCTTCTTCCAGCCTTTCCAGCCGGCGCTCGAGGTGGCGTATTCGCCGGCCCAGTTCCGGCGCCTGCTGCTGCGCCACGAGTACGCGGCGCTGCTTGTTGTGATCTATCGCCGGGAATCCCGACACGGTGGCGCCGGGAGGAACAGAAGCGGTGACGCCGGCGCGCGCGCCGATGCTGGCGCCGTCGCCCACGTCGATATGCCCGTTGATGCCGGCAGCGGCGCCGATGCGCACATCGCGCCCAATATGGGCGCTGCCGGCGATGCCGGCTTTGCCTGCAATGACACAATGTTCACCCACCTGAACATTGTGACCGATCTGAACAAGATTGTCAATTTTTGTGCCGCGGCCAATGCGGGTCTCGCCGAAGGTAGCCCGGTCGATGGCGCTGTTGCTGCCCACTTCGACATCGTCGCCGAGCACGACGCGCCCCACTTGCGGTATCTTCGCCCAGGCGCCGCCAAGCGGGGTGAAGCCGAAGCCATCCGCGCCTATGGTGCAGTGGGCATGGAGCACGCAACGGCGGCCGACTTCGCAGTGTTCATGCACCACGACTTGGGGATACAGCACACTGCCGGTGCCGATGCGCGCCTCGCGCCCGATGTAGGCGCCCGCATAGACCACCACCGAGTCGCCGAGTACGGCGCCATCCGCGACGACCACATGCGCATCGAGGGCCACGCCGTTACCGAGGGTGACATCCGCCCCCACCACGGCGGTAGCGTGTATTCCGGCGGGATGGACGGTGCGGTCTTCGTGGAAACGCTGAAGCACTTGGGCAAAAGCGACATCGGGCTGCGCAACGACAATTTGGTCCATGGCGCAGCCGGCCACCTCATGTTCCACGAGCGCAACACTGGCCTGGCTTTGCGGCAGCCATTGCGCATAGCGGCCGCTGCGCACGAAGGTCAGATCGCCGGGGACGGCCTCGCGTATGCCGTTCACGCCGGTGATGCTTGTGCTGGGGTCGCCCACCACATTGCCGCCGACGAGTTCAGCGATTTGTCCTGCGGTCAATTCCACGGTTCTACCCGATTCCAAGCCCCGCCGCCAGCCCATGCAGGGCCGCTGGCGGAGCGTCTGCGGGGGTCGCGCGCCGTGGGCGTGGACCGTCCTACGAGGCTCGTTCGTTGAGGTGCTGGAGCACCCGGGACGTAATGTCGATGGTGCCGCTGTAGTAAATGACGCCGCCTCGCGGGGGGTTGGGCGAGTTGGCCTCGAGGATGAGGTGGAAGTTTTCCTGCTCGCCTATTTCGGCGACTACTTCACGCACTTCTTTGATGAGCGCCTCGACGACGTCACGTTCTTTGCGGTCGATGATGCGCTGGCGCTTGGCGAGTTCGGAACGGTAATCGTCCTGCAGTACCTCTATCTCCGACTCTACTTCCTCGCGTTTCTCGCTGCTCCAAGTGGCGACATTGGCGTCGTATTCTTCGCGCAGTGCCTTGATCTTGTCAAACAGATTGTCGATATCCGACTGGAGCTTTTCGACTTCTTCCTGGAGTTTGTTGTACTCGTCTTTGCGCTTCTCATATTCTTTCATGATGAAGCGAAAGTCGACAACGCCGATTTTGTAGCTGGCGGCTTGTGACTCACTCTCCTGCGCCCGGGGCGCCCCGGCGGCGGTGAGAAGGAGTGTGGCGAGCATAAACGCGATGGCTGTGGTGCGAAACGAACGTGCTGTCACGATGTTAATCCCTTTCCTGGTGCCGCGGTACTTCAAGGGGGTCTTGCCCCCTGAAATGCACGGCAACCCTATTGCTCAAATGGAATGGAAATTCAAGGCGGAAGTATATCACTTCACTTCCGTGTGCCTCAAATGCATAGCAGGCGGTTATCGCTGGCCGGCCTGTGCGCCTCATGCGGGTTCCCGCATACGTCAGAAACGCAAGCCAGTTGCCAGGTGAAGTCTGCCGTTACCCTGGTCATCGTCGGGATTCACGGGGATGCCATAGTCAAGGCGGAACGGGCCGAGCCGGGGCACATCGAACCCGATTCCCAATCCCACGCTGTACCGGATGTCTCCAAGGTCGAAGTCACTCGCCTCCAGCCACACGCCGCCGGCATCGCCAAAGCCATAGAGCCGGAGAATGTCGGTGACGCGGTACTGGACTTCCAGATTGTTTACGAGGAACAGTTCGCCACCGACCGCCGTGCGCCTGCCATCCGCGTTGGTCACCTTCGGGCCGACGTCGCGGATGTCGTAGCCGCGGATGGTGCTGGTGCCGCCGGCGAAGTAACGATCCTGAAGCGGCACCAGATCGGAGCCGCCATAGGGGGTGACCCACCCTTCGCGGGTGCGGTAGCTCAACACCCAGGTTTGCTCATCGTCAAGGGGCCAGAAAAGCTCGCTTTCGTGCTCAATCTTGTAAAACTCGTTATCGGCGCCAAATCCCGCGAGCTGCATCCGGAGCAGATGGTTGGCGCCGGTCGAGGGCACGCGCGGGTTATCGAGGGTGTCACGCTCGATATCCCAGCCCAGGCTGAGCGTAGTGCTCGAACCCGCCAGGTCTTCGAGGATGGGCACGTCCTCAAAGGCATCGGGGATATCGCTGATGTCAGTGTCTTCGTAGAGAACACTGACGTTGGTGCGCGCGAAGGTGGAAAGGACCTTGCCCACGCGCAGTTGGCCGCCGCTCTGTTCTTCCCGGAAGTCGGCGCCGTCGCGGTAGATGCGCGTGTAGCTGAACAGGTCGCCGCCGACCAGAACGGGGTAGCCGAAAGCGTCGGGGTCGGTGAAGCTGATACGGTACTCGTCGCGGCGGCTGCCTTCCTGTAGCCGCACGCTCAGGCGCTGCCCGCCGCCGGAGAACGTGGGCCAGTTCAGCAGGTCGACGTTCGTGAGGCGCAACTCGCCGTAGCCTGCGACACGGGCGTCGGTCGAGTAGCCAACACCGAAATTGAATGTACCGGTCTTGCCTTCCTCAACGTCCACGAGGAGATCGGTCCACAGATCGTCTTCCGTGATATTGCCCAAGGTAAGGCGTGACTTCTCGAAATAGCCGGTGTTGTCGATGCGCCGCTGGCTCAATTCCACCAGGCTGCCGTCGAACCGGTCGCCGGGCTTGAGCAGGACACGGCGGCGGATGACCTCATCCTTGGTGATTTCGTTCCCACTGATATCGATTTGGCGAACGTACTTGAGATCGCCTTCCTGCACGTCGTGCACGACGTGGGTTGTTTTCTGTTCACGGTCGAGGACGACCTGGGGCACTACATCGGCGTTTACGTAGCCGCTGTCCTCGTAGTTTTTCTGGAGGTTCGCGGCATCTTCGCTCACTTGGCCGCGGTTGTGGACTTCGTCTTCGTGGACCGCGATCACATCGCGCATTTCGTCGTCGTCGTAAACTTGGTTCCCGGCAATCTTGAGCGTGCCGACGCTGTATTCGTCGCCTTCATCGAGATGAATAGTGATGTGCATCCCCTTGCCGTCGTCGGTGTATACGACGTCGGTCCGGGGAATAGCGGCTTCGAGGTGGCCGGCGTCGCCATAGGCGTCGAGGATATTCTCGAGATCGGCCTCGAATTTTTCTTCTTTGTACCGGCCGCCGATAAACCACCAGGCGGCGCGGGTTTTCATCGCTTTCTTGACTTCGCGCCGCGTCAAGGCGTCATTCCCCTCGAACTTGATCGAGCGAATGCGCGCTTTCTTGCCTTCCTGGATGGCGTAGATGAGGCGCACGCGGGAAGGGCCGACTTTCTCCGCGATAATGTCGACGGCGGCGTTGGCAAAGCCTTTTTCCTGGTAGTGGTCGAGGATCGCTTTGCGCTCGCTGTCGTAGCCTTCGGGCAGGAACGCGTCTCCCTCGCGCCACGTGAGTACGCCGCGCACTTTCCGGTCGTTGATCTTTTCGTTGCCGATGATCCGGACCTCGTCGATGACGCGCTTTTCTTCGAAGACGTACGTGAGAACCGTGCCGCCATTGTCGGGCTCGGACTCGACTTTGATGTTGGCGAAAAAGCCGAGGTCGTAGAGGCGGCGTATGTCGCGTGCGACGGCGCGCGGGTTCAGCGGCTCATCCACTTGCACTTCGATCTTCGATCGAACAACTTGCTCGCTAACGCGCTCAAGCCCGGCGACGTCGATACGGCTGACGCGCCGGGCCTGCTGGGTCGGTTGGGCCAGGCCCGCCGTGGCGATCCCAAAGAGCGCCACAGCGAGCCCGAGAGTCAGTCTATTCAAGGAGTAACACCTTCCGCCGCTTGCCCGGCCGGCTCGAAGAGAAGTTTTTCCTCCGTTTCCGAAGGCCGCACTTCGATGTTCGCATCGGCCGGGAGTTCGCCTTTCAGAAGCAATTCCGCAAGGGGATCCTCGATGTACTGCTGTACCGCCCGCCGCAGAGGCCGGGCACCATACTCCGCGTTGCTCCCCACCCGCACGAGGAATTCCTTGGCCTCATCCGTGAGCTTCAACAGCAAGTACTTTTCAGCGAGTCTGTCTATCACTTCGGCGACATGAATGTCAACCACGGCCTTGAGTTGCTCATGCGTAAGATGGTGGAAAACGAGGATTTCGTCGACCCGGTTGAGGAACTCCGGATTGAAGACTTTCCGGGTTTCTTCCATGACGCGCTCGCGCATGCGGTCGTACTGTTCGCTCTCGGAATCACGCTGGAAGCCGACTGTGGTGTGGCGGCGGATGCGGCGCGCGCCGACATTCGAGGTCATGATGACGACGGCGTTGCGGAAGTCGACCTTCCGGCCGGTGGCGTCGGTCATGAAGCCTTCTTCGAGCACCTGAAGCAGCGTGTTGAACACGTCCGGGTGCGCCTTTTCAATCTCATCGAAGAGCACGACGGAGTACGGTCTGCGGCGGACCTGCTCGGTAAGCTGGCCGCCTTCGTTGTAGCCGATGTAACCGGGAGGCGCGCCAGCAAGGCGGCTCACGGCGAAGCGCTCCATGTACTCGGACATGTCGATGGTGATAAGCGCATCTTCACTGCCGAAGAGGAACTTCGCCAGGGTCTTGGCGAGGTAGGTCTTACCGACGCCGGTGGGGCCGAGGAAGAGGAAACTGCCGACAGGGCGGTTGGCATTGCGCAGACCGGACCGCGAGCGCTGTATGGCGCGGGTGATGGCGTCGATAGCCGGGTCCTGGCCGACAACGGCGCGGTGCAGTTCGTCGCGCATCTTGAGCAGGCGCTCGCTCTCTTTTTCCTCGAGCTTGGTCAGGGGCACGCCCGTCCATTTCGACACGATGTAGGCGATGTCCTCCTCGCTCACCACGTGCTCGGCGGAGTCACGCTTTTCCTCCCAGACACGCTTACGGTCTTCGAGCTTGGCGATGAACTGACGCTCTTGATCGCGTAGTTTGGCGGCCTTTTCGTACTCCTGGCGGCGGATAGCCTGTTCTTTGTCGTAGGTGACCTGCTCAATTTCCTTCTCGATTTCCTTGAGTTCCTCGGGCCGCGTGGTGATCTGGAGGCGCGCGCGGGAACCGGCCTCGTCTATCACATCCACCGCCTTGTCGGGGAGGAAGCGATCGGTGATGTACTGGTTCGAGAGTTTGGCTGCGGCGACGATGGCCTCTTCGGCAAACTTGACGCGGTGATGCGCCTCGTACTTATCGCGCAGCCCGCGCATGATGTCGATGGTCTGATCGACCGATGGCTGATCCACAAGGATGGTCTGGAAGCGGCGCGCGAGTGCAGCGTCTTTCTCGATGTGCTTGCGGTATTCGTCCATGGTGGTAGCGCCAATGCACTGGAGTTCACCGCGTGCGAGCGCGGGCTTGAGCATGTTCGCGGCATCGACCGCGCCCTCGGCGGCGCCGGCGCCGACGATGGTGTGCAGCTCGTCAATAAAGAGAATGATGTTGTCCGCGCGGCGGATTTCTTTCATGACGGCCTTGAGGCGTTCCTCGAACTGGCCGCGGTACTTGGTGCCGGCCACCACCCCCGCGAGATCGAGGGTGAGCACGCGGCGCCCGAGGAGCAGATCGGGCACGTCGCCGTCTATGATGGACTGGGCGAGCCCTTCAACGATGGCGGTCTTGCCGACCCCCGCCTCGCCGATGAGCACGGGGTTGTTCTTCGTGCGCCGGCTGAGCACCTGTATAACACGCTCGATTTCATCGGCACGGCCGATCACCGGATCGAGTTTACTATCCCGGGCAAGTTGTGTAAGATCACGCCCGAAGGTATCCAGGGCGGGGGTCTGCGACTTCTTGCCTGTTTGCGCTTCCTGTGGCGCGCCGCCGCCTTGATCGCCCAGCAGGCGGATGACTTCCGCCTGGATGCGACCGAGGTCGACCTTCATGTCCTGAAGAACCTTGGCGGCAATGCCTTCGCCCTCTTTGAGCAGGCCAAGCAGAATGTGCTCCGTGCCAATGTAGCTATGGTTGAAGCGGCGCGCTTCCTCCACGGCAAGCTCGAGCACTTTCTTGGCCCGGGGCGTGAACGCGATCTCGTCGCTCGAGATGGTCGCCGAGCCCGGTTGCACCTGCTGCTCGATTTCAAGGGCAAGCGCGTCAATATCGATGCCGAGATCCTCAAGGGCCTTGGCCGCTATCCCTTCGGGTTCGCGGCACAGCCCAAGCAGGATGTGTTCGGTGCGCACGTACTCGCTGCCGAGGCGGGTGGCCTCTTCGCGTGCCGCGCTCACCACATGTTTTGCGCGTTCCGTAAATCGTTCCCACATAGTGTGTTAACCTTTTCTTACCTTTTGGGACACATCAACCGCAGCCCGGTGCGCCCGCTTCAAAGCGGGAGTACGTGCTGGGCTGTGCCGTTCTCGTGTCTATGTATACGGCGGCGTCATCACACCGCGCTATCCTGCCGCCATGTTCAATCGGGGGCCGGTATGCCCCTTCGCCATGCAACGTCTAAGCGTCTACATCAGGGTGCAATCTGCGCGCCAATCCGCGTTATCGAGAGGCAGGCTATCCCGCCTGAAGGTTGGTAACAACACGCTGTCTGCCTCATAGTAAGCCGCGCTCACAGCCCATTGCACACGCCTCGTCAAAGAATATACCCCATGTGTTTCCGTCACTGTCCCTCGTCGGCCGTGAAGTGCTCGCGAAACAGCCTGGCCCGCTCCGTATTGAGGGCCACAGCATCCTGGCAATCGCCAATGGCCAACTCGAGGTGGGCCCGTTGTGCGCGCAGGAGCAAGGCGTTCAAAGGCACTTCCCCGGGCGTGACAAAGCCCCCCGCCACCCCAAGGCGCAGGGAGGAGAGAATCTCGAGCGCCTCGTTAAAGTCAAGCAGATGCGCCCCGCTGGCTATGCCGCGCGCCCGGCCGATGCGGTCTTCCAGCCCGACGGGCGTCGCACCAAGCAAACTCTCGCGGGCGTTGGCCTCGTCTTCAAGCAGGTCTTGGGCCTGGTGGCGCAGGTGAAAAGCGATCTCCGCTTCGGACTGGCCGAGCGTACGGTCGTTGACCAGGAGAAAGAGGTCGCCGAGCGCCTCGCGCAGATGGCCTGTCACCGCACCGTCAATGTCGCTGCACAGGGACTCCGAAAGGGCCTTGGCCTCTTCCGCGCCGCGCCGTGACAGCCGGCCATGCTCTTTGCCGGCCGCTTCCGTGTTCACGCCGGCCTTCACGCCCAACAGGGAAAACCGCTGATGCCGGACCTTCCCGCTCGCCTCGTCGAGGCGCCCCATTTCGCGTAAGCAGGGCAGGTGCAGCAGCATGCCGGCCTTCAAGCCGGTGCCTACCTGGTCGACCGAGGCCGTTAAAAAGCCGAGTTTGCTGTCGTAGGCATAGTCGAGCGCCGTGGTGAGCCGATCATCGAGTTGGCCGAGTTTCTGCCAGCCTTCCTCGCAGCGCAACCCGGGTGCAAGCAAACGCAGACACAGGTGATCGTCGGCATTGATCATGATGGACAGGCACTGGTCCTCGGACACAAAAACGCTGCGGCCATCGCGTTCGCCGAGCATGGCAGGCACGATGAGCCGGCGCTCAGCAAGAAGGCGCACTTCACGCGAGGTCAAGTCGGCCAAGGCGTAGTGGGCGCCGCCGGACAGAATATCGAGATCTTCCAGTGCGGTGAGCACACGCCGCCCCACCTGGCGGCGTTCCTCCGGCGTACACCGGCCAGGGAACGGAAAGTCCGCCAGATTGCGGGCCAAACTAAGGTGCATGAGCACGGCCGAAGCCTGGACGCTGGCACCGCCGCTGCACCAGGCAGGAGACTTGCTAATGGGACTTTCTACCAGCATGGTCTTAGTCCGTTTCCGTTATGGCAAGGCCAGTTTCGAGTTCGCTGATTTCGTCGCGCAGTTTTGCGGCCTCCTCGTATTTTTCACGCCGCAGCAAACTGCGCAACAAGGTGCGCTTGGTCTGCATGTCAGCGCGCAAGCGTGCACGGGCGTCGTCCAACTCGGGATTCTTGCCCCGGTGTACAAGCGTACACTGGCGCTCCCGCAGCATATCCTCAATAGGTTCCCTGAAGTTGGCGTAGCACTGATTGCACCCTACGTAACCGTGCTCAAGTACACAACCCAGGAGCGTGCCGCAAGTGTCGCACCGCTGCTCGTGCGCGGGTTCGCGCACGGCGCTCTGGACCGCGGCCCGACGGGGCGCATTGGGCGCGCCGGTGAGTTCGAAACCGGTCGCCCGGCTCTCCTGGTACTGCGCCATGCATTCCTCGCAAAGGTAACGATCCGTTACTTTTCCGTCCACCACTTCCGCGTAGCGGGCCGTGGCGAGGTTCTTATGACAACGCTGGCACAACATGACTTTTACCTCTGATTGCAGTATACCATTCCGGTCTCACGCAGTCTACCGGCCCCTTGGCCCCCGGCCACCCTATTGGGTGGGAATCCTTAAGCACTTTACGCACTTCGCGAGGCGCACGGCGCCATGAGCCCCGCCGGCGGGACCCATACGCCCGAAGCGCCTCACACCAAGAAACAACGGCACGAGGCCGAAAATTCGCACATAATCTGTCTTTCTGCTACACTGTTTATACGCAACAAGACGAGGAAAGGCGGATGGGCATTCAACCGCTGCATCCACATCGCGAAACATAATATGAGTACACGCAAAAACCATAGGGATACGTATACAACGCGCGAAGCGTTGACGGACTCCCCCTTTGCTGCGCTCAGCAAGGCACGCCCGGCCACCCCGGATGATGCCCATAAGCCTGAAACGCCAACTGCGCCGGCGGAGGCCACGGACGCCCAGGCGGGCGCCGCCTCGCCCGACAGCCCCCCATACAAGGTGCGCAAAACGCGAAAAGGCGCCCTCCCTGTTCGCGTGGAGAAGCGCAGCCGGGGCAAGCTCGTCACTATTGTCGAAGGTGTCGAGGGGGACGCCAGCGCATTGCTTGCCTGCCTCAAGAAATCCTGTGGTGCAGGCGGAGTATTGCGGGACAACCATGTGGAAATACAAGGGGATCACCGGGCGTATGTGATTGCCTTGCTGGCCGAACCAGCAGACCGCTGACGGTGCGTTGGAGCGGTCCCTGGGGACGCGCGCGGCGACAGCGCGACATGATTTGTGATATCTGTTATTATAGACGAAACTACGTGCGCTTCATTGTCTTCTGGATCAAGCTTTCAGGGAAAAACAAGTATGTTGACCAAACGCTTCACACCAACGTTGGGTGCGGGCGCGGTACTCTTGGCTCTCGGGCTGATGGCGCCGATAGCCACCGCACAAACCCACACCGCCGATCAGGATGCGGACACGCTAATCAATCTCACTGAGTTGCTGCGTGTTGTGCAATTCTTCAACACCGAGGGCTACCACTGCGAGGAGGGTACCGAGGACAACTACGGCCCCGGCGATGGCGATCGCACCTCTTGCGATTTCCATGACAGCGACTACAATCCCGCCGATTGGATGATCAATCTGGGTGAATTGCTGCGTATTATCCAGTTCTTCAACTCTTGCGGCTATGTGGTAGACGCCGACGGCGAGGACGGTTTCGCGCCGCGGGGGTGCCCGGGCGAGGGTGAAGGCGAGGGTGAAGGCGAAGGCGAGGGTGAAGGCGAGGGCGAGGGCGAGGGCGAGGGGGAGGGCGAAGGCGAAGGCGAGGGTGAAGGCGAGGGTGAAGGCGAGGGGGAAACTCCCCGCCCCGCCGAGGTGACACTCCCGCAATTGACGGCGGAACCGGGAGACACCGTCGAGATCGAGATCACCTTTGACCCCGGCACCACTGAAATATCGACTTTCTCGTTCCAGCTCTTGTACAACGGCACACTCTTGCCGTATCAGGATTTCGCGGCGGGCGCCATCGTGGGGGACGCGGGTAAAGACTTGAACGTGAACCTGGACTTTGGAGGCCAGCTCAGTGTCGAACTTGACGACGGGACGATGTCGGGGGTGGTACCCGACAGCGGAGTCCTGGCGACTCTTACCTTCGTGGTCGCCGAAGAAGCAGAATACGACAGCGTGTTGTCGTTACTCAGCAACGAAGTAAGCGCTGAGGATACCGGCGGCAACCCGATCTCGCTATCGGTAGGCGCCGGCCAGGTGAGTATTGACTCGGGCGGCGTCCCCGTACCGCCCACAGCGCAGTTCTCCGCTTCCACCACCGAAGTCATTCCGGGTATCGCCATCTTGTTTACCGACAGCTCACTGCGCGGAACCGGCACGAATCTCACCTGGGACTGGGACTTCGGCGATGGCGAATCGAGCACCGCACAGAATCCCCTGCATCAATACAGCAGCCCGGGTACATACACCGTAGCACTGACCGTCGAAACGACCGACGGCAGCCACACAGAGTCAAAGACCGACCTGATCACCGTAAACGCCGGCACCTTGATACATGTGGACGCCGAGAGCACCACCCCGAACCCGGACGGCGAAAGCTGGGAAACGGCCTATCCCACTATAGAGGAAGGCATCGACGCGGCAGCCACGGCCGGGGGCGGCCAGGTCTGGGTCGCGGCGGGCTTATACGACGAGGCGCGCGACAACAACACGGGCAGCCTGCGGCTGATGGAGTTGGTGGCGGTGTATGGCGGCTTCCAAGGCGACGAGACCAGCCTCGACCAACGCAACCCGGCAAACAATATCACGATCATCGATGGCTCCACGGCGCGCGCCGGCAGCAGCGCGTACCATGTCGTCAGAGGGGCCAACACCGCGCGCCTCGACGGCTTCACGGTGCGCGGTGGACGCGCCCAGGATTCGACTCTGTCCGCGACCAACCTCGGCGGCGGCATGTTCAACAACGGCACGTCGCCCCAAGTGGCGAACTGCCGCTTCACGGACAACACGTCAACAGCCGTGGCCGGCGCTATGTACAACGTCGGCGGCTCGGTACTGATCGAGAATTGCGTGTTCGACGGCAACAGCGTGAGCAATGCGGACCAGACCGGGGCGGTGGCCTTCGGCGGTGCCATCTATAACTCGAGCGCCGAAGTGACACTGCTGAACTGCACCTTCGAAGACAATGAGGTAGCCACCGAGGTCGCGTTCACGGGCGGCACCGAGGATCTTCTCTCTCAGGCCTTCGGCGGCGCCGTGTACAACTTCGGCACGCGCCTGGTCGCTATCAACTGCTCGTTTGAGGGCAACACGGCCAATGCCGTGGGCACCGGCAGCAGCAACGACGTCGGCGCCCGGCCGGAAGCCCTGGGCGGCAGCATCTACAACCGCAGCTCGGAACTGTATTGCAACGCGAGCCGCTTCGAGGACAACGAAGCCATCGCCAGCCCCAATGACATCTTCTCAGAAGCGGGCGGTGCCGGCGTGTATTCCGAACAAAGCACCACCGTGCTGACCAATACCATCCTCTACAACAATACCAGCAGCGACGGCGGCCCGGCGATGTCAGGCACGGCGTTGCTCGCACGAGGCGCCAGCAGCACGGCACTCACGTTGCTCTCCAACGCCACCGTCGTCGGCAACGAATCCGACTCAACCCTCGCCAACCACGCCGGCGGCTGTTACTTCAAAAACGTCAGTGCCCGCGTCGTCAACTCGATCCTTTGGGACAACTCGGGACACGACATCACAAGCGATACCGCCGTGACCACCGTGTCCTACTCGAACTTCGAAAACGGTCCCGAGGGCGACGACAACATAAGCTTGGCGCCGCAGTTCTTCGACCTGCCCGCCGGCGACCTCACGCTGTCCACGACCTCGCCGTGCCTCGATGCCGGCCGCGACACGAGCGGGGCTGAGTTCGGCTCGGTAACCGCGGATATCGAAGGTACCCCACGCGGATTCGACGCGGTATCCGAGGACCGCGGCGACGGCTCGGACTACGACATGGGCGCCTACGAGTACAGCACCGAAGATTAACCGCCCAGACAGAGGAGTGACATACGTCCGGCATGGCCAACAACCTGGCCATGCCGGACGTTTCTTTCTCCACTGCCCAAGGAAACAGTTTGCAACAGGGACGGACTACGAGTCGTTCGCGGAATGCGCCATCAGATAACGCAACGGGGCAATCGCCGCGCTCATTTGTTCCCGGGTGACGCGGACCGCGCGGCCTGTCTTCGAGCGCACATAATGTCAGAGTGGTGCGCGTCCACTCCAGAATAACGTCACGCTTCTGTAACTGACGGTACCTGCGTCGCCGCGAGGCGGGGTCGAGTGCAACGGGAGGTGAAAGACCAATTCGTAGGATGACGAAGCTGATTCGGCCTGATGCGCCGGCAAGCCTGCTGATACATGGTGAAGCCCGGAAATAGTCGGGCGAGATATCCGAGCTAGGTGAACAGGAGGGCGAACAGCCCCATGGCCGCGTTACGGGCAATCCAGGTAAGTGGTGTGATTATAACATGAAATAAAAATATGAAGGCTATAGTGCGGTGTTCGAGATTCGTGAAGGCCCAAAGCGCCAGCCAGGAAAGCAGAACCACCAACCCCGCCAGCAACAAGGGAAGCGCTAAAATGAGCAACATCAGGTTGATTGCAATCAGAATAAGCGCATAGCGGAACGCCTCGGGCAAGTCCTCCGCTGGCTTCCCGACAACTTTGTCCGCCTGGTGCATGCCCAGGTACACGGCCAGCGTCTCGCCAGCCACGGTCAGGGTAACGCCCAACATCCAGGAGACAACCCCGAAAAACCAGGGTGCTTCGCCGCCTGGTTCTCGCTCGTGCGCCGCCCTGGAGGCGCCGCCGGTCCATTCCTCGACCGGAAGCAAAAACACGACCAGCATGACCACGCCGGCAAAAACAAGAAAGGGCAGCAGGCCCTTGTACTTGTCCGGATCGGGCGGGGGTGCCGTGCCGGTTTGCAAGCTTCGCAGTTCACGTAATTCCTCCGTAGTAGGTGGCTTGACGGTCTCGCGCGGCATGGCGGCGGTTTCCCACGGGGCGGGCACATCCCCGGCCTGGCGCGCACAGATGTTGCACAGGATCCCCTCGGGCGTTTCGTGGCGATCCCAGTCGCCGCGGAAGGTGCGCCCGCAACGGACACACGTGTCCTGCGCAGGCGCATCCGGCACTTCTTGTCCCGGCTCCGCCCACGGGTCCGCTGACCCCGGCGCATCGCCGTCTGTCCCGGCGATATCCGCGGCAGCGGGTTCGGGACGTTCGCCGGGGTCCGACTCGAATCCCGCGGTTTCCCGCTCGGGATCGGGTGTGTGTGCGTCTGCGGCGGCATCACCGTGCGTGGCATCGAAGATGCGCGGCGGGCTCTGTTCATCGCTTCCGGTCTCGACAATCACGGCATCGGTGACGGTAAACGTCTGCTCGCAGTGCGGACAGAAACACGGGCGGCCGCGGTGCTCGTTGCCCACGTGCATACGCCGGCCACATGAGCATTGTACTTGCAACGTCATGGTGTACAGTGTCCCCGAAAAAAAATTATGGGCTCCAGCGCCCTCCTGATAACGACGGCGCCTCGCGCACGAAGTGGCCGCCGTTCACCGCTCGGCGGGCGCAGGCCACGGGCAATAGCCGTCCTCCGTGCCGCCTTCGGGGCAAGAATGATAGGCGCCGCTGTTGAAGAACTGGATGATGCGCAACAACTCCGTTAGCTCGATCTTCCAGTTCGCGGGAGCGTAGTCGCCTGTGTGGGGCGGACAACCCTCGAAAGTTCCAGCACCCGGGCCATAGCCGTCCTCCGTGTCTTCCTGGCAATGGAAGCCACCCGCATTGAAGAACTGGATGATGCGCAATAGCTCCGTAAGGTTGATCATCCAATCCGGTGGCGAATGGTCGGCGCTATGGTACCCTGATGTGACATCGCCTTCGCCTTCGCCTTCGCCTTCGCCTTCGCCTTCGCCTTCGCCCTCACCCTCGCCCTCACCTTCGCCTTCACCTTCACCTTCACCTTCGCCTTCACCCTCACCTTCGCCTTCGCCTTCGCCTTCGCCTTCGCCTTCGCCTTCACCTTCACCTTCAC
>CAZMVU010000053.1:0-24700 GCA_964569295.1 uncultured Nitrospirales bacterium
ACAGACCCGTCTCGCTCGGGGACTCGCTCGCTTGTGTCAGTCCCGTTTTGCTTGCCCACAACTGGCACCGAAGGAAACAAAACATCGGTAGTAGAAGAACTGCACCCTTTTTTTACCGCACGATGCTCACGAGGGTTTCGAGCATCCGGTCCGTGGTGGTAATGAGCCGCGCGGCGCCTTCGTAGGCGCGTTGCACCTGGATGAGGAAAGTGACCTCCTCATCGAGATTGACACCCTGCACTTCCTGACGCCGCTGATCGAAGTCTTCGACGAACGACCGCTCGACATCGAGCGTATCGGTATTGGCGCGCGCGTCTACTCCGATCTCGACAATCGTGCTCTCGTAGAACTCGGGCAGGCTCTGCGTGTCGCTTGCCAGAAGTTGTTCGTTGCGCAGGGCGGATAGATCGAGGGCGGCGGCATTGTCCCCGGTATCGAGCGGGTCGAGGTTGTACGCCGACGAAACCAACTCCGGGCGATCGCGCAGCAATTGGCTCACGCCGATGGTGCGTGCGTCGGTGCCGGTGAAAAAGGAATTGAGGCCGAGGGCCTGCAAGACGCCCGACGAGTCATTGGCGAACGTGAAGCTGTTGCCCGCACCGGGGGTCACGCTGAGCGTGTTGTCCGGGTTCACCGTGGCGGAAACGCCGCCCACCCCGTCGATGGCTGCAGCGATATCGTTCAGGCTTGTGCCCGCATTGGTGATATTGATTGTCTGGTTCGCGGTGATATTGCCCGCGCTGTCATAGACCACGACATCGAACGCCCCGTCTTGGAAGCTGAAGGGCAATCCCGCGCCGGATAGCGGGCTGCCGGCCGCCGAGGCGGCATGTTCTGACGTGAGGGTGGTGTCGATATTGGTGATGCCGTTGCCCTGGCTGTGAATCCGGTTGAAGGCCTGGATAAGCGTGTTTGCGAAGGTGTCCATTTTCGCATCGATCTCGGGCAGCACTTCGTCGCGCATGGTCAGCGCCCCGGCGAGTTCCCCGTTCAGGATATTGACCGTAGAGCCGTCCTTGGCGAACTGCACCTCGAGCAAGTCCCCCCGTTCCGGATCAAGGGAAGCACTGGGCACGGCCTGCAACGTGTTCACGCGATCGCCGGTGACCGCCGCCACCCCGCCGATAACAATATCGACCTGGCCGTTATCGCGCTCGCGCGCGGAAAGGTTTATGAGCGAGGCCAGCTCGTCGATGAGCATATCGCGGTCATCGCGCATATCGTTGGCCTGGCGGCCGGTAAGTTCCGCGTCGCGGATGCGCGGGTTCAATTCGGCGATGCGCTCCATGATCGAGTTTACTTCCGGCACCAAGTCGCGCACGTCCTCGTTCGCGTTCGATCGCAAGGTGTCGATGCGCGTGGCGATGGTATTGAGTTGTTCCGTGAGCGCCTCGCTCTCCGCCAACAGAGATACGCGTGTGGGCAGGTCTTCGACATTGGTCGAAAAATCACTCAGGGCGTCGAAGAAGGTGGCTATACGTTGGCTGAACCCTTCCCCCGTGGGTTCCTGAAAAATATCCTCGACCCGGTTGAACAACTGGTTGCGCACCTCGGCGGAGCCGAGGTCCTGCACCTTGTCACGGTAAACCCGGTCGAGGAATTCGTCGCGCAAGCGCTCAATGCTCTGAATGGCCGGCCCGCGGCCGATCGCGCCATAGGGGCGGATGATCGGCGATTGGGTCGTGAGGTTGACGCGCTGGCGTGAAAAGCCTTCCTTGTTGACGTTGGCGATGTTGTGCCCGGTCACATCGAGCTGCGTTTGCGCTACGTGCAGGCCTGCGCGGCCGATGTCCAGCGTGCTGAATAGGGTGCCCAATGGTAAACTCCTGCTGTGCCGTAAGCGGCGGTCCCTGTAATGACGGCGTTCAACCTTGTGCGATGCGGCACGCAGCCGCGTTCAGTGCTTCCACTTCCTTCGCGGATACGCACCATGACAACGCGCAGGCGTATATGGCGCGCCCCACCAGTTGGTAATGCAAGGCCCGTGCCCGCCATGGGCCGGTGCGCTAAGTTCCTGCCGCGACACGGTATGCGTGTGCATGGCGGCGGGTGCTTCATGGCGCCGCGGGGCAGTTTTTTCCGGTGCGCGGCATTCCTTGCGTGTTCCGTTTCCTCTTATCGGCGGCAGACACAATCCACTGAAGGCCGGCGGCTGGTCTTGACTTATTCCCTGATCGCTGTGAGAATGCACCAAACGGAGGGGAATACATAGTACGCTGTGGATGGGGCCGGCAAACTGGAGAGGAACCGGGTATCCATGAAAGCCATGTGTATCATTTCGATTTTCGCGCTTGGCGCCGCCGGAATGTGCGGTGCGGCCTGCGCGCAGACGCCGCCCGCCGAGGGCGGTACGGTGTATCATGTCGCCGTGGCGGGTGGCGACACCAACCCCGGTTCTGCGGCGGAACCCCTGCGCACGATTTCTGCGGCGGCGGCGCGTGCTCAACCGGGCGATGTGATCACCGTGCACACCGGCGTCTACCGCGAGCGCATCACCCCGCCGCGCGGCGGTACGGCGGACGACAACCGTATCGTCTACCAGGCGGCCCCGGGGGAACAGGTGGTGATCAAAGGCTCGGAAGTGGTAACGGGTTGGGAGCACGTGGAGAACGACACGTGGAAGGCCACCGTGCCCAATACCCTCTTCGGCGATTACAACCCCTACGCCGACCTCATCGCCGGCGACTGGTTCAACCCGAAAGACCGCCCGCACCACACTGGCGCCGTCTACCTCGATGGCCGCCAGCTCACCGAGGCCGCCAAGCGCGAGGAGGTCATGCAGCCCGCGGGGACCATCCCCGGCTGGCTTGTCCAGGCGGGGCAGGACTACCTGCTCAATGTGGCGTGGTTCCGGCCGGGCGCGGGTGATCAGGTAGACGCCGCCGCCTTTGCCCAGAATCACGGCACGCAAACCGCGCCCTGCGACGAGGGCGGCGAATGCATCGGCTGGATCGAGCATGGCGACTGGGTGACCTACGAGAATGTGGACTTCGGCGAGGAAACCACGCAGGTGGCCATCCGCGCGGCATCGGTCACGAAGGGCGGCACCATCGAGGTTCGGCTCGACGATCCCGACGGCAAGCTCCTGGGCGCCTGCGACATAACACAGACGGGCGGCTGGCAGGCGTGGAAGACCTTCACGGCCGGCATCGAACCCACGAGCGGCGAGCACACCGTGTGCCTGGCGTTCAAGGGCCGTGCGCAGGACCCGGTGAATACCGACCTGTGGTTCGCAGAAGTTGACGACGACAACACCACCCTCTGGGGCCAGTTCCCGGACGCCGACCCGAACGAACATGAGATCGAGATCAACGTGCGCCGCGCCGTGTTCTACCCGGACAAGCCGGGCGTGAACTACCTCACCGTGCGCGGGTTCACCATGCGCCACGCGGCCACCCAGTGGGCCCCGCCCACCGCCGAGCAGATTGGCTTGCTGGGCACCCACTGGAGCAAGGGCTGGATCATCGAGGACAACGTGATCAGCCATTCGCGGTGCACCGGCGTCACACTCGGCAAGTATGGCGATGAATATGACAACACCTCGGAAGACACCGCCGAGGGCTACGTGCTGACCATCGAGCGGGCCCTCGAGAACGGCTGGTCAAAGGAAAACATCGGCCACCACCGCGTGCGCAACAACACCATCTCGCACTGCGAACAGGCGGGGCTCGTGGGCAGCCTGGGCGCGGTCTTCAGCACGATCACGGGCAATACGATCCACGACATCCACGTGGCGCAACTGTTCACCGGCGCCGAGATGGCCGGCATCAAGCTGCACGCCGCCATCGACACCGAGGTCAGCCATAACCGCATCTACCGCGCATTCCAGGGCATCTGGCTCGACTGGATGAACCAGGGCTCACGGGTGACCGGCAACCTGCTCTACGACAACCCGCACCTGGATCTATTCCTCGAGGTGAACCACGGCCCCTTCCTCGTGGACAACAACCTGTTCCTCTCGAATACCCGCGCGCTGCTCGACGTGTCGCAAGGGGGCGCCTACGCGCACAACCTGTTCACGGGACGTATCGCGCCACACCCGGAGCTGAACCGCGAAACGCCCTACCACCCGGCACACACCACCGAGGTCGCCGGGCTCAGCCGCATCCAGGGCGGCGACAACCGCTTCTACAACAACGTTTTTGCCGGCGGCACGGGCCTCGCCCCCTACAAGCGCACCGCCCGGCCCATGCACTTGGCGGGCAACGTGTTCCTCGGCGATGCGCGGCCGGCCAGGCAGGAGAAAGACCAGGGGTTCGTCGAAGACGCGGACCCCGGCCTCCGTGTCGAGGAGAAGAATGGCGCGGTATACCTGCACATGCGGACCGGCGCATGGGCGGAGAAGGCGGACGGCCCCCTTGTCACGACCGAACTGCTCGGCCGGGCGCAAGTGCCGGACCTGCCGTATGTCAACCGGGGCGGCTCACCCATCCGCGTGGATACGGATTACTTCGGTGCACCGCGCGATGAGGATGCGCCGGGCGCCGGGCCGTTTGCATTCAAGCAAAGCGCCGAGCAGGCGTTTGAGGTATGGCCTAAACCGCAAATGTAAGTTTGACAGACAGGCGCGCCACGGTTTTCCGCAGCGCGGGAGGTACATCATGCCGAAGGCAAAGAAGGTGCTGAAGATTATGGGCGTGGTGCTGTGCGCCGCCATTCTCATGTCACTTGGCGCGCTGCAGTCGTGCCGGCTTATGGTGGAAAAGCCCGACTTTCGCGTTGTCGAGAAGAGCACAGGGTACGCCATCCGCGAGTACCCGGCGTGCGTGGTGGCCCAGGTAACGGTGCCAAAAGATACCGATGAGCCCATGAGCCGTGGCTTCGGCCCGCTGGCCAACTACATCTTCGGCAAGAATGTGGCCGAGACCAAGATCGCCATGACCTCACCCGTAACCAGCGAACAGCCGCAGGGCGAAAAGATCGCCATGACCAGCCCCGTCACGCAGGAGTCCGGTGCGGAGGGGCATGTGGTGTCGTTCATCATGCCAAGCGAGTACACGCTCGAGGACTTGCCACAGCCTTTGAACGATGCCGTGCGGCTCGAGGCGATACCCGCACGCACGCTCGCCGTGCGCCGTTTCGGATGGACGGGCAACGCGCAGGCCATGCAGCAGAAAGAGCAGGACTTGCGCGACGCGCTCGAACGGGACGGTATTACCGTAACGGGGCCGGCCATCTATGCGCGCTACGACCCGCCCTGGACCCTCCCGCCCTTCCGGCGAAACGAGGTTATGCTGCCCGTCGAACTGGAAGACGCCGAAACGGGCGCCGGCGAGTGACCGCGGCGGCCTGCCCGTTCCCGGGGCGCCCCCACCTACAACCGGGGTTTTGGGCCGCACTCCTGAAAACCGTCTCCAGACCACACCGGGGGATTGGAGACCAACAGGCGGTGGTGGCGCTTTGTCCGTAAAGAGGATTCCCCAGGATTGTCTTGGACACTACGGAGATTGGGTAACACGTTCGCCGTATGGCGCAAGCGCAGCCCAAGATCACCGTACGGCGACATGGGGCCGCAGGTTTTCGACCGTTTTCTCGCCAATGCCATGTATCTGCGCGAGATCGTCCACGGATTGAAAAGGGGTGTTGCGGCGGTGATCGATGATCTTTTCTGCGGTCACCGGACCGACCCGGGGCAGGGTTTCGAGTGCGGCCTGATTCGCCGTGTTGATGTTCACGCGGCCGCCGCCAGCACGCCCGTTGCCGCTGCTTTCCATCGTGCCGCCCCCTACCGTGTAGTCGGCCGGGTTGGACATGGAAATGCCGGCCTGTACCGCAGTGCCCATCGCGTCTGGGCCTTGGGTGGCATCGCCCTTGCCCGGCACGACCAGGGATGTTGCATCGACGAGGCGCGCGGCGCGGTTGATGTTGTCCAGGTTTGCATCGGCTGTGGGGCCGCCGGCGGTTTTGAGCAGGTCGTCCACCCGCTGGTCCGCGGTCATCGAGTACACCCCGGGGTCGTGTACCGCGCCCTTCACCTCGACCACAATGGTATCTGGTTCAACGGTGTTGTCCGCCGCGGCGGCCGTTCCGCCGGGGTCCGGCTGTGGCGCTGTTGACACGGGGTCCGGCGTCTCCGCAACTGGGTAAGGCGTCGCCTGCTGTCCCCGGCTTGTAATCAGAAGGGTCAGGGCGCCCAGCAAAATCGCCCCGGCCAGCAGCCCGATGAGCGCAAGTTCCTTGTTGGTCATCAACCGGTTCGGCATGGGTCTTCCTCCCGCGGCAGCCAATGGTATTACAGGCCATTTTCGCGGGAAGTATAGATTCAGGACAGAGCAAATCCAAACGCCCACAAGTAGTACACTTAAGTGAACTTACGAGGTGCTTTGGGGTGAGAAGGCGCGAAGAAATCCGCGGATTTACCCAGTGGCGGCTATCCCGGCCATGACGCGGCGCCTGGCATCCGTGGGCCGGCCGGTGTCTATCTTGGTTGGAAAGGGGGCGGCCAGACAAGCCGCTTTGCCGGAGAGCCGGGCCCGCTCCTTAGCGATTCTTGCCTGCCGCGGCCGCATTCATCAGCCGGGCCGCGCGGGCGCTATGGGGCTTCAATTGGAAGCGGCCGCCTGCCCGTTCCTGCGCGCACTGGTAGGCATCAAGTGCGCGCGCGTATTCCGAGCGCCTTTCGTACAGTTGGCCGAGCATGAAGCAGGCCGCCACGGAATCGGGGGCGCTATCCCGGGCGTGGCGCCAGAAAGCCAGGGGATCCGCATCGGTATCGGCGATCTTACGACCCGCGTTCATTGCCAGGTTCATATCGAACGGCCATTGCTGCATGCCCCGGGTCAGCAGCCGCAGCGCCTCCGTGGTATGTTCCGCAGCGGCATGCCAGTCGGCGTCCGCCTGCAGCGCCTCCATGGGAAAGAGGTGCGCCGCCGGGAAGGCATCGATCAAGGCGCGCGCGGTTTCGAGATCGCCTCGCTCGATCGCCATGTGCGCCTTTTGGAGGGGGCTGTGCGGGTTGTCCGGTGTGGCGACGGCGCGTTCCCAGTCGGGTTCCCACATGCCGAAAGAAAGCGCTTGCGCGCGTGTCGTGGGCGCGTCATCGGCCACGGTGATGTTGAGATGCAGCGGGATATCGTGCGCGGCGACCCGGTACAAGCCTTTCAGCCGGCGGCCGTATTGCGCGGCGATACCAATACCGGCGAAGCGGGTCCAGCCCGTGCCGCATTGAAAATTCATGATGGGGAAGTAGTAGCGCACGGTTGCCGGCGGCGCGCCGGCCACGGGCCAGGCGCGCAGCATGGTGTCGTAAACCGTCTGGCCGCCCATCGATTCGTAGGCGATCCAAAGGGGCATGGGCGCTGCGAATCCCTCGAGCTCCGCCATGAGATAGGCGGAAACGGGCAGGCAGTCCGAGGTGAGCGTGCGCCCGGGCTGTGCCATGAACGAGGCCGCCGGCCGGTACAGGAGGCCGTAGTCGAATGGGTCTGCCCGAAAAGGCACGGGTTCCTTCGCTGCGGCCTCAATCCGGGTTTCGTAGGCGGCTACGGCGTTGTGCTGTAGTACGCGCGCGGCGGCGAGGGGGACACCGGTAACAATCGCCGCCACCGCAGCGAACAGGGCCACGCGCATGCTACAGCGGGCGAGCCCCCGCCGCACCGGCAACGTGCCCGCCCGCAAGCGCCGGCAGATATCTCGCCAGGGTGCGGTGGTGAGCATGCCCAGCGGCAGGAGTGCGAGGCCGTAGGCGGCGGCGAACATGTGCAGGGCATGGCGCGCCTCGTATTGCAAACTGGTCAGGCCCCCGAAATACACAAGCAATCCCGCCACCACCAGGGCCGTGCGCAGGCGGAAGGCCGCGAGCAGCAGCAAGGCCCCCAACAGGTGCCATGGCCCGTACTGCTCCAAGTAACGCACGAGCGGGTCGATCACCGGCCTGGGCCACTGCACCGCGTGGGTCGGCGTGAAGGCGCCCGCATCCACCCCCTGGCCGATACGAAACACCGCCTGGTAGCTGCGGGTGAGGAAATCGGCCGGAAACATACGCACCAGCGCCCAGAAATACGCGCGCGTCGGATTTCCCGAAATGAGCGGGGCGTCAGTACGGGGTGCCGCAGCGCGCCGCGGCGCGTTTGCGCGCATGTGGAATGCATCGCTTATTTGCGTGACGTAGAGGTCGTGCTTGATGGGCAGCTTCTCATAAGACGCCGCGCGCAGGCCAAGACTGTGATCGTGCTCCGTGGCGAGGCCCATCATCATATCGTGGTGTACGAGCGAGCCGTGCGCGCGAAACGATGCCACAATGGGCGCGGCCGCCATGATCAGTACGAGCAGAAAGCACACGATGCCCCCGGCACGATCGCGGATCGCGCCGCATGCCGGGCGGGGCGCCACGAGCAATACGGCCACGACGGCCACCGGACAAATAAGCAGGTCGCGGCGGAAACCGAGCCCGACGCCCACGCAGAGGCCGAGAATGGCACACGCCAGGAACCACAGCCAGCGCGATCGGCAGCGCTTCCCAAGAAAAAGGAGGAGTGCCAGCACCAGGAGAATAAACGGCGCCTTGCTGAAATCGCGCACGTTGTAGACCAGGTCGAACACCAGCGGCGAGGCCGCGAATGCGGCGGCGCCGAGCATGGCCAAAAGGCGCCCCATCCCATTGCGGAAAAGGGCATAGGCCGCGAGTGTAGTGGCGGCATACACGCCGATGACGAGTATTTTGGCGCTGTGCCATGAAACGCCAAATACCCGCCACACCAGCCCCATGGCAAAGATAAGATAACGGTGATAGGTCTGGTATGTGTCGAGCGCCGTTTGTGAGAAAGTCTTCGGAAGCGCCTCGGCCTTCCAATGCCGGGCATCGCCCTCGAAAGAAAGAAATGCCCGCAGGCCCGGCACTTGTTCGAGCGGCGGATTGATGAAACCGTGGCCGGCGGCATACATGGCCGCGGGCACATAGAGTGTATTCGAGAGCGTGTACGCCGGGCCACGCCAGTTGTGCAGCACCTGCCCACCCAGGTGAATGCACAGTCCAATCAAAACGGCCGCGGCCGCCACCTCGAGCGTCGCGGAACGCGCGGTGCTGCGGAGCGCGCCGGTTTGTCCTTCCCGCGCGGCCTGATCGCCCAAGCGGATTTGCTGTGCCATGGCATTCCTTCCACCCTGCGGGGCTGCTCCCCTCGCAAGCCAGACTGGGCAGAAGTCTTTTGGCGGGCGCGTGCGGCGGGGTGAGCCGGCCCGCGCGCGCAATGCATCCGCCAGTACACACGTGCTACCCGCGTCGAAAGTAGAACCTTGGGCGGAAGTATAGCATGCGTAGCACTCCAGGGCCTCACACATCGCAGCGCGGTTTCTTCGCTCTACTCGAGCCAGGCGCTGGCGTTGCGGGCAGCCGTTTCCCAATCGAGGTGCAGCCAGTGACTATTGTGGGCAAACGCTACCTGCTGCGCGGGGAAGGCGATCTGGGCATAGGGGTTGTCGTAGCGGGGGTAATCGTGGAGCTGGAGGGACTCGCCACACTGAAGCAGCGGCCCTTCCCAGCCAAACTCGAGCAGTCCCTGGGACGGCGACTCATACCGCACCGATCGCCCATCGCTGCTCACGGGCGCCGCTTCGATGCGGGCCACGAACTGGGCAAAGGTTCCGTCGTCCGCGCGCCGGCCCAGCTCGCAAATCCACACATTGCGTCTTGCCTGCACGACAACTTCCCGGCCCACATCCTCCGCGAAGGTGTCGTCGCGCTGCCAGTGCCAGGGATGCTGCGTGTAGAGCGCGAGGTAGCCATCGCCTTGGCGTGCGAAAATCCAGTGGTCCGTGGGGATTATCTCGTCGAATCCGTCCGCGGGCAGCCAAGCGTGGGTATACATGAGCTCATTGGTCACGTAGGGATAGGGGCGCGGGTCGATGTCGTAGAGGATAAGCGCCACATTCTCGACTTGGGCTGCGCGCGGCAGTGTGCCGCTGCCGGTCCAGTAATCCGGCGATTGGCCATAGCGCCGGGCCGGATGGGTAGTGAAGCACGTGGCCGTTGGGCCGAGCGTAGCCTGCCAGATATGCTGCTGATCGCCGCCGAAGCCGGGCCGCCAGTCCTGGGCGGTCGAAAGCTGGTAGTCCGGTGTGCGGTAGGTGTAGCTGTTGACCTCCGGGCGCATGTTGCGCGTGAGATCGCGCATGAACACATACGCCAGGAGCGGCAGCACGCCGGTGTCGCGGGCGCTCCGGAGCACTGAGCGGTGCGCGCGGAAAGGCATGTAGAAGGCGTTGTTCCACCAGTCGAAACCGTCCAGCATATCGACGAACAGGTTAATCGTGCGTGGGTGCGCGTAGGCTTCCAGGGTCAGCAGGTGCATGCCCGCCTCGAAGTCATCCGGCGCAAGGCCCCAGCGCGCCGCTTCCTCGATGCGAATGCCCATGCGCTGCCGGTTCAGCACCGTGGACTGGGTGTCGTTCGCGATTTCGTAGAGCACCTGCGGCATGCGATAGCGCGTGCTCAGGGCGAGCAGGGTCGTGCCCATGGCGCCTCCCTCCCGGCCCATGCCGAAGAGCAAACGCGCCGTGGACGAAGTCGATTCCTTCGCCGGCCACTTCTTTTGCTGCTCGTAAGTGCGCCCGTGGGTGCTGGCGAGGAGGCCGCGGAAGCTGTTGCACGCCATGTCCGCCAGCAGCAGGTCGAGCACCATGGCCGCGCGCGTGGCGAGCTGCTGGTCTTCACTGAAGTCGACAAGGTTTACCAGCGCCGCGATGTCCTCGTCGTAGTACACGTTCGAAAGCCACTCGCTGAAACCGGTCTTGTAGCGCATTTCGAGCCATTTCATGACCCGCGGACGAAACCGCGCCATCTTCTCCCGGCCGGTCTCGCCAGTGTTGGTGAAGGTGGCCTCGGGGTACAACTGCCCCGCGAGATACGCGCCGGAAGCAAAAAGGATGTAGTGGTTCTCCGACCAGGTACACATCGAGTCGGAGCCGGGTTCATCGGGCCAGTACTTGAAATCGAGCACCGTCTCCCGGGCATGGGCGCGCATACCGGGCACGACATTGGCATGGCCGGCGAACTGGTACAGGAACCGCAGCACACCATGAAGCCGGAAATCAGCGCAGTCCTCCCGCAGTTCCATGCGGCGGTAACTGCGCTTGTAGGCTTCTTCCGGTGGCTTCTTGTCCGCCGCTAGCCAGGCAGTGGCGTCGTAGATAGTGCGGCAACGGTTCCCCGCCTCGTGCGCGAGCCAGGCCTGCCGCCGCGCCTCGAAGGGCGAAGCCGCATAGCCCTTCGCGTGTTCCATCGCCGGATCGGGCGGGGAAGGGGGGCTATTCAGCCGCAGGTTTTGCCCATGGGCTATGGCCGCAGACAGGAACACCAAGGCCATGAAGAGAAAACGTACAAGAGGTGTATACCGCGCCGTCATGCCCTATTGACCCGCCACCCGGGCGCCGGGTTTCCCGCAGGCCGCACAAGAGGGCTCCCCCGGATTGTCTTGGACACCACGACAAAATCTGTACCGCGCCACCGCCCCCGTAGTACCGCGCCACCGCCCCCGTAGTACCGCGCCACCCCCCCCGCGAATGGGCGGGGAAGTCGTGCCCCGGCTTGTACTGGAGGCTTTCATCCGTATATGTTGTTGTCAGTGGGCGTGCTCCAGCCAACACTCCAAGCAGCGGCCGCGCGGGGCTTTGACAGACCTGCGGCCGCCAATGACACAAAGGGGAAAAACACGATGCGAACCGTCGCCGTACTCATGACAGGTCTGCTTTTAACCGGCGGTGCATTGGCGGAAGAGGATCCGCCCGATGTGCGAAACAGCCAGGTGGATGTGTACTTTGCCGAGCAGGCCGATGCCTTGACGCCGCAACTGCCCTGGAACGCCGAGACACAGCAAGCGCATGCGGCATGGCGCGTGGAATTCGATGCCAAGCTGCGTGAGTTGCTGGGGCATATGCCGGAAAAGACGCCGCTGCAAGTGGAATGGGACGACGCGGAAGTGCTGGAAACCGACCTGTTCACGCGCCGCAAGGTATATATCCAGTCCGAAGAACACTATTGGGTGCCGGCGTATTACTTCGTGCCCAAGAGTGTGCAGGGCAAGACGCCGGCTATCGTGTGTCTTCATGGACACAGTGGCATCTTGCCGTACATTCGCGAGGGCACCGACGCGCAGAAGGAGAAAGGCGCCTCCCATGAACTCGACTACGCGGTGCATTTCGCCGAGCAGGGCTACATCACGCTGGCCGTGGTGCAGCGCGGCTGGAACGAAACGCGTGCGGACAAACCGCATAGCTGTAACCGCGTGACCATGGACAGCTTTTTGATCGGGGCCACGCCCGTGGGCCTGCGCAGTTGGGACGCGATGCGCTGCATCGATTTCCTACAGACCCGCGACGAGGTAGACGGCACGCGCATCGGGGCGGCGGGACTCTCCGGCGGTGGCACCACCACGCTGTTCCTCACGGCGATCGACGAACGCGTGCGCGCGGGCATCGTGGCAGGCTATTACTGCACCTTCCGCGACTCGATCTTCGCCATCCACCACTGCATCTGCAACTGCGTGCCCCACATCATGGAATGGGGCGAGATGAGCGATGTAGCCGCGCTCATCGCGCCGCGGCCGCTGCTCATCATCAGCGGTGATGAAGACAGCATCTTCCCCATCGAGGCCACGCGCCGCGCCTTTACGCAACTGGCCGAAACCTACACGGTGCTGGATGCGCGCGACAACCTTGAAAGCGACTTCTTCTCCGGCGAACACCAGTGGAGCAACCGCAAGACCCTGCCCTTCCTCGAGCAGCACCTGGGCACGCCGTGACGCCCGCATGCCGGCTTGGCGGCGGCCCGGCTGCATAGCGGGGGAATCGCCGCGGGCGGTAACGGGTGTGCCGTACGCCGCGAGACTGGTAACTTTGGCCGCATTCTAAGCGGTAAGACGCGATAGCATGGCACGCGATTGCGCGGGCAAAAACGCGCTACAAGCCCGGGGTTTCCGGCGCCCACGTATGCCCGATAGCCTGTTCAAGGGCGGCGCAGGCGACGGCGTGGGCGTGGCGTGCTTCGGCGAGTTGCGTGCGCGCGGCACTCAGCGCGGTTTCCGCATCGATGACTTCCGCCTGCGTGCCGACGCCCTCCTGGTAGCGCAACTCGGCCATGCGCAGGCCTTCTTCCGCAAGTGCCCGGGTCTTCTCCTCCGCAAGAATGCGCGCGTCCGCTTCCTCGATGGCGAGCCACGCGCTTCGCACATCGAGTTCGACCAGTTGCCGGAGTTCGGCGCGCTGGTGCCCGAGACTGCGCACGCGGGCCTTTGCTTCCGCCAGCGAAGCGCGCCGGCTGCCGCCCGCGAACAGCTCCCACTCGACCCCGACGCTCACGCTCCATCCATCGGGCATGACCTGCGTGCCGCCATCGAGATCGTCGTAGCGCACGTGCGCGCCGGCACGGGGTAGATGGGCGCCTTTGGCCTCGCGCACACGCTGCTCCGCCGCGGCGATGCCCGCCTCGATGGCGTGGAGTTCGGCGCGGTTATCGAGGGCCTTGTCGATAAGCCCTTGCAAGTCTGCGCCCGGGGCATTGCCCGCGAGATCCCCCGCCACAGCGACGGGTGTGTGCTGCGGTTGGCCCAGCGTGCGCAGCAGGTTCACCTGGGCGAGCCGCGTCTGCGATGCCGCGGCCGTCTGTTCGGAAATGCGCGCGCCCAACTCGGTCTCCGCGCGCAACACCTGAAACCGGCTCACGAGCCCGACCTCGAGGGCCTCGCGGCTGTCGCGCAAATGCCGTTCGAACGCGGCCACGCGCGCGTCCGCCACCTCGTGCAAACGCTGCGCGAGCAACAGGTTGTAGAAGCCCTGCTTCGCCGCGAACTCGACCTCGTCGCGAATGGCCCGCCGCTGCCAGTGCTGCGATGCGGCGAGAAACGCGCTTGCCTTCTGTGCCGCCTGCAAGCGTCCGCCGGCAAATAACACTTGCTCGAGCTGTACGCCGGACATCACCTGCCACTTGTTCGCCGTGATCGAACCTGTCAAAAAGCTGAACGCACCCCCGGAGTAGAGATCGATCGGGAACCCGTCGATGTACGTGTATGTGCTGTCCACCTGGACCTGGGGCAAGCGCGCGCCCCGCGCCTCGCCGACCCGCGCCTTGGCGGCCGCCACGTCTTCCGTGGCTGATGCCAACTGCGGATTGTGCGCCAGCGCGATCGCCACACACCGGGCCGCATCGAGCATGATCGGGTCCTCGTGCTCCGGGATTGGTGCGTCGGGTGCGTCTTGCGCGCGCACAGCGGCACATGTGGCAAGCAACGAGATCGAGAGTATCCAGCGCATAGGCCCTCCTGAGCTTCTGATCGTAGGCGGCGGGCCGCCGCGAGTCAACGCGGCGCACCCGCGGCCCTGCACGGGAATGCACCCGGTCTGCATGTCCGTTCCTATATTTGGTAGAATCAATAAAAGCTGCATGCCCCAGCCGCCTGCCGGATCATGCGCCTGCGAGGCAACTGCGCAATCTGATGGAGTACCCGAACAATCATGCATGACCCTTTGATCATCGCCGGGCGTGCGTTTCAGTCGCGCCTGTTCATCGGCACGGGTAAGTTTCCGTCCGCTGACGCGCTACGCACGACCATGGAAGCCTCCGGCTCGGAAATCGTCACGGTGGCGCTGCGGCGTGTCGATCTTACCAAACCCGGCGACGAGGGTATTATGTCGGCCCTCGACCCGGCAAAGCACCTCATTCTGCCGAACACAAGCGGCGCACGCACCGCACAAGAGGCCCTGCGTCTGGCGAAGCTCGCCCACGCCACGGGGCTCGAGCCGTGGGTGAAACTCGAGCTCACGCCCGAACCGCGCTATCTGCTGCCCGATCCCATCGAAACGCTGAAGGCGGCCGAGATGCTGGTTGCAGAGGGGTTTGTCGTGCTGCCGTATATCCAGGCGGATCCGGTTCTCGCCAAGCGTTTGGAGGAAATCGGCACAGCGACGGTCATGCCGCTGGGCGCGCCGATCGGCAGCAACCGCGGCGTGCAAACGCGCGACATGGTGCGCATCATCATCGAGCAATCGAATGTGCCCGTGGTGGTGGATGCCGGGCTGGGCGCCCCGTCCCACGCGGCGGAGTGTATGGAGATGGGGGCGGACGCTGTCCTCGTGAACACCGCGCTGTCCGACGCCAGGGATCACGGCGCCATGGCGCGCGCCTTTGCCATGGCCACCCAGGCCGGGCGCATGGCCTATCACGCGGGTCTCGGCCCGGAACGCTACGAAGCGGAGGCCTCCTCCCCCCTGACAGGTTTTCTGGAATCGTAACCCGTTCAGAAATTGGCAGGTTTTTGCAGGGTGTGCGAAGCGAGCCTTCGCCCGGAACGCACTATCCGGCGGTTTCCTGCAGAAAGCTTTGGACCCATAGCGATGAGTTTCCAACCGATCATAGAAGCATGGCCGCGCGCGCGGGTAGAGGCATTGCTGGCCGGATGCGGGCCGGCGCATGTCGAGGCGGCACTCGCCAAAGAGGCGCACGACCGCACCCTCGCCGATTTCGCGGCGCTCACTTCACCCCATGCGCGGCCCCATCTCGAGGCGATGGCCCGCGAAGCGCAACGGCTCACCCGCTGGTACTTCGGGCGCACCATCAGCCTCTACGCACCGCTGTATATCTCGAACCTGTGCGCCGCCGACTGCATCTACTGCGGGTTTTCGTTTCGCTCGGGCATTCGCGAAAAGCGCGTTACCCTCACGGCGGATGAAATTCACCGCGAATGCGAACACCTCGCCGCCCACGGATTTCAAAACATACTGCTGCTCACCGGCGAAGCGCCGAAGAAAGTAACCCCGGGCGATCTTGCCGAGGCCGTGGCCATTGCCCGCGAATACTTCCACGGCGTCAGTGTCGAGGTGTACAGCCTCGACGCGGCGGATTACGCGCGGCTGGTCGACCGCGGGCTCGAGGGCGTGACCCTCTATATGGAAACCTATGATCGCCCCACCTACGCGCAGGTGCATCTCGCCGGTCAGAAAGCGGACTACGCCTACCGGCTCGACGCCATCGAGCGGGCGGGCCACGCGGGCGTGCGCAAATTGAACATCGGCGTGTTGCTCGGGCTCACCGATTGGCGGGTCGACGCATTCTGGATGGCGCTGCACGGGAAACACGTGCAGAAAACCTGCTGGCAGAGCGCATTGGGCATGTCCTTCCCGCGGCTGCTGCACACGCCCGAGCGGTTCCAAGTGGCCAAGGCCGTGTCCGACGTGGACCTCGTGCAACTCATGCTCGCCATGCGCCTGCTGCTTCCCGAGGCCGGCTTCAACCTGTCCACCCGCGAGCCGCCGCGCTTGCGCGACCGGCTTATCCCGCTGGGTATCACACACATGAGCGCCGGCTCCTCGACCCGCCCCGGTGGTTACGGCACCCGCGGCGCGGAAGTGCTTGCGCAGTTTGAACTGGAAGACCACCGGCCGCCCGCGGAAGTGGTCGAGGCTATCCGCCGCGCCGGTTACGCCCCGGTCTGGAAAGACTTTGACCACGCTTTCCACGCCTGACGTTTGGCCCGCGGTTCCCCAGGCTGGTAGAATCGCCGCGCTGCCGCAAACGGATACACGCGCACACGACGGAACCGCATGAAAAAGCTCAACACCATTCTGCGCGTCTACACCCGCACATTGACCGTGTGGGTGTTGTTGTTCGGTGTGCTCGCCTATTGGCATCCCGGCCCCTTCGTGGCACTGGGCGTCCACATGAAGTGGTTTTTTGCGCTCACCATGTTCGGCATCGGCGTGGTGTTGCAGCCTGTCGACTTCAAGCGTGTGGTGCAACAGCCGTGGGTCGTGCTGGTGGGCGTGGCCGCGCAATTCACGATCATGCCGCTGGGCGCCTGGGCGGTGAGCCGCATTTTCGGTCTCGACCCCATCTACGCCGTTGGTCTCGTGCTTACGGGCTCGGCGCCGGGCGCCATGACCAGCAATGTAATGAGCTATGTCGCGAAGGCCGACGCCGCCTACTCGGTTTCCTTGACGGCTGTGGCCACGCTGCTGTGTCCCGTGCTCACGCCGCTGCTCACTTGGGGGCTTGCCGGCGCACAGATGGATGTGCCGTTCTGGGGGATGTTCCGCGATCTGGTGCTTATCGTGGTGCTCCCGCTGATGGCCGGGTTCGGCGTGCGCAACCTGTTCAATCAGGCCATCGAACGGATTATCGAGCTGTTCCCCGCCATCTCCGCCACGTTCATCATCTTCATCTGCGCCGTGGTCATTGGTAAGAATACCGGCGTCATTCCCGCCATGACCGGCATCCTGTTGCTCGCTGTGATCACGCTTAACCTGTACGGCATGGCCGGCGGCTATGGCGTCGGCCTCCTGGCGCGCATGCGCCGCAAGCGCCGCCGTACCCTCGCCATCGAAATCGGTATGCAGAACGCCGGCCTCGGGGTCGTACTTGCTCAGGAGCACTTTGCGCCCGAAGCCGCTTTGCCCGCGGTCTTCTTCGTCTTTCTGTGCATTATCACGGCCAGCGCCGCAGCCTCCTACTGGCAATGGCGCGGGGACATGGAATCCGGCTAAGGGGCCTTGCATTCTGGCGGCGCCTGTAATATAATGTATTACCATGTGGAAGGCGCGGCACATACCAAACAAGCCCTGGGCGTTGCGGTGTTTGGCAGCCGGGCTTTTTGTCATGCTGGCTCTTTGGGTTGGCATGGGCCTGCTGGGGTTCGCGCACACGCTGTCGCACGGGTGTGATCATTCGTGTTTCCTTTGTCTCACGGTGAGCACAGCACTGACGAACGTGGACGCGCCGCCGGTGCGCGTGGCGCCGCCCTTGCCGGCGCCCACGTTGCCCGAGGCTGTTCCGGCGGAACCGGCGCCGCCCGCCGAAAACCATTTCTACTACGCGCCCACGCGCGGTCCGCCTGCCGCCTGCTAGATTCCCGGTCAATCACATTTTTCACGGCCGTGCTGTGCCGTTATGTGTCCGTTCCGGGCGCATACGGGGGGGCCTGTGCGGCGAAGCCAGCGAATCTACGGAGGCACGCATGAAGAACCACAATGGCTTTACCCTGATCGAACTGCTGGTGGTCATTGCGATCATCGGCATACTGGCGGCCATTCTGCTGCCGGCCCTGGCGCGGGCGCGTGAAGCGGCGCGGCGCGCGAGTTGTCAAAACAACCTGCGGCAAATGGGCCTCGCCTACAAGATGTACGCGAACGAGGATCCCGGCGAGCGTTTCCCGCCGATGAAAGCGGTCAATTGCGACGGTTCCCCCACCAGCGGCATGGCGACCATCGCCGACATGGAGACCATGTACCCGGAGTATCTGAACGATTTCGACGTGCTCGTCTGTCCCAGTTCCCCGTTTAACGGCACGGCCCTGGACCTGTGGGATGCGGGCGAGAATCCTTCGACGGCGTGGGAAGAGGCGTTGCTCGCTGGGCACATGCCATCGGCCGGCAACGGCGTTGTCGAGCCGTGCGAAGTGTTCGAACATCCGTATGCGTACATTGGCTGGGCCGTGGCGCCTTCATGGTTCGTCACCGATGAGGACTTCCATGATTTCGAGCACGCGCTCGAAGCCAAGCGCGAGGAAATCATGACGGCCGTTACCACCCAAGCGGCGACGGAGGCCGTCGAGGAAAACCTTGACCTCGCCGGAGAGCACGATCATGGCAAGCAACACGTGCATGCGGCAAAAACGGCCTGGCGGTTGCGTGAGGGTATCGAGCGATTCCTGGTTACCGACATCAACCATGCGGCCACGGGCGCTGCGGCCCAGTCGACCTTGCCCGTCATGTGGGACGAGATTTCCGGGGGCCACGCCTCCCATTTCAACCATGTACCGGGCGGTTGCAACGTGTTGTACCTCGATGGCCACGTGGACTTCCTGCGCTATATCCCCGACGGCAACGGCCTGCTGAACCGGGGCAACGACTTCCCGGTGAACGGGGCCGGCATGATAGTCCACGAGATGTCCCATGCCCACGATCACCATCACGACCACGATCACGATCACAACTAGCTTGCGCGCGCAGGCATTGGTGGGCGGCCGGCCCGGCTGGCGGCCGCCCACGTTATTCATGTTGTGGTGCCTTCAAGATCGTAATGGGCAATAACAAACGACAACATTCTTTGGCCGTTTGCCTTGGGCCGTTTCCCATATTTCATAGGGTGTCCTGCTCACGAGCCCGAAAAGGATTCAAGGACACCGCTGGCGACTGCGTGCGGTATCTCGCCCGCCTTGGACGATGACACGCACTTCAGCCCACGTGCGCAAAAGCGGTGGCAAGCCACCGCACTCCAAAGTTGCGCCAACGGCATGGTTATCGCGGCCGCACGCTGGTATTCGCTATCACAGAAAAGATTGGCGAGACAAGCTTACGTCGCGTTTCGGCTCGCGGGTACGCGCGCCCTCCCTGGGATCACCTGTTCCCGGCTCGCGGGGACGCTCGCCCTCCCTGGGGACGCTCGCCCTCCCTGGGGACGCGCGCCCTCCCTGGGTACGCGCGCCCTCCCTGGGTACGCACGCCCTCGCTGTAGGCCAGAACCCGCCCTTTCGTGCGGGGCAACGGCCCGTACCATACCAGTCTGGGCTGCAGGCCCAGGTCGCCCAGCATGCCGCACGCAATAGGGCGGAAAGCCCGGGCTATACGTCACGTCTTCATAGTACGCGCTTTCAGCGTTTGGGTAAGTAGAAGGACGGCGTGCGGTCTTGGCAATGTGGTGAGCGGCGGGGTATCGTAGGCGCCAACTACCCTGCAAACCGCGGCTGGAAAGAAGGGGCGCTCGAATCATGGCCTGCACACTCAAAGGGGTCGTTCGCTACGACGGCGCGGCGTTTTCCGGCTGGCAGGTGCAACCCCATGCCCGTACGGTGCAGGGCGCTCTCGAAGCGGCCATGGCGCAGATCGCGGGGGAACCGGTGCGTGTGCAAGGGGCGGGCCGTACAGATGCCGGGGTGCATGCGCTCGCCCAGGTCTTCTCGTGCCGGTGGCCCGGCGAATTCCCGGACCGGCTGCGCCATGCCCTCAGCCGCATGTTGCGCCCGTCGATCCAGGTGACGGCCCTCGAGCAAGCGCCGGATGCCTTCAACGCGCGGTTCGGCGCACGGCGCAAGACCTACGCCTACAGCCTCGATCTCGGCCGTGAGCCCGATCCCTTCGCCGCGCCCTATGCCTGGCATGTGCCCTATGCGGTGGATATCCCGCACCTCGAGGCGCTGCTGGGCAAGCTCACCGGCACACACGACTTTGCCGGGTTTCAGAGCACGGGGAATGTGCGCGCGCATACCGTGCGCACGCTTTACGGGGCCTCACTGCACCAAGGGGCGTTGATCACGCCCGCCGATGCGGAGCATTTGTGGCGGATTGAGTTCTGCGGGGACGGTTTCCTCTACCGCATGGTGCGAAACCTCACCGGTACCCTCATCGAGATTGCGCGCGGGCGTTTTCCGGCCACCTTTCTCGATGCGTGCCTCGCTTCGCCGGGGCCGTTCCGGGGACATTGCGCCCCGGCCCATGGCCTTGCGCTGGTTTCCGTCGTGTATGATGGTTCGAGCGAAACCGGCGCGCCCCGCTGAATTGGCCCGGCCCCGACCGTTCCGTTATAGTCGCGCTTGGTGCAGGAGACAGATCTTGGCGTAGACCGAAAAAGGAGTTTTCCCCCGTCATGTCAGGCAAACTGAAACCCGCCGGCGCCGCGCCGTCCGCGAAGCCGCTGATAGCTTTTCTGGTGGGCGTGTGCATCATGTTGCTCGTGGCCAACGTGGGCACATTCATCCTCATGAACCAGCGCCTCGCCGAAACCAGGCAAACCGCCCAGCAATACCTGGCCCAGGCGGACGACGCCGCATCGCGCACAGCGGCTGAACCGGGCGGGACGACTGCGGGGGACGCGGCCAGCGGCGACCTTGCGCCGGCAGATGTCGCGGCGCTCGAAGAGATGCTCGATCCTGTTCCCGATGCTGGCCTCGGGGAGTATGCCGTCATCAATGCGCACGATCACCTGTATATGGCCAAGCACTTGGACAACTACTTTCCCGCCGCGGAGGATCTGGGTATCGCGAAGACTTTGTTCGTGGCGAGTTCGCGCTATACCCTGCTCGGTTCGAAAGGCGTGGCTACGGAGGGCAATGAATGGAACAGCCGCGAAGTACTGCGCGTGGCCCGTGAATACCCGGACAAGATCATCCCCTACGCCACGTTTCACCCGAGCGCCGCGAACAAGGTCGAACTGCTCGAAGAATACAAAGCGGCTGGGGCCCATGGGCTCAAGCTCTACTCCGGGCACGGCAATTTCTATGACCGCCCGCTTGATACGGAAGAAATGCTGCCGGTGTATGAATGGTGCGAGCGCGAAGGTTTTCCCATTTGCTGGCATGTGAACTTCAGCCGGCCCGCCTACGCCGAAGAGTTTGCGCATGTACTCGCGATGTACCCGAACATCAAGATCATCGTGCCGCATTTCGGCGTTACGTTCTACCGGCCCGGCGGCGCGCAGTGGCAGGCTTTCTGGGCCCTTGTGGACCGGTATCCGGGTCTGTACACGGACTGTAGCTGGGGCACGCGCAGTATTCTCGTGCATGGGCTCGAGGTCGTGAGTGCCAATGTCACCATGTTCCGCGACACCTTCCTCGAGTATCAGGATCGCATTCTGTGGGGCACCGACATGGTCGTCACGGGCAATGAGGAGAAGACGCCCGATTGGATAGCCTCGGTGTTGCGGGCGGGCCGGGAAATGCTCGAGAAGGAAACCTACTATTTCTGGATGGCCGCCGACGGGTGTGAATATGCCTACGATCGCCATGAGAACCCGATGGGCAAGCTCAACGGCCTCGCCCTGCCCCCCGGGGTGCTCGAGAAAATCTACGAGACCAACTACCCCGCGTTCGAGCAACAGGCATTGTGAGCAGGGGCGCAGTTGTTTGGGGCTGAACCGCTACCGGCGGCGGGACCGCTTGCGGGCCGGGGGTTCAGTAGCGCAGGTTGAGGGCACGCGGCATAATCTCGAAAGTGGCGGGCAGGCGGCCGGGCGCTTCGCCGTCGACGTCGAGCAGGACCGGCCGGCGCCCGTCCACCGGTTCGGCAGTGACCCGGCGCCCGCGCAAAGTGACCACCTTGTCGAACTGGAGGTGGTCGCCTTTGTAGATGGTGCGGGACTTGCGCAACAGTTCGATGGCCCGCACATCGCGCACGATGACCACATCGAACAGGCCGTCATCGGGCTCGGCCTCGGGCGCTATCTTCATGCCGCCGCCAAAGAATTTGCCGTTGCACACGGCCGCGGTGGTGACATTGAGCACCATGTCGTACACGTCGTCCACACGAATGCGCACTTCCGGGAGCTGGTAGGCGGCGAGGGCCTTGAACATGCCCCATTGAAAAGCAATCTTGCCGCCGAAGCGCTTGCCGAACTTAAGATCATTGACCATGCGGTCGGTCAGGCCGCTGAGACCGAAGCTGGCGATATTGTCGAAGTAGCGCACGGCCTCCTCGCCCGACGAATCGTCGAAGTAGGTGAGCTTGCCCAAGTCAATCGTGCGGATAGTCGAGTGGGCCAGCCGGCTGATTTGATCGTCGATGCTCTCGGGAATGCGGAAGCTGCGGCGGAAGTCACCGCCCGTACCACTGGCGAGCACCGCGATCACGGCGTCGGGGTTGACCGGTTTTCCGCGCTCGAAAAAGCCATTGACCACCTCGTTCACCGTGCCGTCCCCTCCCACGGCGATCACCTGATCCACGCCGTCTTTGAGCGCTTCGCGGGTGAGGAGCTTGGCCGCCATGGGGCCGTCGGTGAACACCGTGTCCACATGGCCCAGAACCGCGCGCAGCTTGGTCTCGATACCTGGCCAGTTGATGCCGGTGCGGTCGCCCATCGAGTGGGGGTTGACGATGGCGCGCGTGCGTGAGCGGGGGGTGTAATTGGCGGCGGCCACCTCGATCATTGCGGTCCGTTTCGGCTTGGACCAGCCGAGTTCCTCCGCCATGAGGGCGCTCACCTTATCGAACACCGCCGCCCCCGGATTGCCCAGGGTGCCCATGCCGGTGCGGCGAAAGAGGACATCCTCGACCGTGTGGGCCATCTCTTCGCGCACCGCGTACAGGACCGCCGCGGCAATATCCGGTCCCTCGGGCGTAAGGCGTTCGCCCAGGGCCGAATCCGCCTGGACCAGCGCGATGACCTCATCCATCTTCGAGCCGAAGTTGCGCACCAGGTTCTCGATGATATCGGGCGGCCAGTTCACGTAGCGGGCGCGCGCATCTTCGAGGAACTGGTCATACGAGCTCATGTCGCCGCCCCACACCGGGGTGTCGTGCGTAATGCCCGGCGCGGGATCGCGGCCGAGCTTCGCGCAGGTCTGGTCCACAATCTGCTCGGCCAGGCTGCGCGAGGTGGTCCACTTACCGCCCATGGCCGAAATTACACCGGCGATGCCATCGCGCTCCTCGTGATCAAAAACCTCCGACGCGCGGCTTTTGTCGTACGAACCGGGGCTGTCGCCGCCGTTGGCCACTTCTTCGTTCAAAGCGGCGGTGCTCGGGTCGACGAGCGGGCGCAGGCCGCCATAGAAGTGCAGCACATCCTCGCGCCGGAGATTTGCGCCGGGCAGGCCCATGTTGACCACATCGAGAAAATCCGAGATGTCCTTTTCGGTGACGTGAAATTTGTCCGGTGCGCCGCGGTATACGGTGTCCGTCGTGCCGATAAGCGAGTGCCCGCGCCAGGGCAGGATAAAGAAGTGGCCGGTTTCCATCGGCACGGCCACGGCGTTTTGCCGCGTGAGGGGACGGGTGATCAGGTGGATGCCCTTCGAGCGGATAAGTTGCTGGGCGCCGCCGTTGCCGCCGGTGAGCATGTGCATGATCATGTCGGCCCAGGGCCCCGTGGCGTTCACGGTGACCGCGCTGCGCAGATTACAGGTGTTGCCCGGACGGAAGCGGTCGCGCACCTGTACGCCGGCCACGCGCCCGTTTTCCCGCAAAAAACCGATCACTTCGCAATAGTTCGCGGCCTGCGCCCCATGGGCGACGGCGTCGCGGATGCACGCCAGGGCGAGGCGCTCGGGTGAAAACATCTGATAGTCGTAGTAGGCCATGGCCCCCGTGAGGTCCATGGCGGCCAGCTCCGGCTCGATCGCGAGCACCTCCTCCCGGCTCAGGTGCTTGTGGCCCGGCAGCGATTTCGCCGGGTCATCGAGGCGGTTGCGGTCGTAGCCCAGCCAGTCGTAGGCGGTGAGGCCCAGCGACATCTTGAGGCGGTTGCGGAAAGCCTTGCGCTGCCGGCTCGGGAGAAGAAAGGTGAGCGGATCCACCATGTGCGGCGCGATGTTCGACCAGATGCGCCGCTCGCGCAGCGACTCGCGCACCAACCCAATCTCGAGGTTTACGAGGTAGCGCAAGCCCCCGTGGATCAGCTTCGACGAGGCGGAGGACGTGGCGCTGGCGAAGTCGTTCTTCTCGACAAGCGCCACGCGCAGACCGCGCAGGGCGGCGTCGCGCACGATACACGCCCCACTAATGCCGCCGCCGATGACCACGAGGTCGTACTGCTCATTCGCCATGGTATCGAGATCGCGCTTCATCGCACCAGGATCTCCGCGCCAGCGCCGCCGCCACGCCTCGACGGTTCGCGCTGTTCCTGCCTCATCATACGCCCGGGTTCCGAATCGACTTTGTTTGCTGCCGGTAGCCTACCTGCCCACAGCACATTTTGCAACGCACAAAATACGCGAGCCAATTGCGAAATTTGTAATTCTTTAGCCGTATGGCGCAAGGGAGCGCACGTGTTTCGCCAATCTGCCCT
>CAZMVU010000054.1:0-24695 GCA_964569295.1 uncultured Nitrospirales bacterium
GTTATTCGGGCACCTTGTGTAAGCTTTAGCACGGCTGTTTCTTAGGGCCAACGGCGCTCCGGAAACACGCCCAAGCCCCTAATCCCAAGCCGCCCCGAACCCCCGAACCAACAACCGGGGAACACGCCATTCGATCCTTGGGTTGTGGGCGCAGCCCACGTTAGACCGCAGGACACCAAGAGGGAATTGACGCTGAGGCGCCGTAGTCTTACCATGACCGCACTGCCGAATGGAGGGTTTTGCCATGCGCTTCGCTGTCTTCATCACCTTGGTGCTTTCGTGCTTCGCCGCGCGGGGAGAATACCCGCCGGATGTTCTTTGGGACTCGCCCAGTGCGGGGCCCGAGGGTTCGATGCCCCTGGGCAATGGGGACATCGGCCTCAACCTATGGGTGGAAGAAGGCGGCGACCTGCTCTTCTATATCTCGAAGACCGATGCCTGGAGTGAGAATGCGCGGCTGCTCAAGCTCGGACGGGTACGCGTGTCTTTCACCCCGAACCCGTTTATGACGGAAGCCAATTTCCAGCAGGTACTCGTTACCAAGGAAGGCAGGGTGCGCATTGCCGCTGGACCGGCCGACGCCCGGCTCACGGTGGAGGTGTGGGTAGACGCGAACTACCCGGCCGTGCGGTTGCACGCAGAAAGCAACGCCCCTGTCGAGATGCGGGTCGCGGTTGAGTCGTGGCGCACCGAACCGCGTGAGCTGCGCGACGAAGAACGCCACAGCGCCTACGGTCTCGTGAGTTCGCCCGCGCCTATCGTGGTCGAAGCCGACACCTTCGTGAAAGACGGGGCCAGCGGCGTCCTCTGGTACCACCGGAATGAGCGGTCGATCTACGACCTCGTCATGCGGAAGCAGGAGGTGGGCGCGTGGCTTTCCCAGGGCAACGATCCCCTGCTGCACCGGACCTTTGGCGCGCTGGTACGCGGGCCGGGGCTCACGCGCCTGGATGACACGACCCTGACTGCGGCGCCGGCGAAGGCGCATGACATGGCGGTATATGCGCACACCGCCCAAACGGGAACCGCAGCCACCTGGCGCCGACAGATTGAAGCCCTGGCAGAAACGGACACGGCCGGCTACGCGGGGCGCCGCGAAGCCCACACCGCGTGGTGGCGCGCATTCTGGGATCGAAGCCACATACGCCTCGGCGGCGACGCGCCGGACTCCGTGGGGCGAGGCTATGCCCTCCAACGCTACATGTCCGCGTGTGCCGGGCGTGGCGCATTTCCCATCAAATTCAACGGGTCGCTCTTCACCGTGGACGCGGTGGTCGACGGTAAACCGGTCGATGCCGACTACCGCCGCTGGGGCGGCCCGTACTGGTTCCAGAACACGCGCCTGGTCTACTGGCCCATGCTCGCTTCGGGCGACCACGCCATGATGCGGCCACTATTTAACATGTACAAGGACGCCCTGCCCTTCGCGCGGGCGCGCACAGAAATCTACTTCGACCACCCGGGCGCCTTCTTCCCGGAGACCATGTACTTCTGGGGCGCCTACACCGTAGACAACTACGGGTGGGACCGCACGCCGGAACTCGCCAAAGGCGTCACGGAGAACCGCTACATTCGGTACCACTACGACGGCATGCTCGAGTTGGCGATGCTCCTGCTCGAACACCACCGTTACACCGGTGACGATGCCTACTTCCTCGAACAGGGGCTGCCACTGGTAGACGCCTTCGTGACCTTCTATTTCGAGCATTACCCACGCAATGACGATGGCGCCCTGCGCATAACCCCCTCGCAGGCGCTCGAGACGTGGTGGGACGCCACAAACCCCGCGCCGCCCATCGCCGGGCTCATGCGCGTGCTCGACGGCCTCATCGCGCTGCCGGCCCACCTCGTGGACGAGGAAGCGCGCAAACGGTACACCCAATGGCGCGCCGCCCTGCCGCCGCTCCCGAAGGAGACGCGAGATGGTGAGACCGTCCTTGCGCCCGCAGAGGAACTGCCGCCGAAGCCCACCAATTCGGAGAACCCCGAGCTCTATGCCATTTTCCCTTACCGTTTGTTCGGTGTCAGCCGGGAAGACCTCGAGCTCGCGCGGCGGACCTTCAAGCAGCGCCGGGTGAAGGGCCATACGGGCTGGCGTCAGGATGAAACCCAGGCGGCCATCCTGGGTCTCACCGATACCGCCGCCGGCATGCTGACCGAGCGCTCGCGTTTGAAGCACGAGGGCAGCCGGTTCCCCGCTTTCTGGGGGCCGAACTTCGACTGGATACCCGACCAGGACCACGGCGGCAACCTGGTCATGGCGTTGCAGACCATGCTCATGCAGACCGGCGGCGACACCATCCTGCTGTTTCCCGCGTGGCCCCCGGCGTGGGACGTGGAATTCAAGCTGCACGCGCCCGGGCAGACCGTCGTGCGTGGTGTCTACCGTGACGGCGCACTCGAATCCCTCGAGGTTACCCCCCCGGAACGCAGGGAGGATGTGCAGGTGCTGTTGCACTGAGGCTGGCCTGTTTCATCGCGTCCACCGAAGTACAACTCGCCCGCGTCCTGCGCCCCAAATCCCCCGGCCGGCCAAAGAAAAACGCGGGAGGGAGATTGAAATATGAGCAGCACCGCAGGATTTCTTATATTTCCGCTTCGCCATGTTGTTCTTATATTGCGCAGCATTCTGTGGCGAGTTGGCATGGGTAAGCGAGAGAATGGACGGCATGGTCTGCAAATGACGTAGCAAGTGGAGGGAATGTGTCATGGGCAAAGACAGCACGCAGGATTATGAGCGGTTCATGATGACGGACCGGGTGGATTTTGACTCGTCAAAATATAGGGAGAAGGAGGAGGCACTTCGTGCCCACACATCATTGGAATACATTGTGGTGGTTGCGGTGCCGGAAATCTTCGACGAGCGGTTGTTCATTGTCGACGGGAACCACCGGGCAGCGGCCCACGCAGTTCTCGGCCTGCCCATAAAGGCGATTCTTCTGAATGACCCGGACGATCATCACGCCATCGAGCAGCTTGTCGGGCAGGGCATCGTGGCGGACTTTCCGCATGGGAAGTATCTGCGGGGCAAGGAAAGCCTGCAGAGTTTGACCAAGCGGGCGGTAATGGCGTGTATACAGCGTGTGGGGTTCAAGTCGCTGGAGGAATGCTGTCGTTGCCGGCGTGAATACCTTGAGTCAAGGTTTATCCCTATCAATGACCCCGATCCACACTTTACGCGTACCGGGAGTGCTCGGGGCGCGCCTCCTGGACACGTAGATTGCGACGGCGACCGCTTGGCGAGCTGGGCGCGAATCGTTCGTGCGGAATTCGCGACGCACGGCGGAGACGCGTTCCCTTGCTCCTACGAGCGCTTCGCAGACATGTGCGGTGAACCCAAAGCGCGGGGCCAGACCATTACCAAGTGTCTGGAGGAGGCCCGTGTCATTGAGGCACTGGGCGTGCGGACCGTAGAAACCGGGGAGCACTACCCCGGCGGCAACCCGGTTACGCAGCGGATTTCCTTCTGGCGGCTCGCGCCGTGATACGCGACCAACCGGGCATTGCAAGCAGCCCACTCGGCTGTGTCGAGCCATGGCTGAAAGAAGTGCGTGCCGTTCCTGTCATCATGGCGAGGAGAATCCTCCATGACCGCAGGCCATCTTCCAAACCGACGAAGCCATCGCCGAGGGCGGCGAAGGATTTCCTTGTCACACCGTTGCACTGTGTAACGCAACTGCCTTGGTAGCTTGGCTGCCCGTCTTACGCAGCGAAGAGCGAAGCACAGTCCGCCGGAGGCGGGTAAGCTTTCGAAGACAGGTGCATCACGAAGTGCAACTTCGTGACGAGGCGTGACACCGCGACACCCGGCAGCCAGTCGATGTCACAAACGCGGTCGTCGGCCGATGTGTCCGGCTTTCTCCTGAACCTCTCCGGTTCCGCGACATGCTGCCGACAATAGGCGCCGCTTGCAATTATGCATTTCGAATGCAGAATTACAGGCTGGAGTCTGCCCGCACCTCCTTTTCAAACTGCAAAATGGTCCTGCTCTTCACGCCCCTACCGTGCCTTCACCGGCCGGTTTTCCCTATCGGCTGTTCGGCGTCGGCAGGGAAGACCTCGAGCTCGCGCGGCGGACCTTCAAGCAGCGCCGGGTGAAGGGCAATACGGGCTGGCGTCAGGATGAAACCCAGGCGGCCATCCTCGGCCTCACCGATACCGCCGCCGGCATGCTGACCGAGCGCTCGCGTTTGAAGCACGAGGGCAGCCGGTTCCCCGCTTTCTGGGGGCCGAACTTCGACTGGATACCCGACCAGGACCACGGCGGCAACCTGGTCATGGCGTTGCAGACCATGCTCATGCAGACCGGCGGCGACACCATCCTGCTGTTTCCCGCGTGGCCCCCGGCGTGGGACGTGGAATTCAAGCTGCACGCGCCCGGGCAGACCGTCGTGCGTGGTGTCTACCGTGACGGCGCACTCGAATCCCTCGAGGTTACCCCCCCGGAACGCAGGGAGGATGTGCAGGTGCTGTTGCACTGAGGCTGGCCTGTTTCATCGCGTCCACCGAAGTACAACTCGCCCGCGTCCTGCGCCCCAAATCCCCCGTCCGGCCAAAGAAAAACCACGTCAAGGGCAGAAATATGGGTAGCGTCCCCAGTTTTCTCGCCGGAAGGGCGGGTGGTATGATGCCCGCGAAACCAGATCGGAAAGGAAGCGACGGCCTCATGGTGCGAGCAGGCAAAGCGCGGCTCGGCGGCGACTACAAATCGTTACACCGGCGCAATCAGGAATTGTCCCGGCAGGTGGACCAATTGTCCATGCTGCGCGAGATCGGATTGGCGATCAACCGGTCGCTCGAACTGAGCCAAACCTTGCCCGACATCGCCACGGTGGTGCAGGGCACCCTCGAGGTGCGGCGCCTGACTATCTTCGAGCTGGATGCAGACACGGGCCGGTTGCGGCCGATTATCGCCAAGTATGGCAGCGATCTCATCAGTCAGGCGCGGCTGGCGGAGGAGTCGGTGGCCTGCCGGGGCACCCCGTTCGGCGAAGCGCTGGACTCGGGCCAGGTCGTGTTTGTCGATCTCGGGCCGGTGCACCAGGTGTATGTGCCGCTCCTGGCGGAATACACGGCGGTGGGCGTGCTGCTGCTCGAGGATCAGGCGCACGGGGAACCGTTTCAACAGGCCGATGCGCCGTTTTTCTACCAGCTCGGACTGCAGATCGCGCTGGCCATCAACAACGCCAAGCTTTATGCCATGGCCGTCACCGACGGTCTCACGGGCCTGTATGTGCGCCGCTACTTCGATTTGCGCATGCAAGAAGAGTTTGATCAGGCACTACGCTACGCCCGGGGCTTCTCCTTGCTCATGTTCGACATCGACCACTTCAAGAAGTTCAACGACACCCATGGCCACCAGACGGGCGATGCCGTGTTGCGGCAGTTTGCAGCGCTGCTGCGTGAGAATACGCGCCGTGCGGACATCTGCTGCCGGTATGGCGGCGAGGAGATGAGCGTGATCCTGCCGGAAACACCGTGTGACGATGCGGCGGCCCTGGCAGAGAAGCTGCGCAGCCTCATCGCGCAGCATACCTTTATCGGTGCGGAAGAACAGGGACTGCATGTAACCGCGAGCATCGGCGTGGCAGCCTATACCCAGGGGCAAAAACAGTTCGAGGCGATGGTGCAGGCCGCCGACGCCGCCCTCTACCGGGCGAAAGAAGCCGGCCGCAACCGGGTCGAGCTGGCGTAAAGAAGGAAATGCAATGCTGAAACGTTTTCTGGATATCCTCACGAAACCGCCGGCGCCGGCGCCGCGTGAGGACAGGATGAATTCGGTTCCAATCGCCGTGTGCGTGGTGTTGCTCGAGGCGGCCATGGCCGACAACGAATTCACCGAGGAGGAACACGGGTACATCACCGAGGTTATGCAGCGGCGTTTCGCCCTGAGCGCGGACGAGGCGCAGGAACTTGTGAGCACGGCAGCGGTCGTTCGCGATGACAGCAGGGACCTCTGGCAGTTTACCCACGCCATCAATGAAAACTTCTCACCCGCTGAAAAGGTGGCACTCCTCGAGGATGTCTGGCGCATTATCTACTCGGACGGTACGCTCGCGGGACATGAGGACTACCTGGCCCATAAGCTGCGCAAGCTCTTTAACCTGAATCACAAGCTGTTCATCAACGCGAAGCTCAAGGTCCTCGACGAAATCCGCACCGCGGAGTAGGCGGCACGGCGTGGCTGTGCCCGCCCGTCGTCAGCGGTCGGTGCGCTTGCCCGCATCCCCGTCCCATGTGCCGCCCGAACGGAACCGGTAGCGGTAGACTTCCCGCCCCTCCTCGCCGGTAAAGATGTCGGCCGGTTCGGCGGCGGCCTCGGCGCGGCTTTCCTGGCGCGGACTCTGCATCACCCGGTACGAGTATTCGATGTAGCCGTAGTAGCCGGTGTCGCCGCGCGCACTCTCATTGATGGACTTCACGTCGAGGGGGTAATAGTCCTCGTAGCGGCGGACCTCCTTGTAATACCGGCCGTGCAACCCCTCCTGCTCGAATTCCACCTCGCCCTGCCGCGCCTCGCGGTTGAGGCGATCGAGCTCGGCTTTACCCACATCGGGAAGCTTTTCATAGATGCGATCACTGCGGCTCACATAGCCCTCGGGCCGCTCCCGGAGCCCCCAGTCCGTCAGCACTTTGTCGGACACCTCGCCCGGCGTACGCTGGCAGCCAAGACCCAACAAGACCGGCAATACGAACAGGCATATCCACTTCTTCACGGTTTGATGGTCTCCTTCGCGGCTCATCGAGCCCGCATGTGGTGTAGTGCCTTAGGCACTGACTCGTATAAAGAACAACAAGAAGTTATTCGGGCACCTTGTGTAAGCTCTAGCACGGCTGTTTCTTAGGGCCAACGGCGCTCCGGAAACACGCCCAAGCTCCAAATCCCAAGCCGTCCTGAACCACGAACCAACAACCGGGGAACACGCCTTTCGATCCTTGGGTTGTGGGCGCAGCCCACGTTAGTGTTGATCCTGGGAGCATTATAACAGGGTGGCGTGGTACGCGCACGGAACAGAACCTGACCAGCGGCCATTGCTGTTGGAGCATTGGTTTTTCGTAGGGCGCAAGGCAAACCCAATCGCCGGCCAGGCAAATGCCAACCATGCGCAAGCGGATTTCCGGACCGGCTCCAGGCCGGGCGCAGCGGGTGTGTGGTCGTGCGTAAAGCGTTTTCGCACATCCCTTTACACGGATCTGCCGACGCGATGGGCCGGGCGGTTGACACGGGTGTTTTCATATGTTACCCTATCGTCTTGTTAGCACTCAGCACGAAGGAGTGCTAGCATTATTCCCCCGGGTAAAAACGTGATCCGTCTATTGAACGGAAGGAGGTTCGAACCATGCCCAAGCAGATGTCCTTCGGACAGGAGGCCCGCCTCGCCCTGCTCTCCGGCGTGGACCAGCTCGCCAACGCGGTGAAGGCCACCCTCGGCCCCCGCGGGCGCAATGTCCTGCTCGAGAAGTCCTTTGGCGCTCCCCACATGACCAAAGATGGCGTGACCGTGGCCAAGGAAATCGACCTCGACGCCCCGTACGAGGACATGGGCGCACGCATGCTGCGCCAGGCCGCCAGCAAGACCAGCGATGTGGCGGGTGACGGGACGACGACGGCGACGGTCCTGGCTCAAGAAATGGTGCACATTGGCCTGCGCCATGTGACGGCGGGCGCGAATCCCATGCAAATGCGCCGCGGCATGGACAAGGCGGCTGAGGTCATTGTCGAGGCCATTGCCAAGGCCAGTAAGAAAATCAAGGACAAAAACGAGGTCAGGCAGATTGCCACCGTATCGTCCAATGGCGACGAATCCATTGGCCAGTTCATCGCCGACGCCATCGAACAGGTCGGCGAAGATGGTGTTATCACGATTGAAGAGGGCCGCGGCCTGGATACCGAGGTCGAAGTGGTAGACGGCATGCAGTTTGACCGTGGCTATTTGTCGCCCTACTTCGTGACCGATTCTGAGACGATGACGGCGACCCTCGAGGACTGCTATGTCCTGTGCTGCGAGAAAAAGATTTCGAACCTGCAAGAGCTGCTGCCGGTGCTGCAAAAGACGGCCCAGGCGAGCAAGCCGTTGCTGATCATCGCCGAGGACATCGAGGGTGAGGCGCTGGCTACCCTCGTGGTCAACCGTCTGCGGGGGATCCTCAATGTGGCCGCCGTGAAGGCGCCGGCCTTCGGCGACCGCCGCAAGGAAATCCTGCGCGACATCGCTACGCTCACCGGTGGCAAATTCATCACCGAGGAACTCGGCATCAAGCTGGACAGCCTCGAGCTCAACCAGCTCGGCCGGGCCAAGCGTATCGAGATCACCAAGGACAACACCACCATCGTCGAGGGCGCCGGCACGAAAAAGGACATCATGGACCGGTGCAACCTTATCCGCCGGAACATCGAGGCGACCACGTCGGATTATGACCGTGAGAAACTCCAGGAGCGCCTGGCCAAGCTCGCGGGCGGCGTTGCCATCATTCGCGTGGGCGCGGCCACCGAGGTCGAGCTGAAAGAAAAGAAGGATCGCGTCGACGACGCTCTCAACTCGACGCGGGCTGCCATCGAAGAGGGCATCGTGCCCGGTGGTGGCGCGACCCTGATGCGCGTGCGCAAGAAGCTTGAGAACATGGAATTGCCCGACGATGAGCAGCTCGGGGTGCAGCTTGTCCGCGAGGCCCTGAGCGCGCCGCTGCGGCAGATTGCGGACAACGCCGGCTACGAAGGGGCGCTCATTGTCGAGGCAGTCCAGAAGGCCAAAACGAGCCATGGCTTCAATGCGGTCTCGGGCGAAATCGAAGACCTGGTCGCGGCGGGCATCATCGATCCCGCGAAGGTGCTGCGCTCCGCCGTACAGAATGCGGTGTCCGTGGCCACCATGATTATCACCACCGAATGCCTCATAACCGATCTGCCGGAAGAGGAGCCCGAAGGCGGGGACGGCGGCGGCATGGGCGGCATGGGCGGCATGGGCGGCATGGGTGGCATGGGTGGCATGGGTGGCATGGGCGGCATGGGTGGCATGATGTAAGCCTCTGCGCAAGCAGCCCATCGAAAAGAACGCGCCGGCCTTCTATGCGAAGGCCGGCGCGATCTTTTGATTTCAGGGAACTACGAATGAAACCACCGGCACACTCCCGATGAAGGAGCATTCTGTGTATTACGGCGGCTGACTCTTTCGTGATGCACTGTCACTTCTGATTCAATTCGCAGGCTGTCTCCGAAATACCCGCCCCACTCCACGTCACAACTGCTGCACCCGGCGGATACCGGCCGTCGTCGCCAACTCTTGCTCGAGCAGTTCCGGTTCGTCCGCGTTATACAGCAGGAGCTTGCACAGGTGCTGCAAGCTGTCGAGTGCCACCTCGTAAAACTCGATGGCAATACCGTCCTCATCCACACGTACCACCTCGCCTTTCGTATCAATCCGGAACTCCGAACTCCCGCCCTCAAGCACCACGGTCAGGTGGCACATGTTGCCTACCGGCAGCATGCGGTCCGTGTGAATGAAAATCCCCGTGAGGCTGATGTCGCGCGAATTGCCTTCCATCAACACGCCCGTATGCAGACGAAGCTCCGCCCGGGCACTGATCGAACTGCGCATGTTGCGCCGCTGTTCAACACCTGTGTTTTGCATGTTTCGCATACTCCCTCGTTGTGCACGCGCCGCGCTGTCCCGCATGAGCACCGTGATTCACCTGCACGCACATTCGCTTTGCATTCCTGTTATCAACGCTCGGCCGCCGGCCGGCCCGGGGACCGTTGTTCGCATGGTGCTGTCGGCTGTTCAATTAACGAGGGGCCGCTCTACGCACCACGACACACGGTTTTGCCCGCATGCGCACATCGCCCGGATAGCAGCGGCTCCGGGTCCACGTTTTATGGTACCACACATGGCCGATTTCGGGAAGGAAATAATGCAGAAAGATATGGATCGGCGGACACGTAACCCTCAAGGACCGTATACTGCGTATTTCAGGGCCCAATGCACGAGGTTTACGTTGATTATAAGCTGGATGCCCGTAATGAAGACCAGCACCATGATGATTCGGTTGAATAGCCGTTCCGAAACCCGGTGATGCATCCAGTGTCCCAAAAAGGAACCGATGGGAATGAGTGGGATGAGCAACACGTCAAACCGCAGTACACTGAAATCGACGAGGCCGACGTAGATATAGAACGGCAGTTTGGTGAGGTTAATCAGTGTGAACGTCCAGGCGACCGTGCCCACAAAGAGGGTTTTGCCCATGCCCTGGGCGAACATATACAGCGATACAATGGGCCCCGCCGCGTGTGCGATGGTCGAGGTGAATCCGGCGGTTACCCCCGCCGCAAGCGCGGTTTTGCGGCCCGGCTGGTGGCGCATGACCCAGGCCATCGAGATTTCCTTCGCGCCGATGTACACGGCGAAGAGTATGGCGATGACCCCGACGAAGCGCTTGATGGGCACATTGTACCCTTCGACGCCCTCGCGCCCGACCCACCACCACACGAACGCGCCGAGAAGAATGCCGGCCACCGCCGGCAAGTACACCCGGAAGATAAGCGGCCAATGCTTGTTGTGCCAGTGGTGGTAGATGGCGTTCATGTCGCACAGAATCAGCAGCGGCAGGAGTGTCGCCGCGACCAGATCCACCGGCATCACAAGCATCATGAGTGGCAGCGACAAAATGCCCGCACCGCCGGCGAAGCCGGACTTGCTGATCCCCTGGATGATTATCGCCATGGCAACAAAAAGCCAGAATATCACCGCCGGAATCCCCGGCAACATGAATTCGGAAAGAACCATACGCTCCCCCGTGCATTAAAATCTGCGGCTGCGTATTGTAACGGCGGCAGACGTAACGCACAAATGCGCCGCCACACGCATCATGCCCGACCGCATGAAAGTGCATCCGGCGTGGCGCAGCCCGCTATGCCCCTGCACACCGCAAATGCAATTCTGCAATCACCCCCGGTAGCCTGAAAACAATCCAGGGGAAGCCTCTTTTGGGCACCTAACGTGGGCTGCGCCCACAACCCAAGGATCGAATGGCGTGTTCCCCGGTTGTTGGTTCGGGGGTTCGGGGCGACTTGGGATTAGGGGCTTGGGCTTGTTTCCGGAGAGCCGTTGGCCCTAAGAAACAGCCGTGCCAGATCACACAAGGTGCCCGAATTACTTTTTGTGGTTCTTTATACGAGTCAGTGCCTAAGACACTACCGCCCAAGACAATTTTGCGGTAACCGTTGCAGAATCGAAACAGGCCGTCATTCCCGCGCAGGCGGGAATCCAGAGCCGGTCCTTATGACAGCGTTCCCGGCGTTTTTCTGGAGGCCTGCTGTTCGCACGCCTGGCGAAATGGACGCAAGTCTGTTCATGAAAGTAACGGTCTCGAGAATATGCGGCCCCCCCAGCCTGAAAATAATCGCCGGCGTGTCTGCTCCTGACACTTCGGGGGAAGGGAGGGACGCAGGCCCCCTGCGTCCTCTTAACACCGTTTCTGTCGACGGGGAAAAATGACCGCAGATGACGCAGATGACACAGATGAAGAGATTGCCTGGAATGGGGAAGTACAATTAGTACGTAACGTAATGGGATCTGTCCGTGAAACTTTCATCTCCTGGCCGGCAAAGATGTTTGGATCGGTGGAGGAAATAGACAGGATGGACAAGATGGACAAGATGAAGAAAAGGGGTAGCGTCCCCATATTCTTCCCCATATTACACATAATTCCATATTCCCCGACCCGCGCCGGTCCCCTTGCCAAAACACGCCAAGTGTACCAGGCTACTCCTGCTGCGCCGGGTTGTCGCGGGACGGCGGAGCATCGCGCGAAGGGGTGACGCCGTGCACGGGCTCGGTGGGCTTGTCGACGATGGGGGCCTCGGGGGCGCGCAGGCGCAACGCGATGGCCTGGGCCTGACGGCTGTGGTCAATGCTTTCGCCGAGAATGCGCGCGGCTTCCTGGTCGGCGTGGAAGCCCATCGAGTTTTCACTGCTGATGTAGTCCAGCCGCCACATGGCACTGCGTTGGTGGTCGTAGGCTGCAGCGAGTTGTTCGTCGGTTGCGCCCGAGGCCTGCGCCTCGAGTATGGCGTCGAGCATGTCCGTCATGGCGCCGGCCGCCTTCGACATGAGCGCATTGGTGCGGTCTTGAATGGTGTGGACGCGGTCAAGGAGCTCGTCTTCATCGACATTGTGGCAGGTCTGGCACGAACTGTTGATGTTGAGCAGCGGGCTGCGCACCCAGTGGTTGCTTACCTTCATGGCGCCCTGGCGCTCGTAGGGCATGTGGCAATCGGCGCAGCTCACGCCGCTGCGCGCATGGATACCCTGACTCCAGAGCTCGAACTCGGGGTGCTGCGCCTTGAAAGCGGGCGCCCCCGTTTCCCCGTGCTTGTAGTCATAGAAGTCGCTGCCATCCGGGAAGTCGTGGCCGAGATAGTAGGCTTCCATTTGCTCCACGCGCAGGCCATTGTGCCAGGGAAAAAACAGCGTTTCCTTGTCGGCGCAGTAATATTCGACGTGGCACTGGCCACACACGAACGAGCGCATCTCCTGGCGCGATGCTTCCTGATTCGGATCGTAGGGGCGGCGCCGGCTGCCTTCGCGCCACCGGTTGATGCTCGGCAGGTGGGGGACGGGATCGCCGCTCTCCGCCAGCGCCTGAATGCCGCGCATGAAGCCGGGGCGCGTCACGCGGATGCTCATGGTCTCGGGATCGTGGCAGTCGATACAGCTCACGGGGTGGGCCTCGCCCAGATGGGGGTCCTCGGCCGGGGTGGCGCTCTCACCCTTCACCGGTTGCTCGACCTCGGGGAAAACACTGGCGGTCTCGCCGGGGGTGCCGTCGGGCGTTTTGAGCAGTTCGGCGAAGACGGCCTCGTAGGGCTGTGGGCTGACTTCCTCGAAGCCGCGCATGACGGCATCCCACTGGAAGCCGTCTTTCAGCGCCTCAACGTCCGCAGGCTTGCCCATGGCCTCGAGACCGATACGGCGATAGGTGGGGATAATGCTGGCGTGGCAGTGCAGGCATGCCCCGGCCTGTTGACGCTTGGTTACGCGCTCGGTCACCGTCTGGTCGTAGAGCATATAGGCATGCCCGCGCCGCTCCCGGTAGTCGATGCTGAAGGCATAGCCGGCGTAGAGCCGGCGCAGCCAGGGCTTTTCCTCGAGCTTGCTCTCGGGCATGGCGCTCGAGCCGCCATAGCGCGTCTGGGTCACATCCACGGTACGCTTGTAGGTGTCGAACTGATCGGGCCAATTGAGCCCCCACGGCACGGGGTCACTGGTCACTTCGTCAACCTCGGCCACGCGGACATAGGGCATGCGCGCCTCCTGTTGATGCTCGAAAATAGTCACGAGCAGGGCAGTCACGCCGAATGTGATAAGGGCCACAACGAGGAAGAGTGCCGCGAGGGTGATCACCAGCCGCCGTCCGGCGGCGCCGCGATTGGCAGGCGGGCCGGGGCGGCACGATAAGGTCGCGTCGGGGGTATGGTGGGGTTCGATCATGGCGTGGCTCTTTCGGTCGGGTTGTTTAACCGGCGTCATTGCATACTCCCAAACTTGCGCGCGGCCGCATGGCCCGCGTCATTGTGACATTGAATGCAAAGCAGCATGTCGCCATCCGGTTGGGCAGGCAGCATTTGGTGGACAACGTCCCCATGGCAATACAAACACGCGTTCTGCGTGACGCGGCGGTTGCGCGGCTTGATCTGGATGGGTTCGTGAAAGTTCTCGAGGGTGAAAGCCACCGAGTGAAAGAAGCCATTGTCGCCCTTGGTCAACCACTTGCCCAGGAAATCGTGGGGCAGGTGGCAATCATTGCAGACGGCCACGTTCTCGTGGCTGCTGTTGAGCCACGAGTCGTAGTGGTCCTGCATCACATGGCAGTTTATGCAGGCCTTCGGGTCGTTCGAGAGGTAGCTCGCGCCCCGCGCATAGCCGAATGTGAAGGAACCCACACCGCCGGCCACACCCATCATAACGACGACGAGGATGACCAGGGGAAGTGCATACCCGCTCAACGCTGCGGCCGCTGCCTCGCCCGCCTTCTCCGTGCCGGATTGCCCGGGGAGATAGCCGGCGCCCGGTGTGTCATTGTTCTGGCGCATACCCAAACGGTCCGTGTCGTCCTGCTTCTCCCTGCGTGAAGCGTACACAGGCCGGGCCAAGAATTGCAAGGGTGCGATGCGCACGTTCACGAATGACTTCTATCCGGTCTGGCAGAATACCGGGGTTGGATTGCCCCCCGGTGTATGCATAGGATCGCGGAAGGCAAGATGTCCCTTGCTGTTACCGGAGGCCCAGAATTTATGGACGCACCGCGTGATCTCGCCGGCCAGTACGATCCGGAACATTTCCGTGCGCTGGGGCACCATGTGATCGACACCCTCGCAGACGCCCTCGCACAGGCGGCGGCCGGTAATGGGCCGGTGCTGCCGCAACGGGATCCGGAAGCCATGTGCGCCGCCTGGCCGGCGCCGGATGGCAACAGCGCATTTCCCGCGCTGCTCGACAAGCTTCTCGGCGATTCCATTCACCTGCACGATCCGGGCTACATCGGGCATCAGGTGTCCGCGCCGCTGCCGCTGGCCACTTTGTGCGATCTGGTGTCCTCGTACCTCAACAACGGCATGGCCATCTACGAAATGGGCCCGGCGGCCACGGCCATCGAACAGGCGGTCATCCGCTGGATGGCCGAACGCCTGGACTTTCCGGCCGGCGCCGGCGGCGTGCTCACTTCCGGCGGCTCGCTGGGCAACCTCACCGCGCTCCTTGCCGCGCGTAATGCCGCCGAAGCGCGTGGGGTGCTGCGGCCGGTTTTCCTGGTCTCGGATCAGGCACATTACAGTGTGGCCCGGGCATTGCGCATCATGGGCATGCCGAACGAAGCCGTCGTGACGATTCCCTCGGATGCCCAGTTCCGGCTGAGCCCCGACGCGTTGTGCCACGGCATTGGCGGCGTGCATGCGGCGGGGCGCACACCGGTGGCCGTGGTGGCTTGCGCCTGCACGACGGCGACCGGCACATACGACCCGATCGCGGATATTGCGGATGTCTGCAACACGCACGGTCTGTGGCTACACGTGGACGCCGCCCATGGCGCCGGCGCTGTGTTGTGTCCCGCGTACCGCCATCTCGCCGCCGGTATCGAGCGCGCGGCCTCGGTCGTGTGGGACGCGCACAAGATGCTGCTCATGCCCGCGCTCGTCACCGGGGTGGTTTTCCGGCGCTGTATCGACAGCTATCTGCCATTCGAGGAGGAGGCCGCCTACCTGTACGAACGTGAGGCACACGAAGAGTGGTACAACATCGGCCACCGCACGCTCGAATGCACCAAGGTCATGGCCGGCCTCAAGGTGTACGCCGCCCTCGCCTGTTGCGGCGAGGCCCTGTTCTCCGAACACATCGGCGCGTGCTATGGCAAGGCGCGCACCTTTGCGCGCATGATTGCCGAAGCGCCCCATTTCGAGCTGGCCCAGCAGCCCGAAGCGAACATCGTGTGTTTCCGCTACGCCCCGCCGGGCGCGGCTCCCGATACGCTGCAACCGGACATCCGTAAGCGCATCCTGCACGACGGCCGGTTCTATATCGTGCAGACCACATTGCCGCGCGGTGTCTTTTTGCGCACCACGGTCATCAATCCCGCCACCACGACCGATCACCTCGCGGCGCTGCTGGCTGCCATCCGCGACGCGGGGAATGCTATAATCGCAGACGATTCGCCGTAGCCACGGCCGGCGCGCGAAACACCCGGGCCACGAATTCGCCGGTTCTTTGCCCCAACCCCTGTTTCGAATGCGCGCCTGTTCACAACAGGATACACCATGGAAGTTATCATACAGGAAACCGCCAACGATGCCGCGTTCCTGACCGCGCGGCTTGTGGCCGATGCCCTGCGCGAAAACCCGCACCTTGTTATGGGACTTGCCACGGGACGGACCATGGAAGGGGTGTACCACAACCTGGTGCGCATGCACCGCGAGGAGGCGCTCGATTTCTCCGAGGCGCGCACCTTCAACCTCGATGAGTACATAGGCCTCGCGGCGGAAGACCCGAATTCGTACCGGTACTACATGAACGAGCACCTCTTCCACCATGTCAATATCCAGCCGCACCACACCCACCTGCCCAAGGGCATGGCGCGTGACATTCCCACGGAGTGCCGGCAATATGAAGCACTCATCCGCAATGTGGGCGGCATCGATCTGCAACTGCTCGGCATTGGCCGATCGGGGCATATCGGCTTTAACGAACCGCTGAGTGCCCTGCTGTCGCGCACCCGCGGGAAATCCCTTGCGCCGGCCACCGTCGCGCAGAACCAAGGGCTCTTCGCCAATGACCGCCCCATGCCGCGGCGCGCCATCACCATGGGCGTGGGCACCATCCTCGAATCCAAATGGTGTTTGTTGCTGGTCACCGGCGAAGAAAAGGCGGCAGTCTTGGCGAAGGCCGTCGAAGGGCCTGTCACCAGCATGATTTCCGCGACCGCCCTGCAATTACACGCACACTGCACCGTTATTATCGATGAAGCCGCCGCATCACACCTCGAGATGACCGAATACTACCGTTGGGTTTTCGCGAACGAACCCGAGTGGGCCCCATACCGGGCCGCGAAGGAGTGAATGCCGGCGCCGGTCAGCGCGCCGCCGTACACCGGTAGACAGCGTGTTCGGTCACGAGTATACCGACGCGCACATCGTGCGGGGCGGCCGGCAAGGCGGGATAGACCTGACCCTCATACGCCAGACCCACGCTGAGGCCGGAAAAGGTCATTAGGAACCGGTCATAGTAGCCGCCGCCATAGCCGATGCGTGTGCCATCGGGGGCGAAGGCAAGTCCCGGTGTCAGGCACAAGGCGCTCGATGGCGGGGCCGATTCCCGATCGAGGGCTGGCGTTGGCTCGAGAATGCCGTAGCGGCCCGGCGTCAATTGCGTCCAGTCAGTCAGCCGTGCCCACGTAAGCCGGCGATCCGGCGCCGTGGCCGGCACATAGACCGCCATGTCCCTGCGCCACGCCGTCTCGATGATCTGCCGGGTATCCACCTCATTGTCTTTCGACGCCACATAAGCCGCCAAGGCCGGCGCCGCCGTGAAGACGGGGAGCGTCTGCACCCGCGCGCATACCGCCGCACTGCCCGCCACCGCTTCCGCCGTTCCCAGCGAACGGCGCCACGCCAAAGCCTCGCGGCGAATCTCGTGCTTCACTTGTGTCACGTGTGGAGCTCTCTGCCGGATTGTGCACGCAAGACGCGGCCCGCACGGAAAACGTGCGTAACCGCGCACTTGCAGACTGGCCGGAGGGGAGTGTAGCAGACAGGTGGGGTGCGTTGCAGCGCAACAAGTTAACGGCCAGCGAACGGCCTCCTACGCAAGGAAGTTGAGCAAGCTGGGCTGAATGATGCGCCCGGACGCATTGAGGGCCGCCTGGAAGGCGTTGGTCTGGGCATTCATCTCGACTATGACCTCGGCGAAATCCGCGTCGATGTTCTCGGAAATCACGCCCTCGAGCTGGAGATTCACAATATCGAGGTCGTTCACGACCCTGTCGAGCCGGTTCTGTATGGCGCCGATACCGGAGCGCACGATGTTGGTCTGTTCGATACCATCATGCACATTCTGCAATTCGTTCTCGAGCCCCGATACATTGCCAGCGCGCAGGTTATCGCGGATGTTGATGAGGGTCTGGTGAATGTCGACGCCCGCCGTGAACGCTTCATCACCGGTAACGTTGATGGGCAGCGTGACGTCACCGGAAATCTCGATGTCGATAGCTTCACTATTGCCCACGTAGTTCACGCCGGTAATCTCGCGCGCCGCGTTGCGTGTCGCCTCGAACGGTTCCTGCCGCGTGCGTGAGCCGGCGAACACATACCGCCCGGCGGTTTCGCTGTTGGCCTGGTTCAGGGTCGACTCGAGGAGCTGGTCCACCTCGTTGGCGATCTCGTCGCGTTGCGCCTGGGCGTTGGTCTCGTTGATGCCCTGGATCGTGAGCTCATTGGTCCGTTGCAATATATCGATGACCGAACTGAGCGCCGTTTCACTTTCGGTGAGGAAGGGGCCGACATTCGTGATGTTGCGCAGGTACTGCTCGTTGTTCGCGATTTCCCCGCGCGACGCGATGGCGCGCCGTGCGGCGAGGGGATCGTCGGAAGGTGTGTTCACGCGGTAGCCCGTAGCAAGCTGGCGTTCGAGGCTGAGAAGGCGCCGGGTCTGGAAGCGCAGATCCCGCATAATGCGGTCGGAAATCATCTGCGTCGTGACACGTGCAACGGCCATAACGTGTTACCCCTGCTTGTCCAGGACAGCGGGGCGCAGTGCAGCGAGTCCCCGGTCCTCACCGCGGTCATCGTAGGCGGCGGCATCCTCGGCGTGTTGGGCACAAAAACCGGCCACGGCGCGCCCGACCGCCTGGGCGCCGCGCCGGAGAACCACGCGGTTGCCGCGCACGATATCGCGGGTAGCGGCGATGGTGGTGCGCATCTGTTCCTGAAACTCGGCCATCCGCGTGGACCACGGTTCCGGTGCTACGGCGATGAGTCCGGTCAGCGTCTGCGCTTCTTCGGGCAGGCGGTAGTAATCCACCACGGCGCGCACCAATTCGTGGCGGCGTTTCTCGGCGGTTACGACCTCGGCGATGATCACACCGATCGCCTCCGTACGCGCCTCGAGGGCAGGCACATCGCGCTTCCGCGCCGCCTCGGACTGGGCGCGGGTCAGGCGCAAGAGGGTCTCCTGGCGCTCGGCCTCCTCATCGAAGACATTGCAGAGGGCCTCGAGTGTTTGTTCAATCGTTTCCATTCGGCTCGCTGAGTTTCTGGAACCGGCGCAGGGCATCGAGACGCGGCTGGGCTACCTCTTCGGGCGTCAGGCGGCCGTCGTTATCGGCATCCAACCGGGCGAACGTCTCCTTATCGAGCCCGCTCTCCTCGAGGGACAGCAGGCCGTCGCCATTGGCATCGCGCTGAGTGACGAAGCGGTTGCTGACAGCGAGGATTTCGCCCGCAGAATCGCCCTGCGGGGCCGATTCCTGGTTTTTCAATTGTGCTTGTAACAACGTTGCGAACTGCTGGTCATCAAGCTTGGGGCGTTTAATCTCCCGCACGAGCCCCGCGGCTCCCCGGAAGAGCGCGCCCACAGCGCCGGCGCCTTCGAGTACGTTCATAACAAATCTCCCGCAGGCGTCGTTTCGCCTGCTTGGTTTATCGGCAATCCGTGCGGACAGCTTGAATGCTGCGGATGTACGGACCCCAGTTCCATCCATTCGTTGTGCGCGGCATAGCCCCCGCGCGCTTTCGCGAGGGCAATACCGTTCTCCGGCGGGGCGATCGTGCCGCGCTTCTTGGCCGCCTCGGCAACGCGCAATTGTGCGCGGATGTCATCGGCGATGCCCAACTGGCCGGACTCCGCCATGACGCCCGCCAGCTTGTCGTCGAGCATGTCGCGGTACACGCTGTCGCCATGACCGTCAAAGAGCCTGCTGTCGGGCACGCTCTTGCGCATTTCTTTCAGGAGCGTGTACAGGAAGTAGTGCTCGTATTCCTCGAGCGCCGTGTCTTCCCGGCGTGTGCTGCCCACCGCGCGGTCTGCGCGCGCGGTCTGAGTGACTTCGATCGGGTTGATATACAGCATCACATCAACTCCAAATCCGCCTCGAGCGCGCCCACTTCACGCAACGCCTGGAAGATCGAGATCATGTCGCGCGGCGTTACCTTGAGGCGGTTGAGGGCCTCGGCCACATCCGCGGCGGAGGTTCCCTCCACCGGCATCAGATGCGCCTCGGTGGTCTCGACATCGACATCCGTCACTTCCGTCTCGACGGCTTCGGCATCGGTGAATGGCAATGGCTGTTCGATGATGGGGGTCTCGGCGACGCGAATGGTGAGGTTGCCATGCGCTACCTGGCACGGCTTGATCATGACCTCGCCGCCCACGACGATGGTGCCGGTCCGCTCGTTAATGACCACGTTGGCGGGAGACCCGGTCTCGACCTCGATATCCTGAAGACGCGCGATAAACCGCACCAGGTTACGCCGCTCCTGCTCGGGGATGGTCACACGCACGGTGCCCGCGGCGAGTGCCACGGCCGCCTCGGGTGCGTATGCCTCGTTAATGGCCTGCTGTATCCGGTCCGCCGTGGTGAAGTCGGGATTGTTGAGCGTGAGAATAATGCGCTCACCGTCCGTAATCGTGCTTGGCACCTCACGCTCGATGGTGGCGCCCATGGGGATGCGGCCGGCGGCCACGTGGTTCTGCTGCACGTTCGCTCCGCCTCCCGCGGCATTGAACCCACCCACGGACACCGGTCCCTGGGCAACGGCATAAACGGTTTCGCTCGTGCCCGGGCCGCGCAGATGGGTCTCGAGGAGCGTGCCTCCCTCGAGGCTTTCCGCGTCGTGCAGCGAGTCAACCTTCACATCGACCCGGCTGCCCTGCTTGATAAAAGCGGGGAGCACAGCGGTCACCATGACGATGGCGGCATTTTCCGCACTGAGGCTGTCCCGCTCTTCAATCTCGATACCCATGCGCTCGAGCAGGCGTTCTTGCGCCACCACGGCCGCTTCCGCACTGTCGCCTGTGCCAGCCAGGCCGACTACGATACCCACCCCTTTGAGGATATTCGGCTGGGCGCCTTGGATTTCGACGATATCATGCAGGCGCGCGGCATGGCCCGGCCTCGCCACACACACGATGGCGGTGATGAGCAGGGCGGCATGTACAGCATGAGGCCACAGTCGCTGCATGGGACATCTCCTGAGCACTAAAAGGGGGAAAACCAATCCAGAATCTTCGTGACAATGCCGCGGCGCTGGTTGTTCCACAGCGGCCCCTTGCCTTTGATCTCGATGACCGCGTTGTGCATTTGATTCGACTGCACCGTATTGCCGGCGGTCACGTCTTCAGGGCGCACGGCGCCGGTAACCACGAACGTGGTGTCTTCCCGGTTGATGCTGAGGCGCTTTTCACCGGCGAGCATCAGGTTGCCGTTTTCCTGCACCTCTTTCACTTCGCAAGTCATGGTGGTGATGAGTTCGCTCGTGCGGCGGGTCTGGCCCTGGCCGCGGTGCTCGTTCTCCGATTCGATTTCCCAGTTGGGCAGCTTGTCGCTGCCAATCATACCGCCCCGATAATCCGGGTCGTCGCCAACCAGAAACGTATTGCCCTCCGGGTCGGACTCGCTCTCGACATCGGATTCCTTGCGCGTACGCGTGTCGGACTCGGTCGAAGCGGTGACCGTCTCGCGCACCATGACATTGATGATGTCACCCACATCAAAACGTGCGGTGGGTTCGGCGATAAGGGTACCGCTTTTCTCCGCATCCCGGTTGAACAGCGAATCGCCCATGGCCGGCAGGGCGGCTATGGCCACGAGCAGTATGAGGACGCAAAGTTTTTTCATGAGGCCTCCTTCAACGCACTACCACAACGCCGTCGTTGCGCACGACGCCCTGGACCGTTTCTTCCGACTGTGGGTTTTCACATACGATTGTGTCGCCGGCCGCGGCGGGCCCGAGCGCTTTGGCCTGCATCTGCACGCGCAAGGTGCCGGCCTGCATCTCGACGGAGACCATCTGGTTGCGTTTGATAAGTTCCTGGGGCTTCACCTTCCGGTTTGTGATTTCCTGACCGGGGAAGATATTGGTCCGGGCGACATAGCCGGTGACCTGGCGCGGGTCTGTGAAGGCGCCGTGGCCGAGCTTCGAGAGGGCGCGCATCTCGGTAGTCAGCGCGCTTTGCGAGACCGGGTAGCCGCGCGGAATATCGGTCGCGGCCACCACCACCGGCCCATACGCCTCGACATCCGCTTTCATCGTGAAACGGCGCTCTTCCTCGCCATCGACCAGCACGGCGCCGCGGAACACGCCTTTGCCAAGGTAGTTGTATTCAGGGCTGGCTTGCCATTCGTAGCGGACTTCGCCGTCGGGAACGCGGAAGCTCGAGGTGCTCGCCAGGATATTGATCTCGGCATGCTCGGGGTTCCAGGGCATTTCGCTCTCGATATAGGCGCGCAACGCACTGGTCAGCATAGTGCGGGTAACTTCCATGTGCAGCGTGGTCGCGCGCACGGCATGCGCGCCGTGCACCTCGACATCCCCGAGATCCAGGCCGGCATTGCGTATGCGCGCCTCGACCAGGGCCGCCTGCAACCGCTTCGAGTCGCCCGGCAACGCCGCGGAACCCAGCTCGATACTGGCGAGTTCCGGCGCGCGGGTCCCTTCGATCTCGGCCACCTCGCCCAACAACACGCGCGGGCCGCGCACAAAGGCCTCGGATTTCAAGGTCAGCGTATCGGCTGCCGCGGCCCCGGCGTATAGGAGGAGCGCCGCAAGCAACCTTATGGTACGGGCATAGCGCCCGGCTGTTGTGCACATGACTATCTCCTATACAGCGGCTTACCGCTTAATCTGATTGGCCACCTGGAGCATGTCGTCTGAGGTGCTGATTACCCGGGAGTTCGCCTCGTAGGCGCGCTGGGCTATGATGAGTTGAAGAATCTCCTCGACTACTTGCACGTTCGAGTTCTCGAGGAACCCCTGCGCCACATTTCCGAGGCCGTCGAGGCCGGGCGTGCCCGTGGTGGGCGTGCCGGAGGCTTCCGTCTCGAGCAGCAGGTTATGCCCGCGCCGCGCATCGAGACCGGCGGGATTCGAGAAGCGCGCAAGCTCGATCTCGCCCAGCGCCTGGGGCGTGTTGTCGCCCGGCACGCGGGCCAGCACATTGCCATCCGGGGTTATCGTCACCAGTTCCGCATCCGTCGGAATAGTGAGTCCCGGTGTCAGTTCATAACCGTCGGCCGTGAGTATCGTGCCTTCCTGGTTCAATTTGAACGAACCGTCCCGCGTATACGCGGTGCTGCCATCGGGTAACTCGACCTGGAAAAAGCCGTTGCCCTCGATATACAGATCCAGCGGCTGGCCGGTCTGGATAGCGGCGCCGGGCGTGAACTGCTTCGCGATGGCGCTTGGCCGCACGCCATGGCCGACCTGAATTCCTTCAGGCAAGGTGACCCCCGCCGCGTTTTCCGCACCGGCGGGGCGGATGGTTTCGTAGATGAGATCCTGAAAATTCACCCGGCTCTTCTTGAAACCCGTGGTGTTCACGTTCGCCAGGTTATTGGCGATGGTGTCGATGTTCATCTGCTGGCCGACCATGCCGGTAGCGGCCGTGAACAGTGCCCGAATCATGCGGTGCCTCCCTCCCGATTACCGGGGAACCCCGACCTTTTCGATAAGCTGTGAAATCGTTTCATCGGCGGCGCGGACGGACCGCTGGTTCGCCTCGTAGGCGCGCATTCCCAGCATGAGATTGGTCATTTCCTGGGACAGATTGACGTTCGAACCCTCGAGCTGACTCTGGAGTGTCCGGGTGTTTGCGGCCCGGGCCGAAGCATCGAGGACGGGCTCCGGCGCACGGTACAGGTTATCGCCTTCCTGGCGCAGACCCTGCGGGTTCTCGAACTCAAGCATGCGGATTTGTCCCGCCGGTACGCCGTCCACATGCACCGTCCCGTCCGCACCGATAATGACAATGCCCCCGCGCACGTCGAGGTGTCCACCACCCACATTCTGCACCTTGTGCCCGGCCGCAGTGGCCAGTTCCCCGTCGCCATCGATGCTAAACGCACCATCGCGTGTGAAACGCTCGCCGCCCGCCGTGTCCACCGCGATAAAGCCGGGCCCCTCCAGGCCCACATCGAGTGGGTTGCCGGTGGTGTGCAACGGACCGGCCCGCATGCTGGCATAGGTTTCCGCCACCTTCACCCCGCCGCCCGGCGCCCGCTCCATATCGAACGCCCCAGGTTGGCGCATGGTGTTCGAGAACACTTCGTAGAACCCCTGCTGCACTGGTTGGGTGCGTTTAAAGCCGTTTGTGGCGGCGTTCGCGATGTTGTTCGCCGTTGCCGCCTGCGACTCGTGCAGGGCGACGAGCCCGTTGGCTGCGCTGTACAACCCGGCAATCACGGTGATTTTCCTTTCCACGCTATCGGCACGCCCCGTCTGGGGCGGTATCTTCGGATGGCCCGCGCAATTCCTGCGACGGAACCGAGGCGTCAATGGGAACGCCATCGTATTGCGTCGGGCCAACCACTCACAGAGGACATGCCCGGATGGGAGCCAGGCACACCGGCACGGCATGAGCAAGCAGTGTGCCAGCACGGCCAGACGCAAAATGCGGGGGATTTCGGGGTATCCCCGGGGCCCGGACGCCCCATGTGCATGCAATTGTTGCCGCGCCCCGGAACTTTCTGCCACAAAACCACCCTTGATCATCTGCCTTTTCTGCACCTTGGCGCACGGTCGTCGCCGGCCGATGTCTGGGGGCTTGCGTTACGTGGCGTTTCGGCTCGCGGGGACGCTCGCCCTCCCGGGGGCGATTGCCTTCCCGATCTGGGTATTAGCCAAGTTCGGCTCGCGGGGACGCTCGCCCTCCCGGGGGCGATTGCCCTCCCGTAGACGAGCCCCCGCCGTTTCTTCAGGGCCAACGGCCCGCACCATACCAGCCTGGGCCGCAGGCCCAGGTCACCCGGCACCCCCGCACGCAACAGGGCTGAAAGCCCGAGCCATAAGTCTTGATAGTACGCGCTTTCAGCGCTTGCATAAGGCGCAGCCATAACCTGGGCCGTTGGCCCATACGCGTTAACCTAGAAGACTGTCCCCGCATTTTTTGGCGTTTGTGAGAAAGCGCTGCGTTGTCCGTGACTCCGCAAGACCGGGG
>CAZMVU010000055.1:0-23998 GCA_964569295.1 uncultured Nitrospirales bacterium
TTGCTCACAACGGGCACGAAGGAACCAAAACATCGGTAGTAGAAGAACTGCACCCCTATCTTACATGCCGTCTTCGCACGTGGTTGTAGGTCATCCAGAACCGGCGCAGGCGGTCAAACACGCGCTCGTCGAGCTGGATGGGTGAATAGGCGGCGCGCACATAGAGGCCGGTGAGTTCCTGCGCCTCTTCCTGCAAGGCCTTGAGTTCCGGTGGGAACCGGTCAATGTACTCGTAGGGCGTCTCATCCGCGCGGCGTGGCACGCCGAGGTCGTAGGCGAGCGCGCACAGGGCGTCGTAGGCATACTGCACCTGGTCCGCCACGCCCATGCGCTGGCCCTCGGGCGCGCCCAGCGGGTTCTGAAAGTGCCGCGATGTGGCAATGGCCCGCTGTATCCGCCGCCTGGGCCTGCGCCTGGGCAGTGACGGCACGCGCAGGATCGTCTCGATGAGCCAGTCGAGGAAGTCGAAGAACCGGATGACCCAGCGGGGGTAACGCTCGCGCTTGCGGGCGATGCGCCCCGCGACGACGCCCAACCCGCGCAGGCCGGCATAGGCCAGGAACAGGCCGAAGAGTACGAGTACCCCCTGGCCCACGAGGTCCATCATGTGGCGGGTGGTTTCGATGGATTCCTCCGACATGCTCTCGGGCTTCACCATTTGGAAGCTGAACCAGTCGTATTGCCAGGGGTCTACCTTGTGTTCCTCGACGTAAGCCATCGGCGGCAGCGGCGGCCGGGGAATCTGCAGCGCGGCGGTGAGCACAGCCACCACCATGACGAGCCCGAGCCCCACCCAGAAACAGCCGATGCGCTCGGGCATGGGCACGCCGCGGTTGCGGAAATACTGGCGCAGGCCGCCAAGGCTCGTGAGCATGAGGAGCGTGAGCGCACTAAAGATGTATATACCCATATACACCTGCCCCTTCATCACCCAGCCGGCGCCCGCATTGCGCACCACGGGCAGCCCAAGCGAAAAGATGATCATCACCGGCACGGAGAAGACGAAGATCGAGAGGCCGGGGTGCCGCCTCCCGAGCTTGTCTGCGGCCGTGGGCCCCTTTCGGGCGGGCACCGTCGGCTTGGGTTGCACGTGGTCCTCGGTGGGGTCGAAGGGTTTCAGGTCATACTGCGTACCCGTGGCGTCGGTCAGGGCGGTATCGCGGCCCCAGCGCTGTGCCTTTTCCCAGGCCTCGCGTTCTTCAGGCCGTTGCTTGCGGAACCGCGCGCGGAAGCGCTGCCCCGCGCCACGCAGAATGCCCACATCGCCCGCGGTGAAGTTCTCGTCCACGCAGCACTCGTGCACCAGGCGGTTCACCACCCACCACGTGAGCGCCACCACAAGCATGTTGAAGCCGGCGGCCGTCCACAGGTTCCGGTTCATGGTGCTGCCGCCGATGGACTCGACCTCGTACCACGTGGTCGAGACGAGGGTATACATGCCGATGGCGGCCGCGAGCGCGAACATATACAGGACCGACTCGTCCGCGCCGTCCCGCGCGATGAGCCGGTTCAAGGCCACCACACCGATAATGAACGCCAAGGCCACGAACCGGAGATTCTGGTCGAACACCTCGGTGTAGATATAGCGCACATCGAGCAGGAAGAAGATAACGGCATAAACCATCACGAGGATGAGGAACGGCGTCAGAAAATCGATGAGCCTGTCCGTGATCGTATGCCGCACATGCACCGTCGCGACGGGCCCGCGCTGCAACTGGGAGAGGCCGGTGTTCACGGGGGCCACGTCGCCCGCGGGCGCAAGGCCGTCCTCCGGCGGCGCCATGAGCGAGTGGAAGTCCGTGCGCTTACTGGGAGCGTTACTGCCCGATTCTGGCGGGGTTGAGCTCATGCAGGTTCCGTTCGTGCTCGATGTGGAAGGTATAGATATCGTACTGGGCCAGGAGCGCCGCGGCTTCCTCGTAGCCTTTGCGGTCCTTGATGTAGAAGACCGACACCTGGAACCCGTGTTGTTTCAGCATGCCCAGGGTCAGCGCGAGCGCGGGCGTCACGTGCGGCGTTACGGGCAGGAGTGCGGCGTCGCGCGGGAGCGCCCGGAACCCGGTCATAAGCAGTTGCTCGCAGTCCAGGCCGTAACCCGGGAGCACACGCGCGAGGTTCTCCGCGATGCGCTGGGCCTGGAGTGGACTGCGCGTGGTGTGCACGCTCAAGGGGCTGATGCTGGCCGGATCGTCTTCCCCCACAATGCTGGCCCGCGCTTCGTCTTTCGAGAGCGACTCCCGCTGCTCGACCTCGTACTTCGCGATCTCGGCGGCGTCGCGCGCGTTGGTAAGCATGCCCACCTGCTCACCGGCCATCTGGAGGAGGTACGCGATAGACGCCGTCGTAGTTACGGCGAGTTCCATGCGCTCCTCTTTGTTCTCCGGCAGGTAGCTGTCGCCGTGGAAGTCGAGCACCAACGTGCCGCCCTGTACGCTCGTGGGCTCATGGGTCTTCACGTGCAGGGTGCCCGTGCGCGCCGTGGCCTTCCAGTGGATCGTGTTCAGCGGGTCGCCGGGCACATACTCGCGGATGCCCCGGATGTGTGTGGGGTCCTGGTAGATGCGGTTCGCCACGCGCACAGGGCCTTGCGGCCGCTTCGACGCGATGTTGAAGGTCTCGATATAGGCCACCGTCGGCAACACGGACACATAGTCCTGCCGGTTCCCTGTGCGGAAGCGGCGCTGCAAGCCGAACAAATCACCCGACTCCATGATCATCGGGCCCACGCGATGGTAACCGCGGCGCGGGAAGGTGAGCCGGTAGCGAATGGTGAGCGAGCGGCCCGGCATGAGCACCGCCAGGCGCGAGGCGGCGCCATGGCGCGGCGTATCGGCGGGGTGCTGGTCTTCGCAGTACAGCCAGGGAATCGGGAAGCCGCGCCGGTTCGTCACGGTTACCTGCACCTCGGTGTCCTGCCCCTGCTGGAGTGTGGTGTCCCTGATCGCGCGTTCGCACTCGAGGCCCAGGAGCCAGGCCATGGACGACAGGTTGGCGGCGATAACCAGCAGGAGAAACGCGTAAACCGCATAGGCCATATAGGGGCTCAGCAGCAGCCATGAAACGGCGATGGCAACCACCGCCGCAATGTACCAGCCAGCGTTTTTCATGGGGCCTATGGTAGCACGGGCGCCCTGGGGCAGGGCAGGGGGGAAGGAATCCTCAGGGCTGGCCGGCCGGTGTCCCGTCTTCCTCAAAGAACCCGAAGTACCGGGCCAGTTTCATGAATGCATTGTCCGGCCCGGCCTCACCATCGACACTCTTGAAAAACGCCTGCACCGAGTAATCCAGGTTCATGAAGCCGGGATTCTTCTCGATTACCACAGACTCTCCGACAGCAGGCATGTGGAAGGGGCGCAGGTTGTCGTCCTGCCACACGAGAAAATCGTAGCTCGGGTCGTCCAGGGGGGGATCGAACACGAAAGCCACCTTGGTGGGTCCGCGATCATTTGCCGCGAGAATGGTCGCGGCGAGCCCGTCGAAACGCACCGTGTCGCCGGGTTCCAGCGCGAGGCTGGCGCGGCGGTACTGATGTTCGAAGGTGGTGGTCATCATCTGTCCGTCGATAATCTCGAGTTCGATGCGATCACTGGCGGTACGCGTAACCCGGTGGGAAAACGGCGCCATGCTCAGCGCCCACCAGCGTTCGGGGCGCGGCTTGTTCTCCAACAGGGCCATGAGTAATGGCGGAAACACCGTCATGATCGGGTCCGACGAGTTCACCAGCACTACACGCTGCGGTTCGCCATTGGAAGGCGGCGTAATGGGCGGGTTGGCCGCTATCTGCTCCGCATCATCCATGGTGCTGCGCATCAGAGCGCTCAGCGCGGGCCAGGCCAAGGGCGCCAGGATTAGATTTGTCGCTATAAGAAAGTAGACGCCCGTGCGCGCGAACCGGGGAATGCGAACCGGCGCCTGTTCAGGCGGAGGCACGGCATGCTTGCGCTCGATGCGCCAGCGCCACCAGTGCCGCACGATGACCGCCGTGGCCACAGCCGCACCCAGCGAGGGCATCATGAGCAGCCGTCCGGTTGGAAAGGTCGCCGCCACCGGCAGGAGGGACAGGATCGCGCCGCCGCATGTCCACAGGACAACCCGGCGCTCGCCCTCGTCGAGGCCCGCCCAGGCCCATCGCAGCAGGACGGCAAACAGCGCGAGTCCTGCCACACCCAGAGCCGCCAGGAATGGCGCCAGGGGCGGCGCGAACATCCACAGGTCCGCGGGTATCGCCAGCAACTGGCCGGCAAGCATACCCAGCATACGGCCCGGGGCGGTGCTCACATACATCAGCGGATCACGTATCGGGTTAATGTAGGTGGCCGAAGACGCCGCGCCGTAGCCCATGACGGCATAGATCCCGAGATAACCCAGTACCAGCACACCGAGCGGCGCCATGGCCAAGAGGCGGCGCGGCCGTTTGCCGGGCCCTGCCAGCATTTCCCAGCAGAACACATAACCGAGCATACCGAGGGCCGCCTCGCCCGCCGTGAGCGCCACCGCAAACAACACCGGCGACAGCAGCGCGCCCGGCCGCCAACCCTCTTCGCGCCAGCGCATATGCGCGCACAGTGCAAACACGGACAACGCCATGGCGATAACCGAGTTCCGGTTGCACCACCACCCGACCGGGAGCCAATGCACCTCATCCACGACGAAGAGAACCAGCGCCAGCACCGCCAGTGAGCGGGGGAGCACGCGCCGGAAGAGCAGCGCCACCGCGCCCACCAGCACCAGGTACCAGAAGATCGAGTGGGCATGGTGCCCGACGGTGAAATCCCCGAAAACCGCGTCGTCCAACATCATCAACACGGAACTGAGGGGCCGTGCGAAGTGCATCTTGAACTCGGGGTGCGTGAACCAGAGGTAGCGCCCCTGCGCTATCTGCGCGCGCATCTCGTCCGGTATGCCCGGCGCCAGCCGGTACAGGTCGTACGGCTGCGAGGTTACATCCATATCGCGCAACGCTGCCAAAATCATGTGGTCGTCGAGAAACAACCCCATCCCCAGGGTTGGCAATGCGACGACTATCGCCAGCACAAAGGCCAAAAGGTAGCCGTGGCGCTTGCACCAAGCCACAATACGCTCCAGTTTCGTCAAATCCATGCGGGCTTTCTTCCGTAGTTTATCGGGCAGGCCGCGGTATACGGCGCGTGCGATTTCGGTTGTAAAGGTACCGGCGGGAAGAACCGGACCCGGGCAGCGTTCATTCCCGGGGCGTCACACCCACCACAGATACTAGTCGGAAATGCGCAGGATGTTACACGGGACAGCGAAAAGGCGGGGAATAACCCCCGTGCAAAGGCGTGTTGACACACCAATTACGAAGACGGGGGACTCATTGAAAAGAAGCCGTGCTCACCCCCCTGTAGCCTGGCAGCGCCGTATTTGCAGCCGCATAGCTCACGGGCAACGCGCTTGCCGCACGTAACACAACGGAGGAGGGAGAATTCCCATGGTTACAAACCGCACACTGCCAAGAGGCGTCGAAATCCTCGCCCCCATCAACGATCTTCACTCGGAGATTCTCACTGAAGAGGCGCTGGACTTTTACGCGACGCTGCACCGTGCGTTCAACGCACGCCGCCGCGAACTGCTCGATGCGCGTAAAAAGACCCAGGCCGCCATCGATGCCGGCCAAAAGCCCGATTTCAATCCAAAGACCAGGGATATCCGCGAAGGTGACTGGCGCGTGGCGCCCGTGCCGGACGACATGCAGGACCGCCGGGTCGAGATTACCGGCCCCGTGGACCGTAAGATGGTTATCAACGCATTGAATTCCGGTGCGAAGGCCTACATGGCCGACTTCGAGGATTCCCATTGCCCCACGTGGGACGCCACCTTGAATGGCCAGGTGAACCTGCGCGACGCCAACCGCGGCGCCATCAAGCTCATCGACGAAGCCCGCGGCAAAACCTACGAACTGGGCAGCGAGATTGCCACGCTGATCGTGCGGCCCCGCGGCTGGCATCTCAATGAGAAGCACGTCAAGGTGGATGGCGAGGAAGCCAGCGGCGCCCTGTTCGACTTCGCGCTCTACTTCTTTCACAATGCCAAGATACGCCTGGACCAGGGCAAGGGCAGCTATTTCTACCTGCCGAAACTCGAGCACCATCTCGAGGCCCGGCTGTGGAACGATGTGTTCGTGAAAGCCCAGGATCTGCTCGGCGTTCCCCAGGGCACGTGCAAAGCCACCGTGCTTATCGAGCACATCCTGGCGACGTTCCAGTGCCACGAGATCCTCTACGAGTTGCGCGAGCACAGCGCCGGGCTCAACTGCGGGCGCTGGGACTACATTTTCAGCTACATCAAAAAGCTCGGCAAGCAACCCGAGTTTCTCGTGCCGGACCGCGGCCGCGTTACCATGACGACACCCTTCATGCGCGCCTACTCGCTGTATGTCATCAAGACCTGCCACGCCCGCGGCGCCCACGCCATGGGCGGCATGGCCGCGCAGATCCCCATCAAGAACGATCCCGAACGCAACGAGGCCGCCCTCAACAAGGTGCGCACCGACAAAGAGCGCGAGGCCAACGACGGCCATGACGGCACCTGGGTCGCGCACCCCGGCCTGGTTCCCATCGCCATGGAAGCGTTCGACAAAGTCCTCGGCGACAAGCCGAACCAGCTCGACAAGCAGCGCCCGGATGTGTCCGTTACCGCACAAGAACTCATCGCCGTGCCCGAGGGGCCGATCACCGAAAGCGGGCTGCGTCAGAATGTTTCCGTAGCCATTCAGTATATCGAATCGTGGTTGCGCGGCATTGGCTGTGTGCCCCTGTACAACCTCATGGAAGACGCCGCCACCGCGGAAATCTCCCGCACCCAGGTCTGGCAGTGGATCAAACACGACAAGGCCAAGCTCGACAACGGCCAACCGATAACGCTCGAACTCGTGCGCACCATGATCCGGGAAGAACTCGACAAGGTGCGCGATCAGATCGGCACGGAAACCTACAACAACGGCCGGTTCGACGAAGCCACCCGCCTGTTCGATGAACTCATCGCCAGCGACGAACTCGCCGAATTCCTGACGCTCGAGGCCTATGAAAAGATCGATTGAGCCCAGCGCGGCAGTCCGGCAGTTTGCAAGCCAGCACGCGCCGCCAAACCCGGCAAAGCGCCTACACAACGGCGCCTTCAGAAACACGCGGCATTTCTACACCGAACGGGTGCGAAACCGGAAAGCCGGCAGGGGCTGTGGCCCGTCAAACCAAACCGGCCTTCGCAAAGCAGATAGACGTAGTGAGCAGGCAACCCAACGCAGAAAGAGGATTGTTACGATGAGTAGTGACAACGGCGCCAACCCCCTGGTGGACCAACAAGAAGCGCAGGCCCTCGCCAAACAATGGGCTTCCGATCCGAGATGGAAGCGCATCAACAGGCCCTACACTGCCGAAAAAGTGCTCGAGCTGCGCGGCTCACTGAAGGTCGAGCACAGCATTGCCGGCCAGATGTCGCGCAAGCTGTGGAAATTGCTGCACGAGGAGCCCTACGTAAACGCCCTTGGCGCCCTCACCGGCAACCAGGCCGTCGAGCAGGCCATGGCCGGCCTCAAGGCCATCTACCTCTCCGGGTGGCAGGTTGCCGGCGATGCCAACCTCGCCAACGCCATGTATCCAGACCAAAGCCTCTACCCGGCCAACAGCGTGCCCTCCGTCGTGCGACGCATCAACAAAGCGCTGCAACGCGCCGACCAGATTCAGACCCTCTCGGGCGAGAAGAAGTTCGATCCGTGGGCGCCCATAGTGGCGGATGCCGAGGCCGGTTTCGGCGGCCCCCTCAACGCCTACGAGCTCATGCTCGCCATGGTGGAAGAAGGCGCCGCCGCTGTCCACTTCGAAGACCAGCTTGCCTCGGCCAAGAAGTGCGGCCACCTCGGCGGCAAGGTGCTCGTGCCTACCCAGGAGTTCATCACCAAGCTCATTTCCGCGCGCCTTGCCGCGGATGTGGCGGGCGTGCCGACCGTGCTCACCGCCCGCACCGACGCCGACGCCGCCACGCTGCTCACCTCCGACATCGATGAGCGTGACCGTAAGTTCATCAATGGCAGCCGCACCGACGAGGGCTTCTTCCAGGTGAAGAGCGGCATCGAGCCATCGATCGACCGCGCCCTGTCGTACGCACCCTACTGCGACATGATCTGGTGCGAGACCTCGAAGCCCGATCTTGCGCAGGCCAAGGCGTTCGCAGAAGCGGTGAAGACCGAACACCCCGATGTGCTCCTCGCCTACAACTGCTCGCCCAGCTTCAACTGGCGTGCCAATCTGGATGATTCGACCATCGCAAAATTTCAGAATGAGCTCGGCGCCATGGGCTACAAGTTCCAGTTCGTGACGCTCGCCGGCTTCCACGCCATCAACCTGAGCATGTTCCAGCTCGCCAAGGGCTATAAGGAACGCCAGATGGCCGCCTACTCGGAACTTCAGGAAATCGAGTTCGCCGAGGAGAAAAACGGCTACACCGCCACCAAGCACCAGCGTTTTGTGGGCACGGGATTCTTCGACGAAGTGAACAGCATCGCCTCCCAGGGCCGTTCCGGGCTCAGCGCGCTCATCGGTTCCACCGAGGAATCGCAGTTCAAGGTCTGAACCGGCAAGCACAACCGTACATACCCACGATGCACCAACGGCGTCCGGAGCACCAGAAGCCCCGGACGCCGTTCGCTTTTACCAACGCGGGTACCGCGCCCGGTTCTTTGGACACACGCATGCACTTCAGTCCACGCGCGCAACAGCGGTGGCAAGCCACCGCAGTCCAAAGTAGCACCAACGGCATGGCTATCCCCGGCGCACGCGGGTATTCGCTATCATGGCCTTGCGAAACAAGTGCGCCGCGTTGCGCCACACGGCGAAAGAATTACCTACAGTGCATGCAAGACCGCCTATGCTGTGACTGTCCTACATACTTCTATACACTATGGCACACCGCTGACGGCAAACGGCTAAAGAATTACCATGAAACACTACTGTCCAAGACGATTTTCCGGTAACCGTTGCAGAATGGAAACACACCGTCCTTCACGCGCAGGCGGGAATCCAGCGCCCGTCCTACAGGGTTCCCGGCGTTTTTTCTGGATGCCTGCTTTCTCAGGCATGACGAAATGGACGCAAGAAATTAACCGCAGATGACGCAGATGACGCAGATGAAGAGATTCCCTGGAATGGGGAAGTACGATGAGTACTTAACGTAATGGGCTCTGTCCCGAAAACTTTCATCTCCTGGCCAGCACAGATCTGTGAAGCGGTGAAGGAAATGGACAGGATTGACAGGATGGACAAGATGAAGAAAGGAAAGCACTACTGTCCAAGACGATTTTCCGGTAACCGTTGCAGAATGGAAACACACCGTCATTCCCCACGTTGTGGCCGGTCTCCTTTTCTTCGGGTGCAGTTTTGTACTACCGCGCTGTTGGAGAAAAAGTGAAGCAAAAAGGGGACTGTCCTCGCGAGTCCGCGAGCAGGGACTGTCCCTTTCTTGCGAAATCTGGAGAAATTCGCGACGCTTTTCTCCAAGACCGCAAAACAAGGGACAGACCCGTCTCGCTCGGGGACTCGCTCGCTTGTGTCAGTCCCGTTTTGCTTGCTCACAACGGGCACGAAGGAACCAAAACATCGGTAGTAGAAGAACTGCACCCTTTCTTTGAGCCCGACACAAACCAATAACGCCGCACAAGAAAAGACGTCTTTCTGGCCGTGCCCCGCGTACAACCAGGGTTTCTGGCCGCACTCCTAGCCGTTCTTCTGCTGGAAATCGCGCATGAACTGGGCGAGGGCCTGGCAGCCTTCGAGCGGCATGGCATTGTAGATCGAGGCGCGGCAACCGCCCACGCTGCGGTGGCCCTTGAGGCCATGCATGTCCTGAGCCGTGGCCTCTTCGATGAAACGGGACTCGAGGGCCGTATCGGCGATTCGGAAGGTCACGTTCATGCGCGAGCGGCTGCCGGGCTGGGCATGGCCCTGGTAGAAACCGCCGCTATTGTCTATCACTTCGTAAAGCAGGTTCGCTTTGTGCTTGTTGTGCGCTTCGACCTGGGTGAGGTCACCGAACGTGTCGCGCAACCACCCAGTCACGAGGCCCACCATGTAGATGGCGAAACACGGCGGCGTGTTGTACAGCGAATCCTTGTCCGCGAGAATCTTGTAATCCAGCAGGGACGGCAGGTTATCCGGGACACGGGCAAGCAGATCGTCGCGCAGGATGACCACAGCCACGCCCGCCGGACCGACATTCTTCTGCGCCCCGGCATAGAGCAGGGCGTAGTTCGTGATATCCAGCGGCCGCGAGAGAAAGTCCGAGGAAGCGTCGCACACGAGCGGCACATCGCCCGTATCCGGCTCGGTGAAAAACTCGACGCCCTGGATGGTCTCGTTCGAGGTGCAGTGAACGTAGGCGGCGTTCGGATCGAGATCGAGCTCGGCTTGCTTCGGCATACGCACAAAGCCCTCGTCTTCGCCGCTCCAGGCCACGCGCACCGTGCCCTGCTTCTTCGCTTCGGCCATGGCCTTCGCGGCCCACGACCCCACGTGCAGGTAATCGGCCCGCTTGCCGGCGAGCAGGTTCATGGCCAGCATCGAGAATTGAAGCGACGCGCCGCCCTGTGCGAAGAGAACCTTGTAGTTGCCGGGGAGCTTCAGCAGTTCCTGGATATTCGCCTTGGCCTGTTCATGAACCGCGGCGAAGGTTTTCGATCGGTGGCTGATTTCCATGATCGAGGCCCCGGCGCCCGGATAGGCGAGCAGGTCGGCCTGCGCCTGTTTCAGTGCAGGCTCGGGCAGCGTGGCGGGACCGGCGGAAAAATTGAATACGCGCGTTTTCACGGCGAGTCTCCTTTCCTACAGCGCGTTGATCGGCTGTATGTTGCGGTTTGCTGCGGGTAGGGGGCGCGGTGTATACGCAGAGTGTAAAAAGTGAGAAGCGCCCAAGAACCTAACAGTATAGCAAGGGTAACCGGCGAAGCGCCAGCCACAGGCCGGAGAACAATGCACGGGAGACGCTTGACGTGCTGCAAGCGGGCATTGGTCACGATTCCGGCTCGAGCACCACGTATGTCGGCAGGCCGATCACGCCGAAGTGTTCCATAACCGCGCCCGTCTCGGGGGCGTTGGGCTGTTCCGCCTGGTACTTGATCTTCACGTGGTCCGAAAGCGCCTCGAGCACGCGGTCGTCCTGCAGGGTGGTCTCGTTCATGGCGAGGCAACTCTTGCACCAGGTCGCCCAGAAATCGATCAGCACCGGCTTGTTCTGTGCGGCTGCCTGTTCGAGGCCCGCCTCGAGGTTGTTCACCCAGCCGTGTTCATCGGCCTCCATCACGCTCTGCGCGACAGCGTCCGGGCTGGCGTGTGCGGCCGTGAAGCCTTTGTACGTCTCGTAGCCGTAGTAGGCGGCAAACAAGAGAATGAAGATGCCGAGGGCCTGCTTCACGCGCACCATCCATATACCCGGCTTCGGCAGGAACGAGAGCCCCGCGCCCGCGAAAGGCCATGGAAGCGCCATGCCAACGCCCAGCAGAAACGGCAGCGCCAGGGCGGCGCTCGATCCGGCGTTGTACAGATCCTGGGCGTAGACAATGGTGTAGATAACCACCGGCGCCACGCACGCCCCGGCCAGCAGGGCCGACACGGACCCCATGAACAGCGCAATGAAAAAGCTGCCTTTCTCGTTCTTGACCACACCGACCTTGCTCTGGTACCTCGAGAAATCGATTTGAATAACGTCGAACATGGCCAGGCCGAGCACGACGAAGAGCACCGTGATGCCAAGGTTGAAGAAGGGGTTCGCGTTGAGGCTGCCGAATGCGCTCGATACCCCAAGCACCACCACAAGCCCGAGCAGACCATAAACCAGTGCAATGCCGAGGCCATAGGTGCCCCCCAGCGCGAAGCCGCGTGCCCGCGAACCCGCACGCGCCCCCGCGCCGATAATAGCGATGTTGATCGGGATCAGCGGCAGCACGCAGGGCGTAAGGTTAAGCAGGAACCCGCCCGCAAGGACCAGCAGCACCACCACGCCCCAACTCTTGCCCGCAAGGGTCCAGGCACCGCCGCTCTCATCGGCCTGCGTCGTGGTGGCGGCTGCATCGCCCTGCTCGGCGGGTGTAGCGCCCGCCTCGTGCGCCCGGTCAATAAAGGCGATGAAATCCGATGCGTTCTGGTAGCCAAACCCGCGCCCGGCCACACGGAAGTCTTCGGCATAGGCCTGCCAGCCAGCCGCTGTGTCTTCTGCGGGCGGCGCGTCCGCAGGCGGCTCCGGCTCATCGTCCGCCGCGCCCCGCACCGCATCCGCCCAGTCGATCTGCTCGAAGACCGCCTTATTCCGCGGCTCGATGGCCGCGCCGGGCGGCGCCACCGTCAGCGTTATCTCGACGTCGAGGTCAGTGGGAAAAGCACAACTCACGGCGTCACAGGCCTGGTAGGTGAGCGTGCCGGCAAGCGTATGATCGCCCGGCGGCGTGTCTTCGGCTACGGACAATCGCACGCCGATCACGAACTCCGTGCCATAAACCGCCAGCGTGTCCTCCTGAAACTCCGCCTCGAAATCCTCGGCTTCCGGATAGGCGATGGCTTCGACGGCCACGCCCGCCGTCTCGGTGAGCTCGAACACGGTCGGCGTCGAGAACGCGTCGTAGGGTTCGTGGGCGTTTACATGCCAGCCCTCGTCCAGGGTGAACCGCAGGGCCACCCGGGCCTCGCCGCCCGGGTGAACGGCGTCCGCGCTGTGGATCACCGCATAATCGATGGCCGGCCCCTCGGGTTGCGCCCAAGCCGGGAGGGCTGCGGCCCCGGCAAGCAAGACAGTCGAAACAAGCAAACTGCGCAGAAAATACATTCCTGATAGCCTTTCGGTTGCGGGACTTCCCCCTATGTCACGGGCGCGTTTACACCGCCCGTTCGTCGCCGTGTCTTGTATGTTGCGTGACTCGCAGCAGTAGCCATCGCAGGCGCCCGCGCTACGGGACGCCCTGGGAGAGTACCTGGGTAAGGGCCTCGGCCGAGGTGACCGGGGCCTTGCAGGTACGGTTCTCACACACATAGGCGGCCGGTTGGCCGTTCACCCGTGCGCGGCCCTGCAGAAGCGGAACGCGCTGTTCGATGCCCGGGCCCGCATCGGGCGGGCGCAACGCGATCACCCGGTTGGGAACGAACGCGCCATGGACCGCGCGCAGCAGCGCCCGGGTTGCCGGCGCGGCCGGATCGCCGGCAATAACGATTTCCTTCGGGGTATCCAGGTAAAAATCGGCCGCGCACAGCATGTTGAGGAAGCCGTGGGGTGCCTTGCGCATGTGCGCGGCATTCACTTCCAAAACGCGGCGTGCCTTATTCCGGTAGTCGTCGCGCCCCGTGAGGTGCGCGAGCCGCAGCAGCGCCAGCGCGCCCACCGAGTTGCCCGACGGTTCCGCGCCGTCGAAGGTGGGGCGTGTGCGCGTGATGAGGTGTTTGTGGGCGTCGCCGGTAAAGCAGAAGCTGCCGGCCGCTTCGTCCCAGAAGCGCTGTATCATGGCATGCGCCAGGTTGTCCGCCGTCTCGAGCCAGTCCAGCTCGAAGGTCGCCTCATACAGATCGATGCAGCCATTCGACAGGAAGGCATAGTCGTCGAGGTAGCCCGGCAGACGGCTCTTCCCATCCCGGTGGGTGCGCAGGAGGGTGTCGCCGTCGCGCATCGTGTCGAGGATGAAGCGCGCGGCCTTGCCGGCGGCCTGGGCATAGCCCGGTTCATCGAGCGCTTGGGCGCCCCGGGCAAGCGCCGTGATCATGAGGCCGTTCCAGGAAGTGAGGATTTTGTCGTCGCGGCCGGGGCGCACGCGGGTTTCGCGATAGTCGAAGAGCTTGCGCTTACATAGCGCGATACGCTCCGCGAGTTCCCCGGGAGCCATTTCGAGCTTCTGGGCCGCCTGCGCGTGCGGTGTGGGGCGGTGCAGGATGTTCTTGCCGTGGTGGAAGGCATCTTGCGCCGCGAAATTGCCGCCCTCCGCAACACCGTAATACCGGGCGGTGAGAGCGGCGTCCTGTGGGCCGAGCACATCCACCAGTTCGGCGAAGGTCCACAAATAGAACTTGCCTTCTTCCCCCTCGCTGTCAGCGTCTTCGGCGGCGTAGAACGCACCACCCGGGTCGCGCATGTCGCGCAATACATAGGCAAAAACCGCCTCGGCGATCTGCCGGAAGGACGTATCGCCGGTTGCCTGGTAGGCCTCGAGGTACACGTGGCTGAGCTGCGCGTTGTCATACAGCATCTTCTCGAAATGCGGTACGAGCCACTCGGCATCGACCGCGTAGCGGTGAAAACCGCCACCGATCTGATCGCATATGCCGCCCCGCGCCATGCGGTCCAGGGTGCGGGTGGCCATGGCCAGCGCCTCGTCGTCGCCCGTGCGCCGATGGATGCGCAACAGCAAAGCCACGCTCGGACTCGAGGGGAACTTTGGCGCGCCGCCCCATCCGCCGGCGGCGTTGTCGAAGGTTTTCCTGCGCTGTTCGAGCGCCGCATACAGCAGGTCCATGGCAACCGGGCCGGACGCGCCGTCCGGGGGCGCCGCCTGTTGCCGGATGTAGTCCGTGAGGCTGTCGGCGCTCTGGATCACCTCAGCGCGCTTGCGGCGCCACGTGTCCGCAATGGACTTGATAACGCGCAGGAAGCCCGGCTGACCGTACAGATCCAGCGGCGGGTAGTACGTGCCGCCGTAGAACGGTTTCAACTCCGGCGTGAGGAAGACCGAGAGCGGCCACCCCCCCTGGCCCGTGAGTAAGACCACCGCGCTCATGTAGATATCGTCGACGTCCGGGCGCTCCTCGCGATCCACTTTGATGCTCACAAAGTGTTCGTTGAGCATCTGGGCGATCGCGTCGTTCTCGAAAGATTCGCGCGCCATCACATGGCACCAATGGCAGGCCGAATAGCCAATCGAGAGGAAGATGGGCTTGTCTTCCGCGCGCGCTTTGGCGAACGCCGCCTCGTTCCACGGGTGCCAGTCCACCGGATTGTGGGCATGCTGTAACAGGTACGGACTCGTTGCCTCGCGCAGGTGATTGGTATGGGGTTGTGCGCCGCTGGACGGCGTGTCGGATGCCATGCGCTTTTCCTTCTACCAACTGCAAACGCGCCTCGCAAAACGACGCTTCGTACATAATTCGTAACGCGTGCATTATTCTTGCAATGGGTGTATCATCCACTATAGTATACGCAACAGCCACGTGGCCGGTCACATTCCAGGCGCGGCACACAATGCCCGGGGATGCCCGGTGCGCAGACAAAAAAGTGGCGGAGCCATGGTCAGGGAGGGGAGAGGGAGGAAGAGGGGAGATACCATAGCTCCGCGCTGTCGGGTTGCGGGGAATATCCGGGAGCCGTAACGGGCGGGGAGGGGAGAGGGAGAGGGTGTGGGGTACCCGTTACGGCTCCCGCCAAAAGGGAAAAGGACTGAGCAGCGGAGCCACGCCAGAGGGAGGGGAGGGGGAGGAAGTGGGGTGTCCAACGTAACCCCGCTGCTGCCTAAGCCCTTAAGGGATCGCAAGTTCTTCAACTATCTGTTTCAACAACGACCTTCGGAAAGCAAACGTTGACACCGCCTTCACCCCGCTGTCCGACTGGTCGTGTGTTCTCAACTGTTCGAGACATGCCGGCTGCCGCGCTCTCATTCTTCCTTCGCCACAACCGCCAACTGCCACTGATAAATGAACGCCACCGCCTTTGCTTTAGTTAACACCGGCTCGCCCCCCTTCATTCCGGCCTTCATTGGAAATCTCACCCGAATTCCGTACGCCTACTCGTAGTATACACGATTATGCCGCCCGCGTTACCGCCGCGCACAACGCCCGCAGCCCGCCGGTTGTGTCACCGGAGGCGGCATGGTACGCTGCGGCCATGCGCACCGCGGACCTAGACTACGATCTGCCCGAATCGCTGATTGCGCAGCATCCGAGCGACAAGCGCGACGAGTCGCGCTTGCTCGTGCTCGACCGTGCGGCGGGGACGATACGGGAGGACGTCTTCAAGAACGTGGCCGATTACTTGGCCCCGGGTGATTGCGTGGTGTTGAACGACACGCGCGTCATTCGCGCGCGCCTGCGCGGAACCAAGGCGACGGGTGGGAAAGTCGAGATTTTTCTGCTTCGCGCCGAGGGGCCCGGCGTATGGACGGCACTGGTGCGGCCCTCGGCCAAGGTGAAGCCGGGCACGCGCGTGCGCTGTCCCGCGGGACTCGAGGCGGTGGTGGCGGAGGTGTTGCCTGAGGGCCGGCGGCGCGTGCGCTTCGACAAGGCGGACGTCGTGGCCCATCTCGAGCGCGCGGGCGAGATTCCCCTGCCGCCGTATATCCACCGTGACACCCCGGACCCGGGCGATCAGACCCGCTACCAGACGGTTTACGCCGCGCACCCGGGCGCTGTCGCCGCGCCCACCGCGGGACTGCACTTCACCGGCGCCGTGTTTGCATCGCTGGCGGCGGCCGGCGTGAAGCACACCCGTATCACGTTGCACGTGGGCTATGGCACCTTCAAGCCGATCAGCGCCGACACCCTCGCCGCGCACCGCGTCGACCCGGAAGACTATGTGTTTCCCGCGGCCGCGGCGGACATGCTCAACGGCACACGCGCCGCCGGCGGGCGCGTCGTGGCGGTGGGAACCACGGTCACGCGGGTGCTCGAGAGCCGCTGCAGACAGGGCCGCTACAGACCGGGGCAAGGCGCCACGGACCTCTACATCTACCCGCCCTACGACTTCCGTGCGGTCGATGTGTTGCAGACCAACTTTCACCTGCCCCGCTCGAGCCTGCTCGCCCTCGTATGCGCATTCGCCGGCGCGGAATTCGTGCTCGACGCCTACCGCTATGCCGTCCGCCGGGGTTTCCGCTTTTATTCCTACGGCGACGTGATGCTCATCCTGTGACGCGCCGCCGCCCGCCGCGTCAAACCGGCCCGCTGCCCACCTATTCGACCGTGAAGTTCGTCATGCCGGAAATGGCCGACTGGGCGGTTTCGACGCGCACCTGCACGGTGTAGGCGCCCGGGTCGAGATCGTTGGGAAGCCGGAAGTCCTGGCTGCTGACCCATGTGCCGTCGGCTCGGGTGAAGGTTTCGCTCGATAGTTCACGCAAAAGCTGGCCTTGCTTGAGAAGATTGCGGCGCTCGCGCACCTGCACACCGCCGCCCGTCCCCAGCAGCGCGTATTGAACCTCGGCGCTGACCATGGTCCCGGGCCGCGTGCTCTTCGGGCTCACGCGCACATCCTCGAGTTGCAGCTTCTCGCCCTGGTCCGGCGCGTACTCGTAGTCGGCGGCTGTTTCCTTGGCGCTGCGGGCGCGCCGGGCTTTCACGTCGTGCACGACCAGCCCGGTGAGGCCGCCCAGCGCCGCCCCGATAGCCGCGCCTTCCCCCGCGTGACCGGACTGATGCCCGATGACCGCGCCCGTGCCCGCGCCCAATGCCGCGCCAAGGCCGGCCGACTGTCCGTAGGTCTCGCAACCCACGAAGGTGACCGCCAGCACGAGAACCAATATACCGAAACCAATCTTCTTTATGTGTCGCATGGGGCTATTCCTTGCAAATTGTACGCGCACGCCGGGCGCTGCCATTTCACCTGGTGAATCCGGCGCACCGTTGCCGGATTGCTTCATCTAGTATCCCAGATTCCGCCGCCCACAAACAACACGCCACACACCCCCGGTCACAGAAAAGGCGCCCGGCCTCGCATTCCGGGCGCCCTGGGGTTGGTCTTGAACGCGGTGTCTATTGGCCTAGAGGCCTGGGATGTTCCCGTCGAAGGCCGCAACCAGCACGGCGAAGGCCTTGGTTGACGGATGCTCGCCGGGATACCGCAGGAAGTCCACATGCCCATCAAGGAACAGCGTGTTGATCCCGCCGGGAATGTGGTTGAAATCCGAGGGATTCAGGTCAATGATGTCCCACATGACCGGCAACGTGCTTTGTGCCTCAGTGGACTGCGCCGGGTCGTTGATGTCGGTAATAAGAAACCGTTCAATCCCCTCCCGCAGGCGCCACAGGGTTACGTCCGTACCATCGAGCGGCGGCATGTTCGTACGATCGCCCACCGTCACATCCTCATCCAGCTCGCTGAGTACACGCGGGTCCGAGCCGTAATTCTCCTCCACAGATTCAATCAACGTAGCCAGCTCCATCAGAATTGCCAAGTCCACAAAACCCTGGAGTCCTGACGCAGTCGGCTCGACAGTGGGCGGGTTCGGACTCGCACCGCGCATAACAATGTCCTCTTCCGTGAAGGTCCATCCGAGGTAGATATAGGAATCCGAACCAAATTGGCATGGGTCGATGCCATCGTCTTCCCCATCGTTATCGAAGTCGAACCCAAACTCATCCTCGACCGGCTCCCGATCGGCGTCTGACGGACAGATCAAAATGGCGGCATCATTCAGGTACTCCGGATACACGGCCGGCCCGTCAAACATTGTCGTAATGCCCAAATCGTTACAGTTATCCGTCTCCGATGTGCCCGGTACCGGAACTTCCGGCGTACTGTCCGTGTCGAAATGCTGCAGCATCGGAAAGCGCTCGCCCGCGTCTTCGTTCGCGTACATCTTGAACACGACGCCAAGCTGCTTCAGGTTGTTCTGACAGCTCGCACGCCGGGCCGCTTCCCGCGCGCGGGCCAATGCCGGCAACAGAATGGCCGCCAAAATGCCGATGATGGCGATAACCACCAACAACTCGATTAGTGTGAATCCCCGCCCGCACCCTTTGGATGCATAACTACGTAACATATCGTGACCTCCTCACTGTTTTACTGTCTGACTTTGTTACGCCCAACGCGTCATCGCGCCTGCACAAGTGCAAGACCAACAGGTTCGAGTATAAAGCATTTTGCACAGTACATCAACCTCTAAGATGCGGTGCATAGCGGGCGTGCCAGATATTACAGTTTTGATATTATAGATTTGCGCAATAATTCCGCTGTATCGCGACGGCCGGTTTTATCCACACGTTTTCCACAGGCGTGCGGCGAGGCTACCGGCCGGCCGGTATTTGTCTGAGCCGATATATAAGTACTTGCTATAAAAAGAGATAAAAGATCGGTACAAAAAGTGCCACGGGTGATCTCCTGTGCTTGTTGGGTAGGCAAAGCGGAAGTAATTCACCGGGAAATTTTTTGCTTGACAATGGGCGCATCAAGGCTGGGAGCTTGCGCCCCGGTGCATGAACCTGAAAGAATCAAGTGTGCGTTAAGCAGTTGATAGTGTTGGAGAAGCAGAGGGTGAAGGCGCTGAACGGGCGGGTGCCGCAACGTGTCAAAACGCACGGTGGTCCCCGAATTTGTTGACAAGCGGCTGCGCGCTTCCGTTTGCCGCACCGGATTACGGTATGCATAAGAAGATGGCCCTGGGGCCACGCACTGGAAGGGATTGGCCCTTGTTCCTCCGCCAAAGGCGCGCTGGCGGGCAACGGCTACAGCCCCATTGCCAAGCCGGGCGAATTGCCCTTCGAGCACAGGCGCGTTGTTTCAGCCCGCGTGGGCGGGCCGCTTTGTAACCAACCTGAGTTTGACCGCCGCCATACGGAGGCGGGGCAATTGATAGGCACAACAGCCGGTGGAGAATCGCATGCGTATTATTGCGGGGCGCGCCCGGGGCCTTCGATTGGAACCGCCCGGCGACCTTCCGGTGCGGCCCAGCCTCGACCGCGTGCGCGAGGCGGTGTTCAGTGCGCTTACCGGCCGCCTCGCGGGGGCGCGGTTTCTCGACCTGTTCGCCGGCACCGGGGCCAATGGCCTTGAAGCGCTCAGCCGCGGCGCCGCGGCCGCCACGCTGGTGGACGCGAACCCCCGGGTGTGCGCGCTCATCCGCCGCAATCTCGCCAAAACGCGCTTGCATGTGGATGCACGGGTGCTGCTGCTCGATTTGCCGGCGGATCTGGGGCGTGCGGCCGACCCCGCCGGCGCGTATGATCTGGTGTATGCCGACCCGCCCCATGCGTTCACGCAGTACGAGGCACTGCTCGAAGAACTCGATGCGCATGCCTTGGTGGCGCCTGATGGGTGGGTGGTGCTCGAACATCCCCAACAGGCCGAGGTTCCGGAGGTGGTGGGCCGTTGGACGCGCAACCGGACCCGCCGCTATGGGCGATCGGGGGTGACCGTTTTTGCTTGACGGCAAATGTGGTATGTGCTAGGGTGCAATAGGTACAATATCTAGAAGTTTGTGGGCGGCCTTCGAGGCATGGGTAGTTCTTGCGCCGCCGCTGGTTCGCGTGGAGAGGCTCAAAAACTATGCGCTGTCCCTTTTGTAGTCACAGTCACGCCCGCGTGGTCGACTCCCGCGCCGCCAAAGAGGGCGACGCCATCCGCCGCCGCCGCGAATGTCTCAAATGCGGCCGCCGCTTTACGACCTACGAGCGCATCGAGGAAGTGGCGCAGATGGTCATGAAGAAGGATGGCCGCCGCGAGAACTTTGACCGGTGGAAGCTCAAGAGTGGCATCCTCAAGGCGGTCGAGAAACGGCCCATCGGGCTCGATCAGGTGGATGGGATGATGGAGGAGATCGAGCGGGAGCTGTTCAACTCGAACGAGACCGAGGTGACCACCGAAGCCGTGGGCGAGGCGGTCATGAACAAGCTGAAGTCGCTTGACGAAGTCGCCTATGTACGTTTCGCTTCGGTGTACCGCCAGTTCAAAGACCTCAATGAGTTCATGGCAGAACTGAAACACATGCTCACCTGAACGCGCGTCCTCCGCTTGTGCGCCGCGCTGCGGGGTGAACAATGCCGGTGTGCCCCGTGTCCGAGGGCCAACCGAACCACCGGGCCGCTTGAATTACGACGCATCCGCCCGCCTGTGGGCGCTATCCAACTTGTTGCGTCTTGCCATGGAAGAACGGCAGGCGCAAACACCGGACGCGGAACACGCGAGGGCAAAAGCCAGCCGGGAATGGTCAGAACCGGTGTGAGGCGCCGGCACGAACGGCCACCGTGCACCGCAGGCCGCGACGGCGTGGCGTTGGCTTTGCCGGACCCCGGCGCCGGCATGGAATGGCCATGGGGGAATTTTGCCGTGCGCCACAAATGTTTGCGTCATACGCAACTACGCGATACGGGGAATTACGCAAGCGCTTTTTTGAGGGCGGCAAGCAGGGTTGGCTCGACGGCATGATAACGGCGCACCATCTTGTGAATACACGTATACCACGGCTGGAAGCGGAAGAGTTGCTTTACCGGGTGCCCCTGCTTACGCTCGGGCGTCCGGCCTTCGACCGCAAGCGTGCCCACCATGGCGATCAAGTGGCGTACGCAGCGTCCGCCCGCGAGGTGCTTTACGTGACTGGGAGCACGACGCCAGGCCCCGCGAATCCGCTCTGGAAACGCATCGAGAAACCGGAGCTTCGCGCCCTGCATCTGGTGGGTGCCGGGTGGCACCGCTGGGGTTGGGGTCCGTTTACCGCGTTCTTGCGGGCAGTGCGCGCCGCCCGGCACGATGTGTGGGTGACGGCACTGACCCCGGTGGATGTGGCGGCCTTTGGACGGGCCCGGCACATGAGCTGCCGCAAGGTACTCGCAACGCTTCATGGGGCGGGACTGGATGAGCTGGATGACGCGGGTATGCCGCCGCCGCTCATGGCGAAGCCCGCGCCACATGAAGACCCGGCCGGCCTTGCGCCGGCAGCATGGCAGGCGGTGCAGGCACAGGCCCACGAGGCCGGGCTCGCGACGCGCGCCGTGCTGCACTACGGCGGCCCGGAAACGGGAACCATGCTGTTGGACCAACTGTTTGCGTTGCGTGATCTCGAGGACCAGGCGCCGGGATGTCACAGCGTGACCTTGCGTCCGGCGGCAGCCAGGCTGGCGCCCGCCTGGACCTTGCGTGTAACGGCGGTAACGCGCTTGCTGCTGGACAATATAGCGCGCGTGCAGACGCCATGGCCCCACCACCATATGACGGGAGAAACGGCGATGGCGTGCCTCGCTTTTGGCGCGGATACCCTCGATACCACAGCCGCCAAGGTGACGGAAGCCCACCGCGGCTTGCCGCGCATGATCCGCCAGGCAGGCCAGACACCCGCGGAAAGCGGTCAGACCCTGTTCCTCACCACGAGGCCGGCCAGCGCACATGCCGCAGCCGGCTGAGCCAGGAGCTTAGATACCCATGATTCGCATCGCTACTTTAGACAGTCTTGCCGCCCGCCCGTTTGCGCTCGTACCGCCGGCATTTCCAGCGGATGTGATGCCCTGTGCGCCGGCGGAGGTATACAGCCGCGCGGCCACCGGTATGTGCGATGCCGCCCTGCTGCCGGCGGCACGCCTGGGTGAGTTCGATCACCTGATGGAACCGCTGGGCGCCTATGGCATTGCCAGTGCGGATGCCGCCTTCGCGGCCACACTCGTGTGCCAGGAACCGGTCGAGGCGGTTATCACGGGGGGAAAGCCCATCGGCTGCACGCAGCGATCGCAGACAGTGCGCGACCTGCTCCGGCATTTGGCCCGGGGCGCGTATGGGTATGAACCGGTGTTCACGCACGAAACCGCGCGGGCGGCGGACCGGCTGCTGATCGGCGATGATGCGGCGCTGTATCAGCTATGCAACCGGGCGACGGGACGTTGCCATGACCTGGGCCGCTGGTGGCGCCGGGCTATGGGGTACCCCTTCGTATGGGCGCGCTGGGCCGTGCGCCGCGACCTCGGCGCGGATAGCCGCCGGCTGCTGTTGGATTGGCTTGATGAGACGACGGCGTGCGCGGCAACCGAAGCGGGGCGCGAACGGCTGGCCGAAGCCGGGGTGGCCTCGCTCACCGATGTCGAGGCGCGTGCATTTGCGCGCAGTTACTACACGGCTGTACACGTGCGCCTGTCGCTGGCGGATCTCCATGGGTTGAGCACGTTCCTCCGCTTGCAGGAAATGCAGGAGCCATGGAACAAGAGCGCGTAGGGCGCAGCGAGGCGCAATATCTGCTGCAAGAAGCGCCGCTCATGGTGTTGCTCGAGCAGGCTGGCGCGGCGCGGCGTGCCCTGGGCTTTGGCCAGACGGCCACCTTCTGCCGGGAAGCGCTCCTGCACTATACAAACGTGTGCACCACGGCGTGTTCGTTTTGCAGTTTCTACCGCAGCCCGGGCCATGACCAGGCGTTCACGGCGGCCATCGACACACTGGTGTCGCGGGCGGTTGCCGCCCGTGCCGCAGGAGCCACGACGGTCGTCGTGCAGGGCGGTCACCACCCGGACCTGCCGTTCTCCTACTACACGGATCTGATCGCGGCTTTGCGTGCGGCCGTGCCGGACCTCGTAATCGCCGGCTTTTCCCCGCCAGAGGTCAACCATATGGCCGTCCGGAGCGGCCGGCCATACACGGCGGTGCTCGCCGAACTCGCCGCGGGCGGCCTCGATGTGCTTACCGGTGCGGGTGCGGATGTCTTGGCCGAGGCGGTGCGGCAGCATATTTCGCAGGCGAAGATTCCGGGCGAGACGTGGCTCGCCATCATGCGCGCGGCCCAGGAGTACAGCATCCACACGACGGCCACGCTCACCTATGGCCACCGCGAAACGGACGCGAATCTCATCGACCATCTATTCCGGGTGCGGGCGATGCAGGATGAGACCGGCGGTTTTACGGCGTTCACACCCTGGAGCTATAAGCCGCAAGGGTCGCCGCTTGGCCAGCTCACGCCGCAGGGGGAACTGCCGGGCTATTACCTGCGCTTGATCGCCGTGTCGCGGCTGGTGCTCGACAATGTGCCCCATGTGCAGGCCGCCAACGAAGCCGAAGGCTGGCGTGTGGCACACCTCGCGCTTCAGGCGGGGGCGGATGATTTCGGCGCGGTGCTTGTGGAGGGATCCGGTGCGGTGCCGCCGGCGGCGCCGCCTGCGAAGACGGCCGAGGCGGCGGTGCGCGCCATACACGAGGCGGGGTTTATACCCGTCGAGCGTGATGGCGCATATCGCACAGTGCCGCGCAACCATGCTGAACGCCAGGCCACGCCGGACTCAGGAATTCCGGTAATTCTTTAGGGTGCAGTTCTTCTACTACCGATGTTTTGGTTCCTTCGTGCCAG
>CAZMVU010000056.1:0-23961 GCA_964569295.1 uncultured Nitrospirales bacterium
TCCCCTTTTTGCTTCACTTTTTCACCAACAGCGCGGTAGTACAAAAACTGCACCCGAAAGTATCAAGGAAGTACCAGGGAGAGACCGCGAAGCATTGGACTTGCGAAAGTAACGCGGTCTATCCCTGAGATTTCCAGGGAAGGGAGGGACGCAGCCCCCTGCGTCCTCTTAACACGCGCCCCCTACCGAAGGTTACAAAGGGCGCCCGTGTCTGTCGACGGGGGAATTAACCGCAGATGACAGAGATCACGCAAACCTGTTAGTTCGGCATCAGTTCGGGCAGTGGAGGTAGTACCGGCCGTTGAGGAACACGGGAAATATCGGATCGACGAGCGGGTGCTGCACCATTTCCTCATGGCCATCCAATTCGATGTTTTCTTCCGCCACGTAGGTCTCCTGGCCTCGGTCCACCAGCACATGGTACCAAGGCTGCCCGCGGGCTGGCTGGGTCTGGTTGCGCAGGTACCAGACGTCCGGCGCCTTGCACTTTTTGTCCACCTTTATGATGACGCCACGGTAGTCATACCGGCGGTGGTGGATCAGTTGTCCCGGTTCGAATTTCGCCATTACACGCTGTCTCATGTGCAGTTAAGCCCAAATCAGCCGCCAGTTGGCGTGCAACGACTGCATGCCCCGCCGCGGTTGGATGCCCATCGGGCAGGTAGTACGTAGCGTCCGGCTGCCTGTTTTTGTGAAACAGGTCGCTGTAGTCCACGTATTCCACACCGGCCGCTTGGAGCTGTGGGGCAATGCTGGGGCCAAGTTTCGTTTCCGGATAGAAGAGCACATAGAAGGCCACATTTTCGAATCGCGCTTGAAGCCGGTCCCGTGTCTCGACAAACACGGCGGTGAGCAGGTCCCGCCCCCACGAAGCGGTCGGTGGCGGATAATCGAGGCGAAAATAGGAGACTGTGGGTAAGTGGCGGAACATGCGGTAGACGAATTGCCGCGCAGGCCGGCTATCGCCGAAGCCTCCGTGGTGCACGATTCCGCCGTTCTCGCGTGTGATGTGGGGCAGGTTGGCGCCCCAGGTGGTCGCGATACGGGCCGAACCCATGAGCCGGAGCATATGCTCGTCGAGAAAGGTGTAGACAACCACGCCGCGGTCCTGGCGCACGTCGTCTGCAAAGTCGTCCGCATTGACCTGCAAGTACATGCTTTGGGGGCCATAGGCGCAGAATCCATAGTTGTAGGGCTGGTGACTGGGAGCCGCCTCGCCGAATTGCGCCGGCAGGGTGTCGGGATCGTCGACGCCCTGTCCAAAGGTGAACGATCCGCCGAAGAAGAGAGCGAACCGGCCGCGTTTTCCCGGTTGGTCCACCGGTGTGAAACGCCGGCCTTCTTCCGTAATCGTATAGGTGCAGGTATAGGCTACCTCGTTGCCCCTTCTTTTTTCGGCACGGACCGTGACCCCCGGGCGCGGCCCGAAACCGAGGCGGGGATGTGGTACGTAAAGCCGCCCGGCTGTTTCTCGAAATTGCGGTTGCTGCATTTGTACTTGGAGTAACACCAGGAAGCCGATCTCGATCAGCGCCCAGAGCACCCCCACGCTTAAGGGCAACATCAGCATGGCCAGGAGCCGAGGATGCCGTTGGGACAACGTCCACATTCAGCCGTTGCTCATTGCCGCCCCAGCACAGCCCCGGCTTGGGACGGATCGGGCCAGGTGTGCTCGGGGAATGTGCGGGTGGTATACCGCGTCACATCCACGAAGGCAGCCTCGTTCGCGCCCGATGTATACCCCGCCATGAGTACCGCCATCATATCCCAGGCGAGCATCGGCCCCGACTGTGGCGCCCTGTCCGGGTCGAGGGCGCAGTCCACCGCGTCGCTCATTTCGTTGACATAACCGTGGGCGTGAAACTGGTGTGGACGGGGGAAGGAGGATCCAGCCGGTGTCGGCAGTTTCTCCCGCATGAGAATGTTGCCCGCCGCCGCGCCATCTGGGAGGAAAAGCTCGTGCTCGTCATTCGGGTTGATCCGCATGTCGTACTGGCCGAAATCCGTGATGGCCGAGAAGGCGTTGCGTATACCGCTGATGGAGAGGTCGTGGCCGAAGAGTTCCGCCACCGTGCCGTCCTCGAAAACCACGGAAATACGGCCGTAATCGTCGACATTCTGCATGACCCGGAAGTGAGCGCCGGCGGATTCGGGCAGATGCTTGAGCACCTGGCGCGTAACGGCGGAAACCTTCGCGGGGCGGATGGGGCGGCCGGTGTGCAGTATTCCCTCGACTTGCTTCAGGTAGAGTGCTGGGCCGAGCGGGTGGCAGGCCTTGTTGAAGAGTGCGCCGCCGCCGGATTTGGCGGGGGTGTCGTAGGCGGGCGCATGCGACCCTTGGTGCGCGCAAATGCCCTGTTGTAAGAGTACGCGGCCCTGATCCTGTTTGCGGGCTTCCTGCATGAGCTCGACCAGCGCCTTCACCCCATCTAGATACACGAAGTTCTCCGCATACAACAGCTTCGCGCCGGCGTGCTCGACCGCATCGAGAACCGCGCCCAATGCACTCATGGTCTCTTCCATGCGCGTGGGCCAGTCCGTATCGCGCCCTTCGGCAAACCCGGGCCAGATGATAGGCGGCTTCTCGAGCACGATGACGCGCACGCCGGCCGCGGCCGCTTCTTGTACATACGGGCCGTGCACATGGTTGGCGCAGGCGATATTGTCGATATGCGGCTGCACAGCCTCGAGCATGGCCGCGTGGCTATCGTAGGCGTGGCCAATCTTGTGCCGCTTGGCGAAACGCTCGGCATTGCCCAGGTGGCCCGAGGTAATACCCGCGAGGTCGATGACCACGCCGTTCTTGTGCGGCAGCATGCCATACACCCGCGCCGTATAGCCGCCTGCGAAGCCCGTGCCGCTGATGGTAACTTTGAGCCGTTGAATATCCACTGCGCCCTCACTCCTTGCCGGTGTCGATGCGCCGGCCTGCAATATAGATGGCGTCCATGCGTGGCATGAAGGCGCCCCGGTGCGGCGTGAAGCACAGGAAGTCCGCCTGCTGTCCGGCTTCGGGCAATGCGTAGCGCCGGCGCACCCCCAGTAGCCGCGCGGGGTTCCTGCTGGCGCAGGTACACGCCTGCTCGAGCGTGAGATCGGTCACGCGGGAGGCATGCAGCACGCCGGCCAGCAGCGGCGTCGCGCTGCCCGCCAGCAAGCTGGTGCCGCGTAACGTCACCTTCCCGTTCGGCAGCAGGTCCACGCCCGACTCGAAGAGTTCGTAGCCGCCGGGCGCAAGCCCGAGCAACTGCACGCAGTCCGAGACGATCACGGTGCGCTTGGGGCCTTTTGCGCGCACGAAGGTCTTCAGTACGGGGTCCGGCAGATGGTGCCCGTCGGCGATGAGCGATGCCGTGAGCCGGTCATCGGCCAATTGCGGCCAGAGCGGATTGTGATGGCGAGGCAGAAGGACGGCGCCGCCGTTGCCGAGGTGCGTGCAGATGCTTGCCCCCGCCTCCACGGCGGCCGCGATATGCTCGGCGGTGGCGTTGTGATGCCCGAGCGCCACACGAATGCCCTGCGCACGCGCCGCGCGGATGTAGGCCTCTGCGCCCGGCAGTTCCGGTGCGATGGTGATATAGGCGATCTTTCCGTTCGCCGCTTTCACGAGCCGTTTGAGCAGCTTCGTGTCGGGCGGACAGACATGGGCACGCGGATGCGCCCCGCGCGGACCATCTTCCGGCGAGATGTGCGGCCCCTCGATGTGTATGCCCGGCACCGCCTGAGCCACTCGGCTGTCCTCGAACGTGCGGGCGAGGTTGGCGCAACAGGCCTCCATCTGCTCCGGGGCGGCGGTTACCAGGGTCGGCACCCACTGCGCCACGCCCATGGCCGCGAGGCGCTGCGTGATTTCCGCCGCATGCTCCGGCGCCAGGTGTGGGTCTTGCAAGTCGTACCCCGCCACACCATTGACCTGCATATCGAACAAGGGCGGTGTGACGACGGCCCGGGTGCTGCCGGCATTCGGTCGGTCTTTGCCAGCCGGGAGCACCGCGTCGACACGCCCGGCGCGCACATGCACATCCATCGGCGGGCCGGCCCCATTCAGGCGGCCGCGGAGGACCTGGGTTTCTTGCGTCTTCGTTGCTGCCATCAGAAGCCGATTGTCTTATTGCATAGCCTTCTTGGCTGCGGCGGTATAATCCGCGAAAGCCTCGGTCACGTCCGCTGCCGCCGCATCACCGTCATGCACGTAGAGCCGGTAGCGCAGGCGGAAGGAATCGCCCGGCGCCATGGTGTGCGGCGCCCGGTGCGGCCAGGAAGCGCCCAGAAAACCGTAATGCCGAAGAATCCAGCCTTCGTGGGGATAGCCCGGATTGCCGGGGTGTTGGAACACCGCTGCCCCCGATTTCGCTTCGCCGTCCTTTTCGTCGGGGAAAGACACGTCGCACCAGGGTGATTCGAGGGAAAGTGTATCCTCGTGCGCGGGGCCCTGTTTTGCAGTGAATTCCATGGGTTTGCGGGTGGCATCCGGCCGGAAGCAGAAGCCGCCATAGCCCTTGATGACCCCCGACTTGTCTTCCGCCGTCGAACCGCGGATGACCACCTCCTTGTCGCTGACATTCTCGAATGTCAGGTCAAAGTCGATGGCGCGGGCATTGTCCTCGGCAGGATGCGCTTCGATATGTACCCGCTCTTCCACGATGGGCTGATCCGGTGCATCGTCATATCGCCAGAAGTTGATTGTTTCGAGAACCGCCTTGCCGCCGGCCGCCTCAGCCGTCTTCACCTCTTTGGTCTCCTGGCGTACGTCTTCCATGAGCCAGATGTCGAGGGGCTTGCCATCCCAGGTAGACTTGGGCCAGGCCCAGAACACGCCCCGGTGGTGAAAGTGGTCGATGGGGAAATCTTGTGTGAGGGTGGCGCCGCCAGGCGCATATACGGGATGGATGTAGCACGCGCGGGTGTAGCGCTCGGGCACCATCTTGGGCGGTTCGACCATGGCATGGTGATACACCAGCACCGGCGCATCGTCTTCAAGGATATGGACGGCCTGCCCGTCGTTTTCGACGCGCATCTCCGCGGCCGCCGAGATACATCCCATACAAATAGCGAACACAAAAAATCGGCACATAATGCAACTCCTCCAAGTGTTTCAGCGGCCCACGGGATGCCCAGGCACAACTCCCAACCCGCTTGGCTGGCTTCAACATGTTCCCTGGCAAGGGCACGACGTTGGACCATGCGCGGTGCTGCCCATCCACGATACATTTTTTCGGCGTCATAACGCGTGCCGCGTCATACCGGGACGGCGCCGCTACAGATCCAGTGCCTCCGGCAGCGAGAGGTTCTCATAGTAGCCTGTCGTGAAGCCGAGTGTCCAAGCGATTGTGCCGGCTATGATAGACAACACAGCAATTATGAGTGCATCAAGCGGGAGAGACCCCGTCAATATCTTGGGCATGGTGTATCATTCCTTTTTTTCGAGAAACCGTTGTGCGTGGCACGACCTTAGGATAGCGCGAACGCACGGCTGGCGCAAGCCACATGCGCGGAACAAGGGCATTCAGTCGTGGATTGCAGCGCGCGCGTGCGATCATCCATAGAGGATGACAGCCCCAGGGACCGCTGCACGCCACACAAAACAAACCGGGAGGGCCAGCTCCTTCCGCCGGCCCTCCCGCAGGGGTCAATTCGTGTCAGGCTGTGTCTACTCTTCCGGCGCGGCCGGCAGCGGCGTCGGTTTGCGCAGGAAATGGGTAATCGCGATGAGCGCCAGGAAGATGATCACCACCGCCACGCCGTACCAGCGGATTTTGCTCCACAGCGACCAGAGGCTTGCAAAAGCGGCCAGGCCAGCGGCGATGGCCATGAGCGTGTTCCACCACAAGCGGCGCAGGCCGCGGGGCATGTGTTCACCGAGCAGTTTGCGCTGGTTCATGAGGAAGAAGAAGCCAAAGTAGGCGACCGGCAGCAGTGTCATGGCGAAGACCGAGGTGGGAATCGCCAGCCACATCTTTGCATCGCTCCAGAAGAACGGGCCGAGAATGCCCACGCACACCATGAGCGAGCCCACGCGCTGTACCCAGCCCCGGGGCGGCCGATTCAGCAGCTCGGAGAAGCACAGGCCGTTGATGAGCATGAGCATTGTTGCGGCGCCCATGGCCATGCCGAGCACGCCGAGGCCGAAGATATACTGTGCCAGACCGCGGCCAACCAACGGCGTCAGCGCGTCGGACAGGTTGAAGGCGTCGCGCTTTGCCAGCATGGCCGCCATCTTACGGTCGGCTTCTGGAAGGGCCGCCGTTTGTGCCTCGAGTTCCTCGGGGCTCATCGCCTCGACGCGCTCCATGCCAATTTCCTCGGCCAGACGCGATTTCACCAGGCCCTTATACCCCGTGACGAGATTTGCGGCGGGTGCCACGGCCTCGCCGGTCTGTTCGTCAACGACCTCGCCGTTTTCGCTCCACACCTGGGCTTTGCCGGGGAACAGTCCCCGGGCCGGTTCTGCGTGGAACTGCGAGGCCGAAGCGATAACGACGCAACTCGTGGCAAGCAAGAAGGGGAAGAAGAGGCCTGTGGAAAGGTCGAAGATGGCCAGGCCGCGGAAGTCGCTGTCCCATCCTTTGCGCAGCATCGAGTAAGGGAACAGGAATGTCATGTTGATGCCCACGGCCGTGGCCGCGGCGCTGATCATGACGTCGCGCTGCTGAGCGACGATCATATCGGACCAGTAGCTGCGGAACTGTTCACCCACGTCGTTGATGTAGGGCATGAGCGAGTCGGTCGGCCGGGATAGCAGCTCGAGGTGCGGAATGAAGCCCGAGCCTATCTCGCCCCAGTTGAGTTCACCCACGAGCGTCAACCGGATGACGACGCCCAGGAAGCTGAGCACGGTAACGCCGATCATGCACTTGACGACCACTTCAAAAATGAACATACCCCGGCCGCCCACAGTGTACAGCATGGCCGCCGTGACAATGACAATGAGGATAAGACAGGCGACGGCAATCTCGTTGTAGGGCCCCGGCACGACCCCTTCCTCGCCGAATACGCCCGGCAAGAGGTTCTGGCGTAAAGCGGCGGTAGCCAGGGCGAATTGCGGCAAGGACCACACGAGGTTCGCCATCATCGAGGCCGCCAGCCAGCCCCAGCCGAGTATCGGGTTTACATGCTCGTTAATAGCGCGCAATGGCCGCCGGCCTGTCGATAGCGTGACGTAGGCGATGGCCGAAAGCATGATGATGCCGGCGATCATGGCCACGGGTTGCAGCCATAGGAACATGAAGCCGCCGAGCACCCCGAGGTACAGGCTCGATGACAGCGAGCCGCCGCCCAGCGTGATCGCGCTTTGCAGCCAGCCGGGGCCCGAAAACTTCATGTACTGTTTGAGTACCGCCATGTTGCCCTTCGCCTTAGCGTCGAGAATGGCCTGGCGGTGCTCTTCGATTTGTTGGTTTTGCGAGATGTTCTCTTCGCGTTCTTTTTCGATAGCCATGCGAATTTTTCCTTCCCTTGTCCCCTTAAAACACTATCGGCAACTCCGCGACGGCGTCCTAGCATGCCCAACTCGTTGCACAGATTCAAGCCCGGCGTTCAGCCGCCCGCCGACACGAAAAAACACCGTGCTTACACGGCATGCCCGGCCGCCTTGAGAAAAGCGTGGATGTTTTCCGTCGGCACGCCGGGGGGCATGCCGCCCCCGCACGAGAGGATAACACGCCGCGTGTCCGACAGTGAACCGACGAGTTCACGCACACTGCGCTCTACGTCGTCCGGCGTGCCTTGGGCGAGCACATCCCGCGGCGGAATATTGCCGAGCAAGGCAACCCGGTCACCCGCCAGGGCCTGCATCTGCGCCAAGGGATGTTCGTAGCCGAAGTTGAATAGGTTGATACCAATCTCCCCCAGGTGCGGCGCACAAACCAGGCCATAGGCGTCGTTATGGAAGAAGCGCACCGGGCAATCGAAGGCCGCGAAGGCCTTTTCGAGGTATGGCTTGGCAAACGTGTTGAAGTCGTCTTCACCCAGGAACCCGACGATGTCGTCGAGCAGGAGGATTCCACCGATGGTGTCGATGGTCTGCTTCTGGAGGCGCAGCCAATCCACAAGAAAGCCGGTGATTGTGGCGAGCCGCCTGTGTGCTTGGTCCGGCTCCATGCGCAGGCCCATGAGAAACTCCGAACTGCCGAATAGGAATGCGGCAATGTTGAGCGGGCCCCGGGCCACGGCGAAGCGTATCGCATGGTCCCGCGCCTCGATGTGGGATCGGGCGTGGACCAGGCGTTGCAAGATGAATGGCGCAAGGCCGTCTGTGGCGGGGTCTGGCTTTTCGATGTCGCCGAGTGCGGCAGGCAGCGTTTGCGCAAAAGGGAAATCATCTTCATGGAAGGTGCATTTTGCCCCGAACGAGGCGGGCTCCGAGCACATGCCGAATTCCGACCAGTAGCCCGGCAAGAACCAGATTTCCGGGAAGGTGTCAATAGCCAGGTCGTTTGCGGCACGCCAGAGACCGCTCTCGCTGAAGTAATCGAGAATCCGCATGCCGGCCCAGTTCGGCAGCCACGGACTGTCGATAATGAAGCCGACCGGCAGCGGGTCTACCCGTTCACCGGCGATGAGAGCGAGTAGTTGTTCCCACTGTGTGTTGTTCATAGCGCTGGCTCCCTTTTTGTTGTTTTGTCTGGCCTGGCCGCTCACGTCTCTGCGGCCAGCGCGTTTTGCACGGCCTGGAGCAGGTTGGCCGATTCGTAGGGTTTTTGCACGAAAGCGGCCGGGGCGAAAAGCTCGGTGTGCGGCGTGGCCGGCGCCTTGGGCATGTCGCAGCATAAGACAAAGGGGAGGCCTTCTGCTGCCCTGCGCAATGCTTCGCAAGCCGCTTTACCCGCTTCCTGCGCGAGGGTCATGTCGAGGATGACGAGCGACGCGGGTTCCGCGCCCTGGCGCAACAGGCGGCTCGCCTCCTGGAGGGTTTTCGCCGCAGAGACCATATAGCCGCGGCGTTCGAGCATGCGCCGGCCCAGCGTGCGCACGGAGTCATCTTCATCGACGAGCAGCACAGTTCTTTTCTGCCCAGCGGCTGGGTGCGCGGTGGCGCTTGCCGATGTTGTGGCTGCCAGTGCGGGCAGGTACACGCGAAAGGTCGAGCCGAGGCCGGGGTCGCTCATGACCTGGAGGGCGCCCCTGTGTGCGCGTACCGTGCCCAGGGCGGCCGCCAACCCGAGGCCACGGCCAGTGAATTTGGTGGAGAAGAAGGGATCGAACACGCGCTCGACCGTGGCCGGTTCCATGCCGCAACCGGTATCCGTTATCTCGATCGTGACGTATTTGCCTGGCGGCAGCGTATCGAGAAGCGGCGGCATGCGGAGGTCTTCTTCCGTGCAGTGCCGCACGCCGGTGCGCACGGTCACCACACCCCCCGGTGCGCCCAGTGATTCCCCGGCATTGGCGACGATCTGCGTGAGCACTTGGCGCAGTTGGTTCGCGTCGCCGTGGACCCGCAGCAGCCCCGGACCAAATTTATACTTGAGGTGCGCGTGTTCTCCCGCGGCCTGCTCGAGCAAATGGGACGCTTCACAGATAAGCTCGCGCACATCAAGCTCTGCATTCACGAGCGGACGTTGCCCCGCATACGCGAGCATCTGGCGTGTAAGGTCGGCCGCACGGCGCGCTGCGCGCACTATTTCTTCGAGACTGCTCCTCGCGGGGGCAACGGGGGAGAGGTCTTCGAAGGCGAGATCCGCATTGCCGAGAATGGACACCAGCAAATTGTTGAAATCGTGGGCGACGCCGCCCGCGAGCGCGCCCAGGCTCTCGAACTTGCGCGCTTGTTGCACCTGCGACTCGAGGCGGCGCGTTTCCTGGGCGGTGCGGTGTGCGGCGGTCACATCTTGCAGAACACCGCGCAGGCCCACCACCGTTCCCGCGTCGTTGTACATGGGATCGGCGATAACATGGCAGACGACCTCCGTGTCATCGGCCCGCACAACCGTGTAATCCAGGTCGAAGCGGCGCGCCTCGGCCATGGCGGCTTCCACCGCTTGCTCAATGCGGCGGCGGTCGTGCGGTTGGACCAGGCGCCGGTGCATTTCGAGCGTGGGGGTGACGCTGTCCGGCTCGAAACCATAGATGCGGTATATCTCCGCCGTACAGGTGAGCGTTTTCTCGACCGCGTTGTATTCCCAGTAGCCCACATGGGCTATGGCCGTGGCGATAGTGAGGTACGACTGGCTCTTGCGCAACGCTTCTTCCGAGCGAATGCGCTCGGTAATGTCCCACACCGTTGCGATCATGAGATTACGCTCTGGCACGGGAATGTTGAAGGCGGAAATATAGCGTGTTTCCCGGCCCGGATGTTCGATGGCGACCTCGGTCCAGCGCATGCGCCCGGGAGCACCGCTGGCTAGATCCGCCATTACTTGCTCACGCACATGCGCGCGTTGGTCCGGCGCGGGATATGCCGCCTCGAAAAACGCTTCCACCGTGCGCACCCCCTGTTCCGGCAGCCCATAACACGCGCGGAACCGGCTGTTCATAAACAGGAAGGCGCCTTCCTCGATCGTGTGCACGGCAATGCCGATGGGCATATTCTCCATGACCATCTGCAGGAAATCGTTGAGCGCCGCGAAGCCCTGCGTTTCCTCGACCTTGTCGCTCACGTCAGCGAGTGTTCCGGCCATCCGCAGCGGGGCGCCTTCCGCGTTGCGCTCGGTAATGCGGGCACGCAGTTTTGTCCAGAGCCAGCCGTGCCCCGGATGTTGCAGGCGGCACTCACATGCGGCCTCGGCGCGCTCGCCGTTGCGGTGTGCGTCGAGGAGTGATTCCACCCGTTGACGGTCTTCCGGATGCACCCGGGCCAGCAGATCCGCGAAATGCGCGAGGGCGCGCGGCTCTTCTTCGCCCAGCAGTTCCGGGAGCATGGCGTTGCATGTGAGCTTGTCTGACGCGAGTTCCCAGTCCCACAGGGCGATTCCCGCATGCAATGCGGCGTCGCGCAGGCGGCGGTCGCGTTCCTCATCGGGAGGAAGACCAGGAAGTTGCGGGTTCGGCGTGGCCATTGGCGCTAATACGATCTTATCGGGGTTTCAGCGCCGCCTTGTTCGGCGGAGACGTAGGCGCTGTAGATGGTCGAGATGGTGTCCGCCGCGAGGCCGCTGTCGCTCTCGACAGGGTCGCCATAGGCGGCGGCGCGGTAGAACGCTTCGATTTCCTGCGGGTAGCCCGTGAACCAGTCTTCGTCCGGCGGCATATTGGTCCAGCCCTGTTTTTGTTCGATTTTCTCGACCGTGTATATATCGGCGAAGTTTTCGTGCCGCGGGTTATACACCTGCATGGCGGTGTTCGGGTTGATGTTGCATACGGTGCGGTGGTTGTTCGCGCTAACCTCGAGCCAGTTGTGGATGCCGCCAAGGATGATGTCGGATGCGAACACCGTGGCGAGGGTGCCGTCTTCGAAGGTGACATGCATCATCGAGAAATCGTCGATGTCGTAGTAATCCCGGCGGATGAACCCTTCGTCCTGGAAGGTGTCCATGCGCGTCAATGCGGCCGTGCGCCCGGTGACGGCTTTGGGCCGGATGGGCTTGCCGTGGCGCGCGCGGCCCTCGACCCGTTTCAGGTAGAGCGCCGCCGTGAGCGGGTGGCAGCCCTTACCAATCATTACGCCGCCGCCCGAGTATTTCCAGTAGGCGTAGGTGGGGTTGTGCGAGCCCGAGTGCGCCTCTTCGCCGTGCATCCACAGAATCTGCGCACCCGTCTTCTCGATGATTTCGCGTTCGCGCTGAACTGCCGGCGCATAGACCCAGTTTTCCGCATAGAAAATGCGGCCCGCGCTTTTACGCTCCGCCTCGAGCATGCGCTCCACGCTCGCCAGCCCGTGTGCGAGGGCGTCGCCCTTTGGAAACGTGTCGCCGTGAAACGACTCCGTGCCGTCGCCGAGGTAACCTGTGAGTGGCTTTTCCACGATGACCGACTTGCCGCGATCGAGCGCGGCCACGGCGACCTCCTCGTGGCCTGCCACGAGCACGCAGCAGTGCACGAGATCCACGTCGTTTAGCAGCGCATCAAGCGTGTCGTACTTCTTGATGCCGCGCTCCTTGGCGTATTCTGCCGCCTGGTCGTGATCAAGTGCATAGACGCCCTGTACATCGGCGTTTACACCGTACACGCGGCGGATGCCTTCGTAGTGGAAACGCGCGGAGAACCCCGCACCGACGATGCCGGAGCGGACGGTTTTCTTCTCGTTCATTGGACACTCCTTATCTGGGCCAGTAAGTCACCATTGTTGAAAGCCAGGTCTTTGACACGAGATCTGCAATTGATGCGGAGTGTCCAACTATGCGTATGATGTCACGCACAATGACTGTCCCCGCTACAACTTCGCGCTCGGCGTCATGTCCGCATCGAGGTCGCCCAAGGTAAACTGGATGCCATCGAGCAGGAACCGCAGTACCTGCGGGTCCCAGAACAGCTCGTGGTAATGCCCGAGACCGCAGTAGAACACGCGGCCCTCGCCATACGGTTTTACCCAGGCGAGGGCGAAGTCCTTGTCTTCCCGGTTAACCTCGCCGGCATTCGCTTCACCCGCCGACTCATAATCGAGCGAAAGCAGTACGCGGTGTGTTTCGCGGGAGTAGGGTCCCGTCACCTGGTAAATCTCGTCGGTAATCTTGAAGGCCGGTTCCGGGAACGCGGCGGTGAGCGGGTGGTCCGGGTCGTCTACGCGCAGGGTCACTTCTTTGTTCCAGGGGTGGTTGTCGAAGCGGCCTCCCACGATATCGCCCCATTCTTCCCACTCACGGAACGTGGCGAGCGCGGCGTGCAGCAACCCCACCCCCTTGCCGCCCTGGATAAAACCGGCGAGGCTCTGTTTCAACCGCGCGTCCCGTGCCAGGGCCTCTTTTTTTGCGGTGTCCTCCAGCTCATTGAAATCCGGCGGAAGGAAAAGCTCGTTGTTGGCATTGTTGAAGAATACCGCATCGAAGCGGGCAAGACTCTCCGGCTCGAACACGGCGATATCGTCCGTTATGGTCACCTCGAAGGCGCCGGTCTTCTCCGCAATGGCCTGAACCGCCGCCTTACCGTATGGTATCGCGCTGTGGACATAGCCTGTAGGGACGAGTGAAAACACGAGCAACTGCCGCGGCTGCTCGGGTTGGACCGTTGGCTTTTCGGGCGCCGCATCCCGAATCTTCGCCAGTTCTTCTTCCGATGGCGCATCCGCTGCGCAGGCGGTGAAACAGGTCAGTATGGCGAGGGCCATCAGTAGACTCCAGGCTTTCATCGTGTGTTCCTTCCCATTTACTTCCAAAGGTGCGTTGCGCTCCCGTCAAAGGCGGAATAAACCCGTTCACGCACCCTCCGGCCATGCGACGCGCAGGTTTGCTCTTTCGCGCTTGTCCTATTCTTTTGTGAACACCACATACCGCGCGCCGAAGGGGCCGCCCTCGGCATCCAGTTGCGCATGCACTTCCGTTTCACCGGCGGGCAACTCGAGTCCCTCAAAGGTGACCGATGCCGCACCTTTTTCGAGTGGTTTGGATTGTTCCACGCCGGCGGCACGCAGCGTTACCGTGCCCGGCGTGTCTTCCGGCACATCCACACGCACGCGGTATGTGCCGGCGTTACGAATGTCCACTAGCCAGTGGCCCACGTTCTTATCGCCCCAGCCTTCGCGCACACCGGCCCGGTCGCTGCCGCGCCAGTCTTGGCGGGTGAGGATGACCGGGTTCTCGTGTTTCGTGCCGATATAGATACGCGGCGGCGCATAGCCGCGGGTGCTGCTCACATCGTCGAACCATTGCTCATAGGCCGCGCGCATCTCGGCGACGATGGCCGGGTGCTGCGCGGCGATGTCGTGCCGTTCGTGCGGGTCGTTGTGGAGGTCGTAGAGTTCTTTGCCGTTCACCAGCTTGAAGCGCTGGCCCACCACGGCGCACGCCTTCCACTTTTCCGGCGCATCGCCCCGGTGCCACTGGAAGAACAGGTTGCGCTCCGGCATATCCCCCTGCGGATCATGGAGCAAGGGGGAGAGATCCCGGCCGTCGAGTTCCACATCCTCCGGGGGCGCCGCGCCGCACAAGGCAAGCAACGTGGGGAAAAGGTCGATGTGTGCCGCCGTGCGCGTAACCGTTTGTCCTGGTTCGAGCGTACCTGGCCAACGCATGAAGCATGGCACGTGGATGCCGCCTTCGTAGACAGAACCTTTCCAGCCATGCATGCCGGCGTTGTACCGGTCGATGGCGCTCTGACCATTGCGCTGCGCGCCGTTGTCGGTCATGAACACGACGATGGTGTCTTCGCGCAGGCCAAGGTTATCGATGTGTTTCAGCAACCGGCCGAGGTTTTCGTCGAGGTTTGCCACCATGCCGTAGAGCCGCGCGGTGTCTTCATGCAATCCTTGCTTGCGGTACGGATCGGCGTATTTGTCGGCGATTTCGAGCGGTGTGTGTGGGGCGTTCGTGCTGAGATAGCAGAAGAAGGGCTGGTCCTTGTCCGCCGCGATAAAGTCCATGGCGCCATCGGTGAAAATGTCAGTGCAGTAGCCCTTGAATTGCTTCTGCGCCCCGTTGTACTCGAGTATGGGATCAAAGTAGCCGGTGTCCGGCGGGTCCGACGGTTGCCCGATGCCGCCGCCCTTATGCACGAGCGTTTCCTGGAAGCCCTGGTCCTGCGGCCGCATGGGATAGTTATCGCCGAGGTGCCACTTGCCGAAAATGCCGGTGCGGTAGCCCTGGTTCGCGAGTGCCTCCGCGATGGTGACCTCGTTTGCGTGCATCATGGCGCGGCCGAGGTAGGTGTCGACAACACCGGTGCGGTAGTTCCAGCGGCCGGTCATTAGGCTGGCCCGGGTAGGCGCGCACACGGGGCTGGCATAGAACCGTGTAAGCCGGGTGCTTTCATCGTGAAGCCGGTCGAGGTGGGGGGTCTCGAGTGCCGGGTTGCCGTGGCCGCCGAGATCGCCATAACCCTGGTCGTCCGTCACGATGAGTACGACGTTCGGGCGTTTCCCGGCGTTTTCCGCGCCCCGGCCGCTCCCGGGCAACGCCGCGGCCGCCAGACCCAGCAGGCCGGCCTGTGCCAGAAATGTCCGCCGCGTGTGTTTGGTGCTCATGGCTTGTCCCCGTTTTTTGCGATGAGTATCACCATCGTATGTACGATGCCCCCCGGAATTTCTCTAGTCATATGATGTCTATTCGAGACGGAACTTGAGTTCCGTTACTCCGAAGTCGTTGGGTTCGGTAAAGAAAACCAGGTTTCCCGGTCCCGAAACGGCGATCGGATGGTCAACCGTATAGAATCGCTCGTCGCCCGAGACTGCGCGCGCCCGTATCTGCCGCTGGCCTTCGGGCATCTGCCAGGCCGCTTCCTCTTTCGCCGCAACCGAAACTGCCGGCTCGTCCGTGGCCCCGACTGCATCGACCCACACGGCGATGTGTGCGCTGGTGTTGTTTACAAGGGTGATCGCGGGACCATCGGCGGGCGGCTTGGTGCTTGCCGTTGCCGCGGCAGGCACTGCGGGGCCGGCTGCATCTGCGGGCGTACCGGCTCCGTCTGCGGACAGGTAGAAGTACAGGCCGGCCGCGGCGGCCAAAAGCACGATCAGCGCGAGAAGCGGCGCCCACTGACGCGCGCTGAGCCCTGTGCGCTTTTTCTGCGGCATCTCGATGAGGTCCGGGGAGGGTTCCCGCTGCAGGATGCGCGCCTTCAGGCGTTGCGCCTTGTCGTGCCCATGGGCTGCGATCAGCTTGTCGCAGAGTGGCAGGGCCTCGTCTTTGCGGCCCATCGAGGCAAGCGTGAGCGCGCTCGCATACAACACATCCGCGTTGTTCGGCATTTCCTGGACGAGCCCTTCGAGAAGCGCGAGGGCCTCGCCATACCGCTTAGCCTGGAAAAGCTTTTGCGCTTGATCATAGCGTTGCTTTTGGTTGTTTGGGCTCATATGACAAATACCTCTGATTCTCTGTGTACGCCCCCCCTGGCCGCCCCTGCATTGTTCCAGACAGCATACTGAATTTATTGATTCAAGGTAAAGCCGCTGTGTTCCTTTTCAGGCTGGGGCATGCCGGTTCGCCCCGGGCGCCCTCCGCGTATTACAATGGCGCTCGACGGGAGGTTGGCATGCGCATCGGCATCGACATGACGCCCCTCAATCGCGGCCGTTCCGGGGTGGGGCACTTTCTCTTTTACCAGCTCAAGCACCTTATGCAGGTGGGGGAAGCGCATGTGTGGCGTGGCCTCGCCTCGGGGATGCGTTCGCCCGTGCTCGATGACCTCGATGGCGCCCTGCCCTGCCACTACCTGCCGATTCCGACGCGCCTGCTCTACCACGCCTGGTCTACACTGGGCGCTCCCCGGGCGGATATGTTGGTGCACGGGGTCGACGTGTTCCATGCCACGAACTATTTTTTGCCGCCGGTGCGCACGGCGCGCCGGGTGCTTACCCTCTACGACCTGGCCTTCCTCAAAACACCGGAACTCGTGAGTCCGAAGATAGTTGGCCCCTTCTCGAAGCATGTGCCGCGGTTTGCCGCGCAAGCGGACCACATTCTCACCTGTTCCGAGGCGAGTAAGGGCGATATTGTGCGGTTGCTCGGCGTGCCGGAAGAGAAGGTGTCGGTGGCCCACGGCGCGGTTGACAAGACCCTCGCCCCCGTTCCACGGAGCGAGGCGGTCGCCCGGGTAATCGCGCACTATGGCGTTGAAGTGCCGTTTGTGCTGTTCGTGGGCACCCTCGAGCCGCGCAAGAACATCGAGGGTCTTCTGCGCGCCTTTGCACGCCTGGCGGATACCGTGCCCCACCAGCTTGTACTCATCGGTGGCCGGGGGTGGTCTTTGCCGCCGGTGGCGGCCATGGCTGCGGAACTGGGGATTGCGCAGCGGGTGACCTGGCTGGGGTATCTGCCAGACCACCGCGACCTGCCCGCTTTCTACAGCGCGGCCGATTGCTTCGTATTGCCCTCGTGGTACGAAGGTTTTGGCTTGCCCGTGATCGAAGCGATGGCCTGCGGTTGTCCTGTCGTGACCTCGCCGGTGGCCTCGTTGCCCGAGGTTGGGGGTGAGGCCGCGCATTATGCCGATCCCGCCAGCCCGGAAGACATCGCAGCGGCAGTGCTCGGTGTGCTGTGTGACGGGATCCTGCGCGAGCAAATGCGTGCAGCGGGCCGGGCGCAGGCTGCGGGGTTTACCTGGGAGGGGTGTGCACGCGCCACGCTCGACGTTTACCAGAGGCTTGTCTGATGCGCGTGATGCTGAATGCCCTGCAAGCGGCCAACCGCAGTGGCACGGGCCGCCACGTGACCGGCCTCGTGTGTGCCTTCGCCAGTCTGCCCGGCGCGCCTGTGTTCGATGTGGCCTGGCCTGCCGGCCAACCGCTGCCGGCTGTCGCCCCGCACATACACTACCATCCCACGACGGTGGCGCATGGCCGGCGCCTTCTCGCAGACCAGATACGTCTGCCCGCGTATGCCAATGCCCAGGGCGTGGACCTTCTGCATTACCCGGCGAACGTAGGGCCTTTGCGCCGGTGCGGATGTCCCGTGGTGCTCACCGTGCACGATTGCAGCTTCATCGAGAATCCGGCGTGGTTTCGCTGGGAGCGCGCGCAATACTACCGCTACGCGGTGGGGCGTAGCGCACGCCTTGCCGACCGCATTATCACGGTGTCCCGTTTTGCAGCGGATTCTATCCGCGACTGGTTGGGCTTGCCCGAAGACCGGGTCGACGTGGTGTACAACGGGGTGCGCCCGCTGTTTTCCCCAAGAGACGCCGCCGCCCAGGCAGCCGTGCGCGAGAAATATGCGCTGCCTGAGCGCTTTTTCCTGTTTGTGGGCACCCTCGAGCCGCGCAAGAACCTCGAGCGGTTGGTGAGGGCTTACTCCGCCGTGGTGAAGCGTGACGTGGGGGAGGTTCTCGTGATCGCCGGCCGTCTCGGTTGGAAGCAGTCCTTTATCAAGGGGTTCAAAAATACAGGCGCTCGGAGCGCGCACGTTCGCGTGCTGGGGCACGTACCCGACGCGGACCTTCCCGCCCTTTATGCCGCTGCACGGGCGTTCGTATGGCCCAGTCTCTACGAAGGCTTCGGGCTGCCCGTGGCCGAGGCGATGGCATGCGGGGCGGCCGTGCTTACATCGAGTACCACCGCGCTGCCGGAAATCGCCGGCGATGCCGCGCTCCTTGTCGATCCCGAGGACGAGAGCGCGATCGCGGCGGGGCTTTGCCGCCTGTCCCAAGACGACGAACTTGTGACCCGGTTGCGCGAGAAGGGGCCGGGCCAAGCTGCCCCGTTTAGCTGGGAGTCCGCGGCACGTGGGACTGCGGCGGTCTACATGGAGGTCCTGAAAAATGCGGCGGGCGGGTAACGGTGCGCTACGATTCGTGGGCGTGCGTGCGCCGGTCTCTACGTTTTGATTTTGCGTGCGAAATCCTGGTGGCGGGGATAGTTCTTCTCCGAGCTGGCCTCTTCGAGTTCTTTGAGTAGATTGCGCTGCTGGCGGTTTAGCTTGACTGGCGTCTCGATGTGCACGGTCACAATCTGGTCGCCGGTGCGGTAGCCGCGCACATCCGGCATACCCATGCCGCGAAGACGCAACTGCGCGCCCGATTGCGTGCCAGCCGGAATCTTAAGGTCCGCCGGACCCGAGGCGATGGTCGGCACGCTGATGGTGTCGCCGAGTGCTGCCTGCGCAATCGTTATGGGAGCCGCGCAGTGCAAGTCATTGCCCTGGCGATCGAAAAGGTCGTGGCGCTGTACCTCGACCAGGATGTAAAGGTCGCCCCGGTGTCCGCCGAAGGCGCCCGGTTCGCCTTCGCCCGATACCCGCAGGCGCGCATCCGAGCTGATGCCCGCCGGGATATCGACATTGATCTCGCGGTTTGTGCGCACCCGCCCGTTCGAGCAGTTGCGGCAGGGCTGCGAAATGATTCGGCCACTGCCCGCGCACTTGGGGCACGGGCGTGTGACGGAGAAAAAGCCTTGCGCCACGCGCACCTGGCCGGCGCCCTGACATTGGGGGCAGGTCTCCGGCTTCGAGCCCGGCGCCGCGCCCGATCCGCCGCATTCGCCGCAGTTCTCCATGCGGTTGAAGCGCACCGTTCTTTTGACCCCCGTGGCGGCTTCCTCGAGGGAGACCCGCATGCGCAACTCGAGATCGTTACCCGGCTGCGCTCGCGGCCCCGCCGATCGCCGACGCCCGCCGCCGCTGCCGAACAACATGTCGAACAGATCGTCGAAGTCGCCCCCGCCACCGAACGGGCTGCCCCCGCCGCCGAACGGGCTGCCACCACCGCCGAACGGGCTGCCCTCGGCGGACCCGAAGCGGTCGTACTTGCCGCGCTTTTCCGGGTTCTTCAGCACGTCGTAGGCCGCATTGATCTCCTTGAGGCGTTCCTCCGCTGCCGTGTCGCCGCCCGTTTTGTCCGGGTGATATTTGTGGGCCAGCTTGAGGTAGGCCTTGCGGATTTCATCCTGCGACGCGTCGCGGCTGACGCCGAGTATTTCGTATAGGTCCTGTTGCGGCATGGGTTTCCCCGTTGGTCACTATCCAGGCAGTCCCCGCCACCGCGGTCTGATGGCGGGGGCAGAACCATGTGTTTATGTTGGCCGTAGGCGGACTCGCGCTTTTTGCGCGCCTACTCCTTCTGCTCCTCGTCTTCATCGGCCACCGTAAAGTCCGCGTCTACCGTGTCATCCTGTTGGCCCGCGCCCTGTTCATCGCCGGGGTTCACGTAATCCGGTCCACCTTGCGTTCCAGCGGCTTCCGGGCCACTGTCGCCCGGCTGTTGGTACATGGCTTCGCCCAGTTTCTGCGAGGCCTGCCCCAGTTCCTGCATGGCGGCTTCGATGCTTGTGACGTCGCCTTCCTCGAGCTGTTGCTTCAGTTTCTCGATCGCGCTTTCGATGGCTGCCTTGTCCTCGCCGCCGATCTTGTCGCCGTGTTCCTTGAGCGACTTTTCCGTCTGGTAGACGAGTGCATCGGCGTTGTTGCGGGTTTCGATTTCCTTTTTCTTCTGCTCATCCGCGGTGCGGTTGGACTCAGCTTCCTTGACCATGCGGTCGATCTCACCTTCGTCCAGGCCGGAGGACGATTCGATGCGGATCTTCTGCTCCTTGCCGGTGCCGAGGTCTTTGGCCGAGACATGCAGGATGCCGTTCGCGTCGATATCGAAAGAGACCTCGATCTGCGGCACACCCCGCGGCGCTGGCGGAATGCCCTCGAGGTTGAAACGCCCGATGGTGCGGTTATCCGCCGCCATCTCGCGTTCACCTTGCAGCACATGAATGGTCACGGCCGGCTGGTTGTCGGCCGCGGTCGAGAAGGTCTGGCGTTTGGAAACGGGGATGGTGGTGTTGCGCTCGATGAGCTTTGTGCATACACCGCCCAAGGTCTCGATACCCAGGCTCAGCGGCGTCACGTCGAGCAGCAGCAAGTCTTTGACCTCGCCCGAGAGCACACCTGCCTGAATGGCCGCGCCAATGGCCACGACCTCGTCCGGGTTCACGCCGCGATGCGGCTCCCGGCCGAAGATTTCCTTCACGATGTTCCCGACGGCCGGCATGCGCGTCATGCCGCCGACCAGAATGACCTCGTTGATTTCGTTTGCGTTGAGGCCGGAGTCTTCGATAGCGCGATAGCACGGCGACTTGGTGCGTTGCAGCAGGCCGTCGCAGAGTTGCTCGAGCTTGGCGCGAGTCAACGTGTAGTTGAGGTGCTTCGGCCCCGAGGCATCGGCCGTGATGAACGGCAGGTTCACGTCCGTCTGCATAGCCGACGACAGCTCGCACTTGGCCTTTTCGGCCCCTTCTTTCAAACGCTGGAGGGCCATGGCGTCCTTGCGCAGGTCGATCCCCTGCTCCTTCAGGAACTCGTCGGCCAGCCAGTCAATGACGACCTGGTCGAAGTTGTCGCCGCCCAGGTGCGTGTCGCCGTTGGTCGAGAGCACCTCGAACGAGTCGTCGCCTATGGCGAGCACAGAAATGTCGAAGGTACCGCCGCCCAGGTCATAGACCGCCACTTTCTCGTCTTTCTTCTTGTCGAGTCCATAGGCAAGTGCGGCTGCGGTGGGTTCGTTGATAATACGCAATACCTCGAGCCCGGCGATCTTGCCAGCGTCTTTGGTGGCCTGGCGCTGGGAATCGTTGAAGTAAGCCGGCACGGTGACCACGGCCTGGGTGACCTCGTGGCCGAGGTAGGTTTCGGCGGTTTCCTTCATCTTTTGCAGGATCATGGCTGAAATCTCGGGTGGGCGGAAAGATTTGTCCTGCAACGCGATCTGGCAGTCGCCCGAGCTGGTCTCAGTGACGACAAACGAGACCATCTTTTCCTCTTCGGCGACCTCCGCATGGCGCCGGCCCATGAACCGCTTGATCGAGAAAACGGTGTTGTTCGGGTTGGTGACGGCCTGGCGCTTTGCGGTGGCGCCGACGAGCCGTTCGCCGTCTTTGGTGAACGCCACCATCGAAGGCGTGGTGCGGTTTCCTTCCGCGTTGGCGATGACGGCTGGCTCGCCGCCTTCCATCACGGCAACGCACGAGTTGGTGGTCCCCAGGTCGATGCCGATAACTTTGCCCATACGATTACAACCTCCTGATTCGGGTGGTGTTCGGTGGCGCCGTGTACACGATAGTAAAGACGCGCGCCGCCGGCTATGCTTTTTTCGTTTCCCCCTCGGGGGTTTCGGGTTCTGACTCGTTTTTCGGCGGGCCGCTGGAAACGACGACCTTGGCTGGCCGCAGCACGAAATTGCCCAGCTTGTAGCCGCGCTCCCATTCCTGCATGACGGTGCCGGCCGGGTATTCTTCCGAAGGCTGCTGCGTGAGCGCATCGTGCACATTCGGGTCGAAGGGCTCGCCCATAGCGGGGATCGGTTCGAGACCGCGCGCCGTCAGCACCTCAACGAACTGCTTGACCACCATCTCGACGCCCTGCACGAAACTGTCCTCACGGTTCTCCACGTGGCTCAACGCCCGGTCAAGGTTATCGACCACCGGCAGCAGATCGCGGATCAGTTCCTCCGCGGCACTCTTGCGCACCCGGTCCATCTCACGCGCCATGCGCTTGCGGTAGTTATCGAACTCCGCCCGGGCGCGCTGAGCCATTTCCCGGTACTCATCGCGTTCCGCGGTGATCGCCGCCATATCCTGCACCATGTCGGGTGCGGTTTCTACATCCTCGCCCGCAGACCGTTCGGGGTCCGCCGGATGTCCTTCAGGCGCCGTCTCCGCCGTCTCCGCCGCGTCCGGCGCAGGGGGCCCGGGCTCGTCCGGCGCTTTGGGCTGTTCGTTTTCTGCGTACTTATCACTCATGGCTTGTTCATTGGTCCAATACGTCGTTTTAACCGTGTTGTATGCCCCTGTGCCGCGGAGCGGCCGGGCGCATCCTTCCCGCCCGAGGTGGTGGCATGCCTGCGTACTACCGGCTGAGGCGCGTGAGCATACGGCCCACCATACCCGCCGTATAGTCCACGATGGCCGTCAGGCGCGGATACGGCATGCGCCGCGGCCCGAGCACGCCTATCATGCCGATCGGGCTGTCGCCGATCTGATACGGCGTGGCAATCAGACTGATGCCCTCGAGGCCCAGTACGTTTCCTTCGCCGCCGATAATCACCTGGGCGCGCCGCCCTTCACGTTCGCCGTTCTGCACGGCCCGCAACAGTTCGACCAGCCGTTCGCGTTCCTCGAGCAGGCCCAGCACCTCGCGGGCTTTCGTGACGTTACTGAACTCCGGTTGCTCGAACAACTGGGCCGCCCCCTCGAGAAAGAGCTGCGCGCGCCGATGCTGCGGTAAGTGCTGCAACAGTTTGATGGCCTGGTCGGCCATGCGCCGCTGCTCGTCCAGAAAATCACGCATGCGTTCTTCGAGGGTACTCGCCAGTTTACCCAGGGGCACCGCCCCCAACTGGTCATTCAAAAACCGAGTCAAAGCAATCAAGTCCGGCGCGCCAACCGGGCGCTGCACTTCCAATGTCAGGCTGTGCACGCGGCCATAGTTATCCACGATAAGCACCGCCAACCGCTCCGACGCAATGGGCAACAACTCGATACGCCGCACCCGCACATCCTGCTCGCGCGGGGGCTCCGCGAGCCCCGTTTGGTGCGTGACCAGGGCCAGCAAGTGGCTCGTTTGCCGGAGAACATCATCCGCATCGCTGAGCTTTTCGGACAACTCCCGCTCGATCCGCCCGCGTTCCGCCATGGTTAGATCCTGCACCTGCATGAGGTGGTCCACGTAATAGCGGTAGCCGGCATCCGTCGGCACCCGGCCGGAACTTGTATGTATCTGCTGAATAAAGCCCCGGTCCTCGAGGTCCGCCATCACATTGCGTACCGTGGCCGGGCTCACATCGAGCTGGAAACGCTTCACAAGCGTGCGCGACCCCGCCGGTTCAGCGGTGGTGATGTAGTGATGCACCACCGCATGCAGGATTTCGCGTTCGCGCTCCTTCAGATCCTCTCGAGGCGTCTCCATCGTACAGTCGCCCTTAGGTTTAGCACTCGTTTACAGCGAGTGCTAACAGCGCCCGGATCGTAACATACCCCCAAACCGCTGTCAAGGGGCCCGGCAGCAAGTGACCGCAGAGCGGGAACGGGGGGGAGATTCCGAAAGAAGCGCCTGCGCCACCGCCCGCACATCACCGTCACGCCGCTGCCGTTGCGGCCGTCCAGGCGTGACCTTCAGGTCGAGTCACGAAGCCCGGTTGCACGTGGGGCGCGGCCAGAAAAGCCACCTCCTGTGGTGAATGAAGTCGAACGAAAGCCTTTACCTCCTCGAAAACAGGCCTGATGCGCTTCACTGCCGCGACTGATGATCCTCGCCGCGCAATCTCGCCTGGCGCGCACGCAGCGCCTTTGTCTTGGCGCGCCAATAGGCTGCTTGCTCTTCAAGCGATTATCCAGCAAGGTCCTCGCGAACCCGATCCGCGCCCGCGTGCATCATCTCGACGCAGTCGAAGCTCTTCTTCGTCGTCATCGAAAATGACCGCCTGTGGTGAATGAATCGCGATTGGGCCATAGCCCTGCAT
>CAZMVU010000057.1:0-23901 GCA_964569295.1 uncultured Nitrospirales bacterium
TAGCGCCACGATATGCCCAATCATTACGTGAACCCAATGCCGCTTGCGAGGCTTCCCAACTGGGCCAACCGCGTTGGCCTGCTTGGTTCGCCTAAGGCCCGGGCGATAGGCTAGAATGCCGGTTGCAGCACGCGAATCCCTGCTCCTTCGGTGTATGTAGGCCGCCGCGAGAATCGTATCTGACAACCTGTCAGTACGGCATAGGTTGTTTCGACGTCCGCTGACAGCCTGGCGGGGATCGCGTTGGTGATTCGCCAACCTTCTCCCACGCGATGAACGATAAAGGAGGTGCGGGCTATGGACCCGGAAAAGTACGAAGTGACCGCCCGCGCACTGTCGGACCGCTGGGGGGTGCATCCGGGTGCGGCCGAGGAGACGCGGGAGAACCGCGAGCTGCTGCTCGATGCCATTCAGGAGCGTGTGGCCGATCTGATCAAGCGCGATTTTGATAAGCTGCGTATTGCCCTGTACCGCCTCGATGTGCCGGAAGACCGCTACAAGGCCGCCTGGGACCAGCCCGGACTTGATGCGAAAGCCCGGGCCATTGCCGAGCTCATCCTCGAGCGGGAAACCGAGAAGGCCGGCGTGTGGGTGAAGCATGCTCAAGAACAACGCAAGCGCCAGACGGGAATCGTCGGCGATGAACCAGACAAGGAACTGCCGGATGCATCCGAATGAAATGGGAATGAATGACGCCCGTGCCCGCCGGTTCCTCCGGCCGGTCCGTATTGTGTGGCAGAGCGATGCGCCGAACAACGTACTCGGTGCGGAAAACCTGCTGAAGAGCGACGCCCCGCCGTGCCACCTGCGCAGTGAAGACGGTCCCGCCAGCCTCGTGGTCGATTTTGGGCGTGAGATTCATGGCGGCATCGAACTGCGCAACGGCATCACCAAGGACCACGCGCCCGTGAAGGTGCGCGTGCGCTTCGGCGAGTCCGTGGCCGAGGCCATGGGCGTCCCCAACCAGGACCACGCCATCCACGACTCCGAGGTGCTCGTGCCGTGGTACGGATCGACCGAGATCGGCAACACGGGCTTCCGCTTTGTGCGCATTGACCTTGCCGAGCCGGGCGACCACCTCGAGCTCGTGCACCTGCGCGCCGTGCTGCTCTTTCACGACGATCCGTATCTTGGCACGTTCCGCTGCAGCGACGAGCGCCTCAATACCATCTGGGACGTGGGCGCTTATTCCGTACACCTGTGCATGCAAGAACACCTGTGGGATGGTATCAAGCGCGATCGCCTCGTCTGGATCGGCGACATGCACCCGGAGACCATGGTCATCAACACGGTGTTCGGCGCGCATCCCGTGGTCCCCAAGAGCCTCGACTTCGTGCGGGATCAGACGCCGCTGCCGGGCTGGATGAATGGCATCAGCTCGTATTCGCTCTGGTGGGTGCGCATTCACCACTGCTGGTACCGTTACCACGGCGACACCGCCTACCTCGCGGCACAAAAGGATTATCTCCTCGGCCTGCTCGACCAACTCTTTGGCGAGGTGGGCGAGAACGGCAAGGAATCCCTGGGCGGTGGCCGCTTCCTCGACTGGCCCACGAGCGAAGACGACACAGCCATCCACATCGGCTTGCAGGCCCTGCTCACCCTGGCCTTTGACGAGGCGGCCGACCTGTGCGATGTGCTGGGCGAGACGAAGACAGCCGGCCGCTGCCGGGACATGGTGAAGCGCATGCACACCTATACCCCGCCTGAGACGAAGGTGAAGCAAGCGGCAGCGCTCACCGCGCTGGCCGGCTACGGCACGCCGGAAGCGGCAAACAAAACGGTTCTCGCGGACAATCCGCTCAGTGGCGTCTCGACCTTCTACGGGTATTACGTGCTTCAGGCGCGGGCAGCCGCGGGAGACTATGCGGGCGCGATCGAGGTCATCCGCAAGTACTGGGGCGCCATGCTCGATCTCGGCGCTACGACATTCTGGGAAGACTTCAATCTCGACTGGGTTCCCGGCTCCGCGCCCATTGATGAGCTTGTGCCGGAAGGCAAAAAGAGCATCCACGCCGACTACGGCGACTATTGCTACAAGGGGCTGCGTCATTCCCTGTGCCACGGCTGGGCGGCTGGTCCGACGGCCTGGATGAGCGAGCATGTGCTTGGCGTTCGGCCCATGGCGCCGGGATGCACGGAGGTTTGCATTACACCGCACCTGGCGGGGCTCGACTACGCGGAGGGCGCCTTCCCCACGCCCGCGGGTGTGATCCGCGTGGCGCACCGGAAAGGCGCGGACGGCAAGGTGTCCACGCAAGTCGATGCGCCCGAAGGCGTGCGTATCGTGGAACGCCCGGATTCGTGAGCGTATTCGACGAACAACTGGTCTCGGGCAGTATCCTTCGTTCTGTGTGGAAGATTGCGTGGCCCGTGATCACGTTGAACCTGGTCAACGGTCTGCACGCGCTGGTTGACCACATTCTGGTGGGGAACTTCGTGGAGGCGCAGAACAACGCGGCGAACGCGGCTATTGGCGCGGCGTGGCAGGTATTCCTCGTGCTGGTGGTGTTCATCGCGTCCGTGTTTCACGGCATGAACGTGCTCATCGCACGCTACGCCGGGCGCAAGGATCAGGCGCGTGTGAGCAAGGTGGCCTACGAAGCCTTCCTTAGCGCGATCTATGTGCTTGTGTGCATTGTAGCGCCCATTGGCTGGTTCATCGCGCCGCACCTGCTCGATTTCGTCGAAGCGGAACCCATCGTGCAGGAGCATGCCCTGCCTTATCTGCGGCTACTGTTTACCTGCGGTGCGCCGCTGTTTCTCATGTTCATGATCACCGGCGCATTCCAGGCGGCGGGCGACCCGAAAACGCCGCTCAAGCTGGGCATTCTGACGACCATGCTCAACATCGTGCTGAGCTTCTTCTTTATCGTGGGGTTGGGTATGGGCACCGTTGGCGCGGCGCTGGGCACCCTGCTCGCGCCTGCGGTCACGGTGTGCATCGCCATCGCATTGATACTGAGCAAGAAGATGATCATTCAGCCGCCGGTACGGTTCCGCCTGGTGCCGGACCTGCTGGTGATGAAGACGGTGGTGCAGATCGGCATTCCCACTGGCATCCAGGGCATACTGCTCAATGTGGGCGGGGTGTTGCTGCTGCGCTTCATTGGCACACTCCCGCAAAGCGCCGCCGCCCAGGCCGCGTATGTATTGTGCTACTCGCAGATTTTCTCGGTGGTCACCTGGACCAGCTTCGGCCTGCGCGCCGCTGCGGGCACGCTCTCGGGGCAGAATCTCGGCGCCGAAAAGCCCGAGCGCGCCGCCCGCTGCGTCTATACCGCCGCGGGCTTTGGTTTCTTGTGGGCCTCGGTGTGGGCGAGCCTTTACTGGGTAGCGCCGGAATTCCTGCTCGGGCTTTTCAGTGTGTCCGAGGGACCCGTGCTCGAATTCGGCCGATCACTGCTGCAATACCTGAGTTTTTCCGGCATCGCCCTGGCCACCGCGCTCGCTTTTACCGGCGGACTCCAGGGCGCGGGTGACACGAAATCCCCGATGTGGATAGCGTTTCTCTCGCAGATTGTCATTTTGCTGGGTATCTGCCAGATTTACAGCATGTTGAACATGCTCACGCCCGGCCGCGTCTGGATGGCGATTCTCATCAGCCACACGAGCCGGCTCGCTCTTACCGGCCTTGCCTTCCGCTTCGGCAAATGGGCGCAGGTGAAGGTTGAGCTCGAGCATTGACACGCCGCCGATGGGCCTGCCTTTAGAACGCGTCCCCAAATGACTTGTCCGGTGCCTCTTACCCAACCCCTAGTGAAGAATGAGTTGACAAGCCCTATATCTTGTGTTATCCTGCTCTTGCACGGGAAGGTTCTGTGAAAAGTGTGCCCCCGGGGGTAATGCGAACCAAGGAACGTACCAGGTGACGGTTGACGATGTAACCCAGCTCGGGCAGCAGGCCATGTATACGACCCTGCTTGCCGCCGCGCCCATGCTGATTGCCGGCATGGTGGTTGGGTTGTTTATCAGTGTGTTGCAGTCGGTTACGCAGATTCAGGAGATCACGCTGACGTTCGTGCCGAAGATCGTGGTGGTCATGCTGGTGTTCGTCCTGTTTCTGCCCTTCATCGCCGAAACGATGCTGTCTTTCGTACAGGAATTGTTCATGAACATGGACGCCATTGTGTTGCGGCGGTAACACTGCGGCTGTCTACAGGGATCGCGCCCCGGGTTGGCCGGGGAATAGCAGGAGAGGCGCAGCATGGTGGAAATCGCGTATTTCAAGCTCTTTGTGCTTGTGCTGGCGCGTTTCTCCGGTCTGATGGTGAGTGCGCCGTTTCTGGGCAGCGCGAACATTCCTGTCGCGGCGAAGGCGGGTTTGGCGGGGATGGCGGCGGTGGTGGTGAGCCCGACGCTCCTGCCGTTGGCCGATCCCCTGCCGGACACCGCGCTCGTGTTCGCGTTGTACGGCGCCGGTGAATTCATCATCGGGCTTATGGTGGGTTTCACACTGACGTTCATCTTCTCGGCGATTCAGCTTGCGGGCCAGGTGATTGACTTGCAGACGGGGTTCGGCATGATGAACGTGTTCAATCCGGCCCTCGAGACGCAGTTTCCCATCTTCGGCTTCTTCCTGTTCATCCTTGCGGTGGTGTACCTGCTGGTGCTCAACGGCCACCACCTGATGATTGTGGGCCTGATCGCCACTTATGACCATGCACCCATCGGCGGGCTATCCGTGCGCCCCGAGCTGATGTTCGAGTTTACACGATTGGGTCAGTTGATGTTTGTGGACGGCATGATCATCGCGGCGCCGCTGGCCTCGGCCATGCTGTTGGCCTACATGACCATGGGCCTGCTCGGGCGGGTGGTGCCGCAGATTCACCTGTTTGTGGTGGGGTTCCCACTCACCATTGGCGTGAGCCTGTTGCTCATGTCGTTGATTATCGGCGTATACACGCAAACCCTCGAGCGGATGTTCGGGCGCATGTTCCGAAACCTCGATCTGTTCATCCGGGCGCTCGGGTAACCAGGCGGAAACCATGCCGGACGACTCAGGCGGAGAAAAAACAATCCCCGCGACCCCGCGCAAGCGCGAGCAGCAGCGCGAGGAGGGGAACATCGCGAAGAGCCAGGACCTGAATTCGGCCTGGGCGCTCGGGGTCGCTCTGCTCGCCATGCTGGTGCTGGGGCCGGCGATGCTTGAGACGCTGCTCGATGGGGGCCGCTACTTCTTCGGGCACCTGGACGAAATGCTGCACTCGCGTACGCCTATCGAACTGGTGGCGCGGCGCGCCCTCTATTTCATGGCGGTAGCGGCGGGGCCGTTCATGGTGGCGATGCTGCTGTCGGGCTTATCGCTGAACTTCGTGCAGGTGGGCTTCATTCTCACCGCCAAGCCACTGGTTCCCAAGTTCAGCCGGCTCAATCCGATCTCGGGCCTGCAACGGTACGGATCGATACGCACCCTGGTCGAGCTTGTCAAGTCGCTGGCGAAGCTGGGACTGGTCGGGTTTGTGGCGTGGATCACGATCGGGCCGCGGGCGGAAGAGCTGGTGACCTATATGACGTTGACGCCCTACGAAATCGTGCAGGCGATTGCGTGGCTCGTTTTCGCGTTGTGGTGGCGGGTCGTGGTGGCCATGCTGCTCATCGGCCTTATCGACTACGCCTACCAGTTGTGGCAACACGGCGAGGATATCAAGATGACGGATCGCGAGTTCCGCGATGAACAGCGCCAGTCAGAAGGTGATCCGAAGATCAAGCAGCGTGTGCGCCAGTTGCAACGACAGATGGCGATGCAGCGGATGATGGCCGAAGTGCCGGCGGCGGATGTGGTGATCACGAACCCGGTGCGCTATGCCGTGGCCCTGCGCTATGACATGGCAAGTATGGACGCGCCCCGGGTGGTGGCGAAGGGGATGCGCCTCACCGCGCAACACATCCGCGATATTGCCACGGAGAACGACGTGCCCATCGTGCAGCGCCCGGAACTCGCGCGCACCCTCTACCGCTCGGTCGAGGTGGGCCAGCAGGTGCCAGAGGACTTTTTCCGTGCGGTGGCGGAGGTGCTCTCCTTCGTGTACCGCATAGACAGGCGCGATGACAAACGCCGGGAGCGTGAGCGCACGATGCACAGTTCGCAGGTGGCCGTATGATCAACCAGGCAGGAGCACACTGCTGACCCATGGCCGTATCGGCACAAAACGTGGCGGCCCGCCAGCGCCGGTTCTTCTTCGGAGGCAACCAGGACGTCATACTGGCGGTGTGTGTTATCGCCGTTCTCGTGATCCTGCTGCTGCCGATTCCGACGTGGATGCTCGATGTGATGCTCACGATCAACATTTCGCTGTCGGTCATCATCATGCTGGGCACCATCTATCTGCAGCGTCCGGCGGAATTCAGCGTGTTTCCTTCGCTGTTGCTCATGCTCACCCTGTTCCGGCTCAGTCTCAATGTCGCCTCGACCCGCCTTATTCTCGCCCAGGCAAATGCCGGCAACGTGATAAACGCGTTCGGCGGGTTCGTCACGGCGGGCAACTTGTTCGTGGGCATCGTTATCTTCATTATTCTGGTGGTGATTCAGTTCGTCGTGATCACCCGTGGCGCCACGCGTATCTCCGAGGTGGCGGCCCGCTTCACCCTGGACGCCATGCCGGGCAAGCAGATGGGCGTCGATGCGGATCTCAACTCGGGTTTAATAACCGAGCAGCAGGCCCGGCAACGGCGCCGACGCATCGAACAGGAGGCGGACTTCTACGGGGCTATGGACGGCGCGACGAAGTTCGTCCGCGGCGATGCCATCGCCGCCATCATCATCACGCTCGTGAATATCATCTTCGGGCTCATCATCGGCATGATCATGCTCGGACTCGAGTTTGGCGAGGCGGCCCAGATTTACACCACGCTTACCATCGGCGACGGGCTGGTCTCGCAGATTCCCGCCCTCATCATCTCGACGGCGGCGGGCCTCGTGGTAACCCGGGCAAGCTCGGAGGAGAACCTGGGCGTCGATGTGGGCGCCCAGTTCACGCGCTACCCGCGCGCGCTGGGCATCGCCGCCCTCATGCTTGCCCTGTTCGGGCTTGTGCCGGGCATGCCCACCTTGGCCTTCCTCTTCGTTGCGGGCCTGCTGAGCCTGCTCACCTACAGTGCCGTGCAAGCCCAGGAGCACAAAGCCGAGGAGGCGCGGCAGGCAGAAATGGCGCAGGAGGCCGCCGAAGAACAGCCCGAGGCGCGCACGGAAGATCTGCTCACGGTCGATCCGCTCAAAATCGAGTTGGGCTACGGCCTTGTCGCCATGGCCGACCCGCGCCAGGGTGGCGACTTGCTCACGCGCATTCAGATCATCCGCCAGCAGATCGCGACACGCATGGGCATTATCGTGCCCGTAATCCGCATCGTGGACAACATGCGCCTGCGGGCGAACGAGTACCAGGTGAGGCTGCGCGAGTCGGTTATCGCTTCGTATGAACTCATGCCGGATCACTTTCTGGCGATGAACCCGGGCCTGGCCGATGAGGACATAGACGGCATCCCCACCACGGAGCCGGCTTTCGGCCTGTCTGCGCTGTGGGTCGGGCGGCATCAGCGCGATCGTGCCGAACGCCTGGGCTACACCATCATCGAGCCATCGGCCGTGCTCGCCACGCACCTGACCGAACTCATCTACGCGCACGCTGATGAACTGCTCACGCGCGAGGATGTGCAGGTGCTCGTGAATCATCTGAAGGAAAGCGCACCGACGGTGGTCGATGAATTATTGCCGAACATCCTTACCTACGGCGAATTGCAAAAGGTGCTGCACTTGCTGTTGCGCGAGCGGGTGTCCGTGCGCAACCTCGAAACCATCTGCGAAGTGCTGTGCGACTATGGTGCCCGTACGAAGGATCCCGAGATTCTCGCCGAGTATTGCCGCCACGCGCTGGCACGGGAAATCTGCGGGAATTATGCGGATGAAAATGGCGTGCTCCGGGTAATCACCGTGGATCCCGCCCTCGAGCAGGAAATCCTCGATGCCATCAACCGTGCCGATACGGGCGAGTTTATCCCCCTGTCGCCGGAGCGCGCCGACCTGGTCGCCGAGCGCACGGCCCAGGCTGTGCAGCCGCTGCTCTTGCAGGGCATGGAGCCGGTGATCCTCACATCGGCCCCCGTGCGCCGATTCTACAAACGCATTGTCGAGCGTCATGTACCCAAGATCGTGGTGCTCTCGCTCAACGAGATCGATCCCGCCATGAAGCTGGAAAGTGAAGGACAGGTGACGCTGTAAGATGGGACAAAAATTTCAAAAGATTCGTGCTAAAACCCTGACCGAAGCGTATAGAAAAATGCGCGATCACTACGGGCGCGATGCCTTGGTCATCAACTCGCAGACCATCACTGAGGGCGGTTTCCTCGGCTTGTTCGGGCAGCGGGGGGTAGAGATCACGGTAAGCGTGCCCACGCCGGAAGTTGGTGCGCCGCGCCGCCAGCCTTCCCCGCTCGAACGGCGGTACACCGAACATGCCCCGCCTGAATCGCCGCCGGAAGCCGCACGGCTCCGGCATTATGAAGAACTCGTGCGCGACGCGCAACGGCGCATGAATGGGGAAGAGGAAGATGCGCAGAAACGGCCCGGTGCAGGGAAAGAGACCGCGGCGAAGGAGGTGAAGATACACCCTGAAACACGAGTGCCGGTGGCACAGGCAAACGAAGGATTGCTGCGAAGGCGCCCGGCTGCCGGGGACAGCGGGGACTTTTCCCGGTCTCGCTATTCCGAGGCACGCGAACGGCTTACCCGGGGAAATGGAGAAGGCGGTTTTCAGCGCGAAAATGCTCAGGCGCGCTCGTCCGTGGCCCAGGGCGCTCAGGTGCGGTCGCCCGTGGTCCCCTTTCCGAAGCAGGCGGAAGAACGCGCCCCGAGCACGCAGGTGTTGCAGCGGGAGATGCAGGAAATTCGCGACATGCTCCAGGTGCTCTACGCCGAAAACCCGGGCACCGGCCTGCCCACGGAATTCGCACACCACTACCGGCACCTGGTGAACCGGGGTGTATCGCGCAAAGTGGCGGCGCAACTCATGGGTGCGGTGTTCCGCAACGCCGACCTCGATGTGCTGCGCACAGCGTGCATTTTTGAAGAACGCCTCAAACTCGAGATCCGCCGGCGCGTGCCGGTCTCCGGCGGCATTGCGGCCGAGGCGGGGGCCTGCCGCGTGGTGACATTGTGCGGTCCCACGGGCGTCGGCAAGACCACGAACCTCGCCAAGCTCGTGGCCCAGTTCGCCGTGCGGGCGCGGGCACGTGTGGCCACGGTCACCGCCGACACCTACCGCATCGCCGCGCCGGAGCAGTTCCGGGTCTATGCGAACATCGTCGGCGTGCCGCTCAAAGTCGTGAACAATGCCGAGGAGATGAAGGGCGCCCTCGAGGCGTTCCGCGAGTATGATCTCGTGTTTATCGACACCGCCGGGTCCAGTCAGTTCAATCTCGAGCAGATTCACGAACTTAAGGAGATGCTGATTGCGGCGCAACCTTACGAAACCATCCTCGCCCTTAGTGCCAATACCCAACTGGCCGACCTGCGCACGGTGGTTTCGAACTTCAAGTGCTTGGAACCCACCTCGCTGTTGTTTACGAAGGTGGACGAAACCCGCCAATACGGTACACTATTGAGTATACTGGCCGAGGCGGCGCTGCCCCTGGCATATATCAGCGACGGGCAGAACGTGCCGGACGACATCCGCGTGGCCAATTCGGCCACCGTGGCGAACCTCCTCATGGAAGGACGAGAGCAACGTGGTTGATCAGGCGCAACAGCTTCGCAAGCTTATGTGGAACAGCCACAACGCCGCCCGCGTCATTGCGGTGACCAGCGGCAAAGGCGGCGTGGGCAAGTCCAACACCTCGGTGAATCTGGCCATTGCCCTGGCGCAGCAGAGCTGTCGCACCATCCTGCTCGATGCGGACCTCGGCCTGGCGAATGTCGAGGTGCTTATGGGCTTCAATGCCGTTTACACCTTGCAAGATGTTATCGACGGCGACCGCACTATCCGCGAAGTGCTTGTGCGTGCGCCCGGCGGCATCTATGTGGTGCCGGGCACCTCGGGCCTGGCGCAGGTGGCCGACCTGCCCACGAGCGCGCGGCACAATGTCCTCAAGGGCATTGCCGAGCTCCAGCAGATGGCCGACTTTATCATTGTGGATACCATGGCCGGTGTCGGCCAAAACGCGGTCGGCTTCGTGCTCGCGGCAGACGAGGTGCTCCTCGTGACCACGCCGGAACCCTCAGCGATTGTCGACGCCTACACCATGCTCAAAACCATCTACAATAATCGGGAAGACGCGGTCATCCGGCTGATCGTGAACATGGCCGCCTGCGAAAACCAGGGTAAGGCCGTGGCTGCCAAGCTTGCCAACGTGGCCCGGCAATACCTCGGGCGTAATCTCAGCTACCTTGGCTACGTCCCCCGTGACACGCATGTTTCCCAGGCAGTGATGCAATCGACCCCGTTTATGCTGGCCTACCCGGCTGCGCCCGCAACACGCAGCATCCAGCAGATCGTGGCCCACATGCTCCACCAACAGGGCGAATCCGAGCCAAAGAAAGAAACCTTCTTCCGCCGCTTCGCCCAATCCCTCGGCATCGCCAGCTGAGTACACCTTCCATCCTCGTTTCGCAGTTACACTTCTTAACAACGGCAAGTATTTGTAGCAGGAGGCTATATCACGAGGCAAGTCCTGAGCATACCTTCAGCCTCAACAGCATTACCGCAAAGGCCCCAAGAAAAAATGGGCCCTTTACGTTGCGCTTGATCCATAACCAGTCCCAGAGAGCGGGCTTGTCTTTGCGCGCCAGCGCATGAGTCTACACGCAAGCGCGGGTGCTTAACGTTCCTCTTACGCCCCGAACGGCGGGATAGGAATTGACTTGCCGGGGGGGAATGGGCTAGTTTTTGTGCGCTTGTTGCAGTTTATGGGTTTTTGCACGGTGAGAAGCGCAAGAATCAGGGGCATGTGCTCAGTTTGACGGCGGCGCCTTGCATCTCCACCAGGCTGCACCACATGGCTGGCGCCATGGGTCGGCGCTGTGCAGAGCCAACCAATTCACGTTGAAATGATAAGGAAGCACTTCTTATGGAACCGTCACGTCACATCAAGTTTTACCTCGGAGAGAACATCCCCGTCGAGCGGCACAAGGTGCGGGTGGTTCAGAAGCTGAGCCTCAAGCCCATCGAGGAGCGGCATGAGGCCATCATCGGGGCGGGCTTCAATTCGTTCCTCTTAAGCACGCGCGATGTCTTTCTCGACATGCTCACTGACAGCGGTGTGAACGCCATGAGCGACCAGCAGATCGCGTCGATGCTGGTGGCGGACGACGCCTACGCCGGTTCGCAGAGCTTTGATCGCATGCGCGAGGCCGTGCAGGATGTGTTCGGGCTCGAGCACACCCTGCCGGTGCATCAGGGCCGGGCCGCCGAGCATGTGGTCTTCCAGGCGCTGGTGAAGCCGGGCGATGTGATCCCCATGAACTACCACTTCACGACCACGAAGGAACACATCGAGCTGCCCGGCGGAAAGATCCTCGAGATTTATGGCGATGTGGGCATCGAGATCAAGAGCACCCATCCCTTCAAGGGGAACATCGACATTGACAAGCTGAAGAAGGTATTCGCGGATTATGGGGCGGACCATGTGCCCCTCGTGCGCATGGAGGCCTCGACCAACCTGCTGGGCGGCCAGCCCTTCTCGATGCAGAACATGAAGGACGTGCGCGCCATCTGCGACGCGCACAACACCCCCCTCGTGCTGGACGCCAGCCTCATAGGTGAGAATGCGTACTTCATCAAGCAGCGCGAAGCGGGCTACGAAAACGCGTCCATCGCCGACATACTCAAGGAAATGTGCAGCCTCGCGGAGATCACGTACTTCTCGAGCCGCAAGGTGAGTTCCACCCGGGGGGGCGGTATCTGCACGAACCACCTGAAATACTTCGACCTCATGAAGGACAGTGTCATCCTCTATGAGGGTTTCCTGACTTACGGCGGCATGTCCGTGCGCGAGATCGAGGCCATGGCCGTGGGCCTGCGCGAAACACAGGACGAAACGATTATCGCCCAGTCGCCTTCCTTCATCAAGTACATCGTCGAAGCCCTCGACGGCATGGGCATCCCGGTGATCACGCCGCCCGGCGCGCTGGGCTGCCACGTGGACGCCATGGGCTTTCTGCCCCATGTGCCACAGACGGAATACCCCGCGGGAGCACTGGTGGCGGCCTTCTATCTCATCTCGGGTGTGCGCGGGATGGAGCGCGGCACGGTCTCGATGACTCGCGACGAGAACGGCAACGACAACCTCTCCGACCTCGAGCTCATGCGCCTGGCCATGCCGCGGCGGGTATTCACGCTGTCCCAGGTGAAGTACGTGGCCGACCGCCTCAAGTGGCTTTGGGACAACCGGGAGCTCGTCGGCGGCCTGCGCTTCTACGAAGAACCCAAGGTGCTGCGCTTCTTCCTCGGGAAAATGGAGCCCACCTCGCCCTGGCCGGAGAAGCTCATCGCCAAGTTCCGCGCCGATTTTGGCGATAGCCTGTAAAGCCAACCATTACCCGCACAGCTAAGTTTACGTTTGCACAACGACAGGGATGGTAATTCTTTGGCCGTTTGCCGTGGACCAGTGTTTATACTTGATAGAGTGTCCTGGTACCACCACTGAGCATAATTCTGGTCCCCCGGCTGTCGCTAGGAGTCACGATGTAGACGCCCTTTGGAGTGTGGTGGCTCGCCACCGCACTCCAAAGTTGTGCCAACGGTCTGCGCATCCCGGCTGCATGTTGGTATTCGCTGTCACGGGGCATATTGGCCAAACAAGTGCGTTCCCCTGCGCCATACGGCTGAAGAATTACCAGGGGTGAATAGACGGTCGGGGCAAAGGGTGCGTCTCGGTTGCCCACGTTCCGGCTCGATGCGGCACATCTGTCTGGATGGAATGTGTACTCAGGCGGGTAGGTGTCCTTGAATGAAAGTGCGCCTGAAGGGTGTACCGACAACAGTCATGGCCGAAGGGGCGGGCTTCCTTAGCCGCGTTCACCTGGGATTGTCGTGGGTCTTGGGGCCGGTAGTGGCTTCTGTGTTGGCAACCCGCGCCGGTGCTGCCGCTTCGTCTATCTTCATTGCCGGTTCGGGCGGGGCCGTCTGGGCTTCGCCCGCGGCCGGCCACAGGTCTGGGGGATTGTCCACGGGCGCGGCCGGCGGCGGCGGCGGGGCCAGATGCTCCTCGAAAAACGCTTGAAACAGCGCTGTGCAATAGTCGTTGTTCTCCTTGACAATGTCCAGGGCGTGCATCCAGCCGTCGAGCCGGGCATACCAGTAGGGCATATCGAGCTGTTGAAACTTCTCGACCAAGCGGTCTGACTGCTCGACCGGCACAACCTGATCGGTGGTGCCGTGAATCACGAGGGTGATCGGATCGCCAGGGTCGACGTAGGTGAGGGGCGACGCCTCGGTGAACCGCTCTGGATTCGCTGCAAACGTGGCATCGAGATACGAGGTGACCGTTTCGTTGTCCTGGGCTATGGGCGCGGTGAGGTCCGCGGGGCCGTACAGGTCAACGACCGCCGCCACTTCGCTCGACACGCCCGCATATCCGCCCACGTCGTTCCACTGCGCGGCTTCGGGCGCGTAGCCCACCAGCATCGACAGGTGGCCGCCCGCCGAACCGCCGATAACCGCGATACGCTCCGGGTCCACGTGGAGTTGCTCGGCATGGGCACGCATCCAGCGCACGGCGCACTTGGCGTCCTCGATGGCCGCCGGATACTTTGCCTCGCCTTTCAAGCGATAACTGATGGACGCGGTGACATAACCCAGCTTGGCAAAATGGGTCGTGTACAGCTTGTAGTCTGTTTTACCCCCCGAGGACCAACTGCCGCCATGGATGAAGATGAGGCCGGGCGCCGGCTCCTCGATATTCGCGGGGTAATACAGGTCCAGCAGCGGCTCGACGCCCTCACGGCCATAGTCGATATCCGTGCGTTCGACGACACCCTCGGGAATCGGGATTGCCCCCCAGGGGTCGACCAGCTCGACGAACCCGAGGGCATAGGCCAGGAAGGCGGCGTTGCGCGTGGGGTAGCCTTCGGGCGGTGGCGGTACATCGGCCGGTACGTGCACCAGGTCTGGCCGCGCTTCCGGTGCACGCCCCTGGAAGAACAGCAGCCACGTGCCGATGCCCGACGCCACCAGCAAGACGACGATAAATACCCCAAAGAAGATCTTTTGTAGTTTCCGCATCAGATGTGTTTCCTTCGATTCACCGGTGTGTACGGACCCTGCTGCCCATACCGATTCGGGGAATTTCGCACAGCGCGGGGCAGTCCACGCGCTTTGGGACTCGCTTGGTTCTGTCCCCATTATCCTTGGGTTGTGGGCGTCGCCCACGTTAGTGGGTGTATGCCGCGACCGGCCGGTCAGCTTAATCAGCCCACGCCGAAGACCTGAAAAACCCGGGCGCCTCTCCTGCGTGGAAAGGCGCCCGGTGTACGGTGGCTTCAGATTATGTGCGCGGTCAGCCTTCGTTGTTCTCCGGTGCGATGCCGCTGTCAAGCCGCTCGATGAGCTTCTTGTAGCCGCCGCGCGACATGTCGCTGAAGTAGAGAATACCGAACACCACGAGGATCAGCGCCGGCAGAACTATCCAAATGCGCAGGAGTTGCGTGGGGCCGTAGTTGTCGTTGAGGTAGCCCATCACCGGCCCGGCGATCCAGGTCGAGAACGCGCCGGCTGCACCGACCACGGCGAGGCCAAGGGCGCCGGTCTTCGGGAAGCGCTCGGCCGTGATGCCCAGCATGGCCGGCCACCAGAAGCAGAACCCGAAGTACATGAGGCCCGAACCCACAAACCACAGTATCGGACTCGCGGCCGTGCTGCATATCCACAGGCCCACGGCGGCGAAGGGCGCCGTGCCCGCAATAACGCCCACGGGCGACAGCTTGTGCACGACGTTGCTGCCGAATTGCCGGAGCACGAACATAAGGCCGCTGCCCCACACGAGCAGCAACACCCCGGCCGTGGCATCACCCGTGCCGAGCTGGCTCATCACATCGTTGTAGATATTCGCTATCCACTGCCCCACACCAAGCTCGGTAGCGGCGGTGAACAGCATCATGACCAGGATGAGCAGGAAGAGCGGGCGCATAGCCGCTTCCTTGAACATGTCGCCGGTCGACACGCCGCTCGCCACACGCTCCGTGGGCGGGAACTCCTGGGCGAAAATCATCACCGTGTAGATGACCGAGGGGATTAGAAGCAGTGCCATCTTACCTTGCCAGCCCAGAAGCGGCAGCAGCCACTCGTAGCCCTCCTCAGGCAGGGACTGGCCGATCTTTGTAAACAGGAAGGCGAACAGGCCGCCGATGACTATCCCGCCCGGGAACCAGGCATGGAAGATCATGAGGCGCTTGGCCTTCTGGTCCGGGTAGATGGTGGCGATGAGCGGGTTGCACACCGCCTCGACCAGACCATTCGCTGCCCCGATAATGAACGTCGCCGCCACGACCACCCAGAAGTTCGGTGCGAAGATGGTCAGTGCGGTGCCGCCGATGTGGCAGACCGCGGCGAGGCGCAATAACCGGCCCATGCCCAAGAGGTCGCACAAGGGCCCGCCGAACAGGATGGCCAGCCCGAAGGTGAAGAAGGCCGCACCGCTGATAATGCCGAGATAGCTCTTCACGGGGTCCTCGACCGCGGCCACGCCCTCTTCATCCAGCACCTCGAGCTCCTCGTCTTGCACCCCCACATAGGGCACGACAAACTGGTTTTCAAAGTCACCCATAATGTCGCCGCGAATAGCGAACGACATCGAGGTCGCGGCCAGCGCCACACAGCTTGCGATAAAGAGTATTTTTCTGTTCACGCGTGCGTTCTCCCTTCCCTGATTGTGTTTGATGACCGGAGATACCGGGCGCATTCCCATCTGCGTCCCAATGCCCTCCGGCTCTTCTTCCTACCGAGTCTAGCGCCAATGGGCCAGTGCGTCAAGCGGATGAAGAAGGGGAAAGAGAAGCTCGCGCATCCGCTTTCAGCAACCCACACGGATAAATGTAGACGCGGCATCCTACCGCGTTCAAAGAGGCGGTAACCCTCTTTTGTTTTGGCTGCGCCTCTGCCGCGCCGTGTAAGTCCGTGTTGCCTGGTCCGAGCCACAGTTACAACAAAAAGGCCCCGGGCGCCGGCTTGGCCGGCGCCCGGGTTGTGCAAGCGAAGAGCTTGGTGGAGCGGGAATCTATTCGTACACTTCCTCGCCCACGCGGCAGAGGGCCTGCCCCTGATTGGCGAGGTAGTCGTTGACCGTTTCGAGACCGTACTGGAGCGTCCAGTTGAGGAGCTGCGTGTCCGTGCTGTTGATCCGGTCATTAAGGTTGATGTCGGCCAGACGGGTGTCGACGGTTGCCATGCCGTAGCCGCGGAGTAGCTGGTTGAGTTGATCCTCGCCCCAGACATTCAGGTAGTACGACAGGGTGTGGTCCCACTCCTCGATAACGCCGTCGTTGTTCAAGTCGCCCACGACCCCGACGAGGACCTGCTCGCGCTTGGCGGTCACGGTGACCGTGCGGGTGGCTTCCGCACTGTTACCCAGGCTGTCGGCGACACTGTAGCGGATGGTGTATTCGTCCGGCACGTCTGTCTTGACCGAGCCGCTTACGTTCACCTGGCCGGTGATATCGCCGTCGATGTTGTCGCTGGCGGTATAGCCCGGCTCCGTATAGCTTTCGCCTTCCTCGATTTCGATCGCGTCGTTGCCGGTAAGGGTGATGGCTGGGGCCGTGGTGTCGACAGTGAGTTCGTTGTCGGTGTTGTCGTCTACGCTGTGTCCCGCGTCGTTGGTGGCGCGGGCCTGCACATCATAGCGGCCGTCTTCGAGGGCATTGCCCAGCGCAATCTGCCAGGTTTCTTCGTCGATGTCCGCCCGGTAGAAGCTTTCCCCGTCCACGCTCACGGAGACGCTCGCGGCGTTCGCGACGGTTCCGGTGAGCGTTGGGGTGTCGTTTTTCGTGGCCAGGCTGTTCACCGTGACGGCCGGCGGATCGGCGGGGGCCAGGTCGTCGAGCGTAACGGTGAGGGCGTTCTCTTCGCTCTTGGTGAGCGTAAAAGTGACTTCCTTGGTGTAGCCTTCGTAGTTCACGTTTACGGTGTACGAGCCCAAGTAGCCGTTGAAGTAAAAGCCGCCGCCGGTGTAGGTCTCGCCCGCCTTGCTGGTGTGCCATTCCTCGGTGATGAGGCGCTTGAGTGCGTTGTAGGCCGGCTTCGGGTTCAGGTTCTCATCCACGAGGCCGCCGCTGGGGACCCAGGCGCCGTGGTCCGAGAAATCCCACCAGGAAATCGCCTCGACCGCCGGATGGGCGAAGGCCACGCGGTACAGCTTCTCGGCGTAGTCGGCCTGGGTGGCTTCGTCCCACTGCGAACGCCAGGGGGCGCCGGTGGTGGCTGTGCCGTCAGACGGGGGGGTCAGTTCGGTGATGTGCACGCCCACATCGAGCTGGGCGTAGAGGTCGAGGATGTCGCGGATGCGGTGCATCGGGTAGGCTGTGTCGGTTGGCGCGTGGCCCTGGATACCGACGGCGTCCACGGCGACGCCACGGTCCTGCGCGGCCGCCACATGGTCCCAGAAGCCGAGCAGGCCGTTGTAGAACTGGCCGTACTCATTGACGACGAGCTTGCCGTCGGGGTCGTAGTCCCGGGCCCATGTGTGTGGGGCGTCGAGGCTGATACCGGGCTGGTTATGAGGCTCGTTTACCACTTCCCACGCGCCGATGCGATCGCCGTAGCGCTGCATGAGCGTGGCGACATGGGCGTGCATTTCCTCTTCCGAGGGCAGCTCGCCGTTCATCCAGTTGGGAAGCAGATCGGCCTGCGTCCAGAGCAGGGCGTGCCCTTTCATGGCGATGTCGTTGTCCACGCACCAGTCGACCATGCTGTCAAGCCGCGCGAAATCCAGGTTTCCCTCGGTCGGCTCGATAAGCCCCCAGAAGAGGGGGAGCGTGGCGTAGTTGAAAACGTCGCTGAAGAGCTCTTCGTACTTGGCGTTCTTGGTCGTGTCGAAGAAGGTCTCGTAACCGGCGAAGCTGGCGCCGAAGAGGAATTCATGGGAATCCTGCTCGACCGTGACCGAGGCATTGGGCACCGGGTTGCCTTCTGCATCCACCACGTAGACCGTAGCGCCGCCCATGCGCAGCTCCTTGATCTGCTCGGTGGTGGCGTCCACCAAGTCGAGCTCGCGGCGTTCCGCATCGGCGAGCCAGGCGCTCTCGGTCGAAAAGGCCGGGTTGGCCTCGCCGCTCGTACCCGTAAGGCTCAGCGTGGTGAGGCCGAGGTTCCGGTCTTCGGTCTCGCTCATGGCGTCATTGAGGAACTGCACGCCGATGGTGTACACGCCCGGGTCGAACCAGGTCTCAAACACGTACTGTTCCCAGGTTTCCGTGTTTACGGAAACTTCATCCGCCGTGTAGCCATCGACGCTCAGCGCCATGATCGGCCACACACCGTCGAGCGGCTGCCCGAGTGCGGTCACGTCGAGCGCATAAACGCCGGCCTCGGTGATTTCGATGTATTCCGCCACTTCACCGTTCGAGAGCAGGTGACCTTCCGGTGACTGTTTGATGGAGGCGTTGCTGGCCTCAAAGCTGATGGCCTGGGCGGCCCCGGCGGTAATGGCGGTGATGAGCGTGAAGCTGATGACGAGACGAATAATGTTCATGCGATGACCCCTTCGTGTTTGCCGTTTCATGCCGGCACGGCCAACGCAGGGGGTGTGCCATATCGCGGTAAGCTTGTAAAGTGTTATAAGAGAATGGTTTACAATTAGTGGGCGCCTGCTGCTGTTGCGCGGATACCGCCGAACTGACGATCAATCCGACTGCCAAATGCCAATGTGACGAATCTTCGTCAGTCCCGCCGGCGAAACCAATGGGAAGAGAGAGCACGGCGCCGGGTGTTTTGTCCGGTAATGGCGCGCACGATGTGATATGGATAAGCTGGTGCCTGGGGGTTCCTTGCCGATGGCGCAGCGGCTGCACTATACTCATGGGCTCCACCCGATTGATTGCCGGCACGGCCCAACCATTCAACCACGTACTTTGAAGTGGAGGAGCGAAAAGACATGGAGAACGTACTCATAATCGGAAGTGGACCTGCGGGCTACACTGCCGCGCTCTATACCGCCCGCGCAAACCTGGCGCCCTTGGTGCTCGAGGGGGAGCCGAGCCAGGAAATCCTTCCAGGCGGGCAGCTTATGACGACCACGGAGGTCGAGAATTACCCCGGCTACCCGGAGGGGGTGGATGGCGCCCAGATGATGGCGGATTTCAAGAAACAGGCGGAACGCTTCGGCGCCCGCTACCTCTACAAAACCGCCACGGAAGTCGATTTTTCGAAGCATCCGTTCAAGGTGTGGGCGAAAGCCGACTGCTTCGAGGCCAAGGCCGTTATCATCGCCACCGGCGCGACCGCGAAATACCTGGGTATCGAGTCCGAAACGCGATTCATGAACCGCGGCGTCTCGGCCTGTGCCACCTGCGACGGGGCTCTGCCGCGCTACCGCGACAAGCCGGTGGTCGTGGTGGGCGGCGGCGACTCCGCCATGGAGGAGGCTATCTTCCTCACCAATTTCGCCAGCATCGTTTACATCGTCCACCGGCGCGATGCCTTCCGGGCCTCGCGGATCATGACGGACCGCGCCCTGAAAAACCCGAAAATCGTCGTTATCTGGGATGCGGTGGTGGACGAAATCCTGGGGGATGATGAGGATGGCGTGACGGGTGTTTGCGTGAAAAATGTAAAAACCGGCGACACCCAGGAACTGGCCTGTGCGGGCTTCTTCTCGGCCATCGGGCACAAACCCAATACCGACATTTTCGCGGGAAAACTGGACATGGATGAGACGGGCTACTTGAAGGCGAAGCCGGACAGCACCTACACGAATGTGGATGGCGTGTTCGCTGCGGGCGACGTGAAAGACAGTGTCTACCGGCAGGCCGTGACCGCGGCCGGGAGCGGCTGCATGGCCGCTATCGACGCGACCCGTTGGCTCGAGGCGCTCGAAGCACATGAGCCCGAGGCCGCCTCCCACTGAGCCAACGGCCATTCCGGTTGTTATGTGCGGAAGCTGATACCAAACAGGTTGAAGAACCGGTCGATGATGTTCAAGACCTGGAGAATCAGGCTCAATAGAATCTCCAGCTCGAAAACGTCGACAGCCGGTTTGGGTGCAAACGGAAGCACAACGCGCGTTTTCATTTCAGGACTCTCCCTCATTTGCTTTACCCCAGGCGTGCAACAGAGCAACGCCGCCTGGTTGCCAGATTATGCACCGGTACGGTCCCGCCGTTACAACAGGGCCGCTGATATTATACGAGAAACGAGGCCCAATTGGCCACACCGCGATTCATTACGGAGCCGCAGTCCATGGGAAGCCGCTATGTCCGCTTTAAGTGCCACCATTGCAACCACTGCTGCACCGATGTAATCTGCCTGCCGACGCCCCATGACATACGGCGTATCGTACGCGAAACGGGCGCCAACCCCTACGCCTTTCTCGAGTTTGTCACGCCCGGCGAAATCGATGAGGTCGAGGAAAACGACCCCACCTGGCTGGATGTCAACGGCGAGCGCTTTCTCATGGCATTGCGCCGCGACAAGCACGGCTGTTACTTTCTGCAGCGAAAGACGGGTTTCTGTACCATCTACGAGGCGCGGCCACTGCTGTGCCGCCTCTACCCGTTCCGGGTCGAGGAGATGGCGGATGGCACGGTAAGCGGTTTTACGCTGCACAAGGATGTCGGTTGTCCGCGGCACAAGGACGGGCTTGTACCTGTGCCGCCCTTGCGCAACATCTACGAAACGGACAATGAACACCAGGAGGAATACAAGGTGTTCGTACGCGCCTTCAACAACCACCAGTACCGTGGCAAGACGCCTCAGCAGTTTATCGAGCTCATCCTCGGGCTGGAAGATGATGAACGGGCGCGCCTCGAATGGCGGGCACGGCGCACTGACCGTACGTGGAAAGACCGCGGATAGAAGGCCACAGGCCGCTTCACGTATGCTACACTCACCGCATGAGCCGCATCTCCACATCTACTGGCAGTAGGACGCAGGAACACACTTGGACGCGCCCCCCCCGCTGCATGTGGCGTCATGTGCTGGTGTGCGTGTTGCTTGTCCTGGCACTGCCCGCGAGCGCCGGCACCACCAACACAGTCCCGTTCGCCGGCGTGCGGCATGTGGCGTACACGCAATCCGGGCCCTACCCGCTGGCGTGGCATTTGGTGATCATTGATCGTGACGCGGCGGGCATCCGCTTTACCGTCACGGAACCCAATGGTGACGCTCCGGCTGACACGGACCGGGAAAGCACCAAGGATTTCGCCGCGCGCACGGGCGTGCAGGTGGCGGTGAACGCCAGTTTCTTCGCCGCGGACGACGGCGCGCACGCCGACGTGCTCAGCCTGGCCGCCGCCGCCGGTACGCCCTATTCTCCGTGGAACAAGCAGTTGCCCGCGGGCGTGAACATCGCAAAGGACAACACGGTCACCTTCGTGACGCCGGCCAGCCCGAACCCGACGGGTTTTGACTGCATGCCGCCGGTCACGCTGCATAATGCCGTGGCGGGAAACGAGTGGCTGGTGCGTGGCGGGCAGAGCATCGCCCCAGTATCCGAGGTGCGTCACCCGCGCACCGCCATCGGCCTGCATGAGGAGGGTGAACTCCTGCTGCTCGTTGTCGATGGCCGGCACGGTGCGCACAGCCGTGGCGCGACCTATCAGGAGTTGGCGGAGATTCTGGTGGCCCATGGCGCAAAAACGGCGATCAACCTCGATGGCGGCGGTTCATCGACCCTCGTGTTTGCAGACCCCGAGCCCCGCGTGGTCAATGTGCCCATGCCCTTTTCCGCGCCCGCGCGGGTTCCCGTACCTCGCGGCGGAATCACCCGGCCCGTAGGCAACAACCTTGGTGTCTATGCGGCGGCGGTGGTGGATGCCGATTGCACCTCGGCAGACGACTGATTGCGCCATAGCGTGGATTGTCTGGACGGCGGGAAGGTGGACCCAGCGCCATTGTGCCGCGTCATGCACCGTGGGATGCCGGCGTGGCCCACGGCTTAATTACAAGAGGCGGCGGCGTTTATGGCGCATGGTGCCGCTGCGCGACATCTTGCCCAGGCGTGGATTTTCGTTCGCGGCTTGCCAGGTCGAGAGCACTTGGGGCGCATTTTCGTAATCGATGCGTTCGATGCTGCGGCCCAGGGCGCGTTCGATAGCCCCGAGCTCCGAATAGTCCTGCGGCGTCACGAAGGTGACCGCATCGCCCTCGCGGCTGGCCCGCGCGGTGCGGCCGACGCGGTGGATGTAGTCGTCGGCGTTCGGCGGAATGTCGTAGTTGATAACGTGTGACACGTTCTCGATGTCGAGGCCGCGGGCCGCCACATCGGTGGCGACAAGGATATTGTAGCGGCCTTCGCGAAAACCTTGCAGCGCCTGTTGCCGGCGCTGTTGCGACAGATCCCCGTGGATGGCCGCCGCCCGGAAGCCATTCTTGCGCAGGGTCTTGCTGAGCCGGTGTGTGCGGTCCTTTGTGCGCAGGAACACGATCGCGCTGTCCAGGTTTTCCGTTTTGCGCAACAACTCGGTGAGAAACTGCGACTTATCCTCCTGGCGTACGGGATACACGACTTGGCGCACCTCGTCCACCGGATGATGCACCATGCCGACGGTGATGCGCTCGGGCGCACGCATAAATTCGTTTACGAGCCGCTCGAGTTCGGGGGCGAAGGTGGCGGAGAACAGGAGGGTTTGCCGGTCATCGGGCAGTTTGGCCAGGATGCGCCGGATATCGGGCAGGAAACCCATATCGAGCATGCGGTCCGCCTCATCGAGGATCAACACCTCGAGTTCGTTGAACCGCACACGCCCCCGGCCCATGTGATCGAGCAGGCGCCCGGGCGTGGCCACCACGACGTCCGGACCGCGCCGCAGTTCATCGAGCTGGGCTGTGAAGCCCACCCCGCCGTAGAGCAGGGTTGTCCGCAATTGGAGCGCCTTCGCCACCTGGTCCACCACCGCATGGTCCTGGATGGTCAGCTCGCGGGTGGGCGCCAACACGAGCATCCGGAAGTTGCGGTGTTTTTCCCGGGCGAGGTGCGTGAGCGTGGGCAGACTGAAGGCCAGCGTCTTGCCGGTGCCTGTTTGCGCCGTGGCGATGATGTCTTTGCCGGCACATGCCAGGGGAATTGTCTGCTCCTGCACGGGCGTGGGCGTTTCGATGCCCATCGCATCCAGCACGCGCAGGCAGCGGTTGTCGATGTCGAAATGTTCAAAACCCATGAATTACGTTGGCTCTCCGGCGGGTAGTCGTTGTAATCAGCGCCCACGTCCGGTTGCAAGCGGCAATCCGACCCGATCCCTGTGGGCGCCCGCGCCAAGCGGATCACCGATAGTATAGAACAGCGCCCTCCTCGAGATCGATTTTGTCATGCGAACACGTTTGCCCATAACATTTAGTGCCTTAGAAATCGTAACGGGCAATAAGTGACGATAAGGTCATTCTTTAGCCGTTTGCCGTGGGCCGTTTCCCATACTTCATGGGCCGCGCCCTTGTGCCATACGCCGAAAGAATTACACGATAACACTCTTGTTCAAAATACGCTCAGAGAACAGACACGCCGGCGTTCATTTTCAGCCTGGACGGGTCCCGCCTGCGCGGGGATGACGGTCTGTTTCGATTCTGCAACGGTTGGCGCAGAATTGTCTTGGACAGTAGTGACACGATAAGAAAGTTCAGAAACACCCCATCCCCGGCATTTGGAGGGCGGCTGCCCCGAACCGCCGTATTGGAAGCTTGCGTTGAGTTTCGGCTCGCGGGTACGCGCGCCCTCCCTTTTGTGCGCCAGGGTTTGTGTTCGGCTCGCGGGTACGCTCGCCCT
>CAZMVU010000058.1:0-6866 GCA_964569295.1 uncultured Nitrospirales bacterium
GCAGGATGTCTTCTTGGTTGATGACGACCGGCGCGTGTACTTGGCGTTGCTGCGGGAGCAGGGGCGGCGGTTCCGGTTGGCAACAGTCTCAGATAAACGGTGACTGTCCCCGTTTATTATCGTTGGCTCGAAAGCGGTCGAGAGCCGTCCAGAAGAGGTCTTCGAAAAGCTCCGCCGGGCGATTCTTATTGGCGTAGGACAGGATGGACTTGTTCGGCGCCTTGCCCACGCCCAAATGCACCAGCTTGCCCAGGCAGGCAGCCAGACCGTGACAGATCTCGCGCAGCGAATCCGTGCCCGCCAACTGACAGAACAGCATCGCGACGAACTGCGTCCAGCAGGTGAACCCTTTCGAGGCAAATTCAGCCTGGTGCTTCTTGACCAGGCGTGCGAACTCGTGACGCGGGAATTGCTCGAGCAATTGACTGAACAGGCTGGCAGGCCGTAGCATGACAATGTCCTCCGTGTGTGCGTTGGGAACCGGTTCGTTATACCCCGATTCTCCTACGCCACCGGAGGACCCCGTCAAGCTCAAGGCGGCCCCTACGTTTCAAAAGATTGTTTTGGACAAGAGTGCTGAAAGGAAGACAAATGGAAACCCCTGAATTCAGTGCCGGTACGACACCGACGGAGCGTTTCCTTTTCAAGCTTTGCCGCAAGAGTTTCCTTCAATTATGGAGCTACGCGAACGTTTTTCGTGACCAAGGAAAGACGGGCGCAGGCGATGGAAAGGAACTATGCGATGTCATCGTAATCTGTGATGATGCAGTAATTCTGTTCTCGGATAAGTGCTGCGCCTTTCCGGAAACAGGCAATCTAGATGTGGATTGGCGTCGTTGGTATCGCCGGGCGGTAGTGGCATCTCAGCGCCAACTCGCAGGTGCAGAGCGCTGGATCAAAGAATTTCCAGATCGCGTTTATTCTGACCAGCGATGCACACAAAAGCTCCATGTCCCGTTGCCAGCAAGGGATCGGATGCGAGTATTCAAAGTCGCCGTTGCACGTGGCGCGGCAGAGCGCTGCCAATCCCTATACCCAGGAGGTTCCGGTAGTCTAATTCAGATGAAACTTGAGCCTAGCGAACAATCGGACATGGGCATCGAACCCGGGGCAAAGCCCTTTACAGTGCCACTTTGTTCGAACGAGGGCACAATCGTCCACGTTGTCGACGACGTGACGCTACCTGTCCTACTTCGTGAGCTTGACACTATTTCGGATTTCGTTGAATATCTGGAGACAAAAGAACAAATAATTAAACAAGATCGGTCGATTGTTGTCGCCGGTGAAGAGGAATTGATGGGACTATATCTTGGAGCACGAGCCGGACTTCTCGATAGCCTACAAGATTTAAGTGGCGAGATGTTAATGGTGCCCGAGGGCATCTACGCCGACATCATCAATCAAGCCGAATATCACAGCTATGTGTCGGAAAACAGATCGAGCTACTTCTGGGACGACTTAATCTCTCATCATACCAAGTGCTACTTTGACAGCACGCTTATTGAAGGCAGTTCCAAGACGGTAGCAGAAAATGAAGCTGTGCTTAAGATCCTCGCACAGGAATCGAGGGTGCATAGGCGTCTACTCGCCAACGCTTACCTCAACCTGATGGCTAAAGCCCCCAGAGACGAGATAACGTCGCGGACAGTAACAATCGGCGATGATAAGATCTATGTGTTTCAGGTCAATCCCCAGATGGGTCGTGATTTTGCGGAATACCAACGAATGCGACAGAACTTTCTTCATCAGTATTGCTTTTTGACCGGCTGGCGTAATCGTGGCAAGAAATTGGTGGTTGGAATGACTACCGATGGTGGTAATCCCTCTAATGATGGTTTCTGCATAATGGCGAGAGCGTTCGATGAGTGGACGCCTGGCATGGTCGCTGCAGGTGAAGCGCTTTACCAAGAAATGGCGACAGATGTGTCGAGATCGCCAAAATCGGGCACCATGGAGTCCATACACACAGCTCCGTGGGAAGATGACACGTTCATTTAACGAGCTGCGTTCTTGGATTAGAATCAAATAATAAACGGGGACAGTCCCCGTTTATAAGCAATGTGGTGTACTGCGCTGCCGCCGCCCCATCACTGACAGGGCTATTTCGCAAATGGCTCCTTATTGTACCGGTTTGCATGCGCATTGCGCTCAGTCGTCGGGGGTTTCGTGAAAAGTATAGGAGAACGCGCCATAGAGGGTGCCTGCCGGCACATTGTGGCAGCGCAGGCAGGGTCCCTCGACGCGCACGGCGCCGAGCACGCGTATCTTCAAGCCGTCGCGAATCCGAACCAGTTCTTTGCCATTCCGGAGTTTTTCGTAAGCGTCACGTTCCAACGCGTCGGGGGAGCGTTTGGGCAGGCTTGCAAAGGTAAAGTCGAAAGGGTCTTCTTTTGACATGTATACGCGCATTTCACCTGGGGGCACATCGCTCACGAGTTCAAAGCCGGGTGAGGTGAGGCGGTAAGGCTCGGCAAGGCCCACGGCCACGGTGTCTGCATAAGGTGTGAGGCCCAAGGCATGGGGCGGCCGGTCTGTGCCATGCAATCGCTGCAGAGCGGCAAGGCGCATGGCGTGCAACTCGGCGAAGGAGTCGGCATAGGCGGGGTCGCCGGGAAAACCGGACAACGGTGGTGCAGGCTCGGGGTCCGGCGGCGCTGTGGACGGGGCCGGTGGCTCGGGGGAAGGGGAATGTATTGGGCCTGCCGGGGCGTCGGGCGGCTCCGGAGCTGGCGCGGGATCGCCGCAAGCGCCGCCCAAAAGGAGGACAAGACCGCATCCCGAGGCTATGATGAGGGCAGTGCCGCGCACAGCAACTCTCCGCGCGTTTTCTGAACCACATGCATTGCCGGTAGCATAACATGGCCGGGTGCGGAATGGAATATGCCGCGCGGGAGCTTGTGTCGGCGTGTTAGGCCGCTGGTTCGCAAAGGGGGGCGGTGCTGGCCGGGGTGCGCAAACGGGATCGACATTGCCTGCGCCACGGCGCCGCAGGCGCACTCAGCCCACGATATCGGGCAGGGCCGCGAGGAGCGCATCACATTCTTCATCCGTGCCCACACTGATGCGTATGGCGTTTTCGAGGCGGGGATCACTTAAGTAACGCACGAGAATACCTCGTTCACGAAGCTGCTCGAATAGCGCACGTGCACCGGGCGGCCGGTTCCAGTGCGCGAGCACGAAGTTCGCCTGTGAATCGCCGACCTCGAAGCCGAGTTTTCGAAGTGCATGCACCAGCGAGGTCCGTGTGGCGCGCACCCGCTGCGCATTGGCGCGCATGGTTTCGTAATCGCTCATAGCCGCATACCCCACAACCTGGCTGAAAACGTCCATGTTGTACGAGTCTTTGGTCTTCAGGAACTCTGCGATGAGTTCCGGATGCGCGACAGCTACGCCAATACGCATGCCGGCCAGGCTGAATGACTTCGAGAAGGAGCGCATGACAATAACATGATCGAAGCGTTGCGGCAGGTCCATGCAGTCATCGTCCGCAAAATCCACATAGGCCTCGTCAATGACCACAATGCCTTTGAACGTTTCGCAGAACCGCACGACCTCTTCCCGGGGTGCGCACAGGCCGGTGGGCGCATTCGGCCGCGTGAAGAAGGCGAGACGGGCGGGCGTATTGAAGAAGGCGTGCGTCAGGCCGAAATCCGCGTCGAGATCCACGCTCACCAGGTTCGCCCCGTGCAGGCGCACCAATACTTCGTACAGACTGTAGGTGGGGTGCATGGCGAGCACATCATCGCCCGGATCGACAAAGGTGCGCAGCGCCAGCGAGAGCAGCTCGTCCATGCCGTTCCCGCCGATGATCCAATCGGGCCCCGGCGTTCCATAGCGATCGGCGCAGACCGCTCGGAAGGCGGCGGCCACGGGATCCGGGTACCGGCGCAACTGGTCCGGGGTGAGGTTGCGATAGGCCTCGACCACGGCGGGCGATGGCGGATAGGGGTTCTCGTTCGTGTTGAGCTTGATGACATGCCCGCCCTGGGGCTGCTCCCCGGGTGTGTAGCCTTGCAAATCCCGCAATATTTCCCGTTGGTATTTCATTTGCGGCGCACCTCGATAGCCCGGGCGTGGGCATGCAGCCCTTCGATTTCGGCCAAAGCCGTGATATCGTCGCCGTCTTGGGCGAGGCGTTCACGGCTGTACGCGATGATACTGGTCACCTTCCTGAAATCCTCCGCGCTCAAGGGCGACTGAAAGCGGGCACGCCGCCCGGTCGGGAGGATGTGGTTCGGGCCGGCATAGTAATCGCCCACCGCCACGGGCGTCATCCCGCCCAGCATCATCGCGCCCGCATTGCGTATGCGATCGCTCACCTTGCGCGGAAACTCCGTCTGTATGCTCAGGTGCTCGGGGGCAATGCCATTGGTCAGGGCGACGGCGTCGTCCATATCGCGCGCGATCACAACGAGGCCGTGTTCTTGGAGAGCACGGTTGATAATAGCGTGCCGCGGCTGCTTCGCGATATCGTCGCTGAGGCGCACAAGGGTAGCCTCCGCCAACTCGCGGCTCGTGGTGACGAGCACGCACAGTGCGTCTTCGTCGTGCTCGGCCTGGGCAAGCAATTCCGCCGCCACATAGGCCGGATTCGCCTTGTCATCGGCGATGACCACCACCTCGCTCGGACCCGCCTCGCTGTCGATATCGACCCGGCCGCGCACCAGGGCCTTGGCGAGGGTGACATAGATATTGCCCGGGCCGGTGATCTTCATGACCCGCGGGATGACCGCCGTGCCATAGGCCAGGGCGGCCACCGCCTGTGCGCCGCCCACACGGAACACGCGATCGGCCCCGGCGATTTGCGCCGCCGTGAGCACCACGGGGTGAATGCCGCCATCATAGGAAGGCGGCGACACCATGATGATCTCCTTGACGCCCGCCACCTTGGCCGGCACGATATTCATGAGCACCGAGGAGGGATAGAAAGCCTTACCGCCCGGCACATACACCCCCACACGGTCGATGGGAGTCACCCGTTGGCCCAGCACCATGCCATCTTCCGAGGTTTCCTCCCAGGACTGGCGCAGGTTTTTCGCGTGGAAGCGGCGGATGTTTTCTTGCGCCCGTTCGAGAATGGCCACAAGGTTCGGATCCACCGCGCTACGGGCTGCCGCAAATTCGCCGGCGCTCACCTCGAACTGTTCCGGCGTGAGTGACGAATGATCGAATTCTTTCGTGAACCGGGCCACGGCGGCGTCGCCTTCGTGCCGGACCGCCTCGGCGATTCGGGCCACGGCCGCGCGCTTGTCTTCGAGGGCGCCGGTCTCCGCGCCAGAACCTATCTGTTCGGCGAGCCTGAGGGCTTCGGCAAAGGTTGTATCGTCTATGATTTCGAAACGCCGCATGAATACCTCCAGAGTCTACTCGCGAACGCGCTCGATGTCCGCACCAAGCGCGGCAAACCGCTCCTCAATGCGCTCATACCCGCGATCGATATGATACACACGGGCCACAGCCGTTTCGCCCCGGTCCGCCATCAACCCGGCGATTACCAGGGCGGCGCTTGCGCGCAAATCCGAGGCCATTACCGGGGCGCCCGAGAGCTGTCCCACGCCGCGTACTGTGGCGGCGTTGCCTTCCAAGGTGATATCCGCCCCCATGCGCATCAACTCACTAACCTGCATAAACCGGTTCTCGAAGACCGTTTCGCGGATTACGCTGGCGCCTTGCGCCAAGGTGAGGGCTGCCATCATCTGGGCTTGGAGGTCCGTGGCAAAACCGGGGAAAGGCTGCGTTGAAATGTCGACGCCTTTCAAGCCGTTGGGTGCGGCCACGCGAATACTGTTCCCGTTAACTGCCACCTCAGCACCCGCGCTGATTAACTTGTCCAGGAACACGGGAAGATGGCCGGCGCTCGCGTTCTGTACCGTCACCTCGCCGTGCGTGGCTGCACCCGCGACGAGAAATGTGCCCGCCTCGATACGGTCCGGCAGCACTTCATGCTCGCAACCGCCGAGTTCGTCTACCCCGACGATCGTGATAAGGTCTGTACCGGCACCGGAAATCTGGGCGCCCATGCCGTTCAGGAAGTGCGCCAGATCCACAATCTCGGGTTCCCGGGCCACATTCGACAGGCGGGTCACCCCTTTAGCGCGGCTGGCGGCCATCAGCAGGTTTTCTGTAGCCCCGACACTGGGAAACTCGAGGTGCACATCCGCGCCCGTCAGCGGCCCCTCTGCCTGCACATACCCCTCCTCGATCGTGATGGCTGCCCCTAAGCTCTCGAGACCCTTTAGGTGAATGTCCACTGGGCGTGTGCCGATAGCGCAGCCCCCCGGCAACGAGACCCGGGCGCGTCCGAACCGCCCGAGTAGCGGCCCGAGCACGAAGAACGAGGCGCGCATCTTGCGCACGAGCTCGTAGGGCGCCTCCGCCTGCAACGTCTCCGGCGCGGCAAGGGTCATGTAGCGGCCGGTAAACTCGATCTGCATCCCCATGCCGCTAAGAATTTTGTCGAGTGTAAAAACATCGTGCAGGCAGGGCACATTGTGCAACGTGCTTGGCTCTTCGCCGAGCAACGCCGCAGCCATCAACGGCAGGGCGGCGTTTTTCGCGCCACGCACAGGCACCTTGCCGCGCAACGGCTTCCCACCGCGAATCAGGATCTTATCCATTTCGTGTCCATCCACCCATCCGCCCGCGCGGATTCGCTGCGGGGCGTACTTACGGCCATGCACAAACTATCAAGCGCGTTTACGTCCAGACAAGAAAGAGACCGTCGCGACGGCGTCAAGGGCGCGGAGGTAAAAAGGCCCAAAGCACCGTGCTTTGGGCCTTTCCATAACACCTAAAGTCCGATACCTACTGCGCATCCTCGGCCGGTGCATCCTCGGCCGGTGCATCCTCGGCCGGTGCATCCTCGG
>CAZMVU010000058.1:6966-23867 GCA_964569295.1 uncultured Nitrospirales bacterium
GCATCCTCGGCCGGTGCATCCTCGGCCGGTGCATCCTCGGCCGGTGCATCCTCGGCCGGTGCATCCTCGGCCGGTGCATCCTCGGCCGGTGCATCCTCGGGAACCGGCGTAACAGAAACATTCGGTTGGCCGGGGGTTTCCACCATGCCGTCCATGCCCGTTTCGTCCTCTGTATCTTCCTCGGCCTCTTTCTCAAACAGACTTTCGAAGGCTTGCTCCGATGTACCCATTTCCGCTTCGAGTTCCGGAGCGGCGCCACGCGCCAGGCGGCCGGAAAGCATCGACATAATAAGCGCGAAGCTCATAAAGACGCCGGCCATAATGTAGGTCATGCGTTGCGGCAGGCTCTTCGCCATACGCGGTCCGAAGACGGTATCCGAACCAGGGCCCACGCCAAACGCACCGGCGAAACCGGCGCCCTTGCCCTTTTGCAACAGCACGATAATGATCAGACCGAAGCATGAGGGGACGTAGAGCGCCACCATGAGCCACCACAAAGTGTTCCAACTGAAGATAATGTCATACATATTCTTCGCGCTTCCTTACGGTTGGGCGGTTTGCGCGCCCGGAAAATTGGTCAGGCGCCGGCCTTCACGATAGCAGCGAAACTGTCCGCCTTGAGCGCCGCGCCACCCACGAGGAAACCATCCACATTGGGCTTGGCGAGGAGCGCGCCGGCGTTGTCGGGCTTCACACTGCCGCCATACTGAATACGCAGGTTGTCCGCCAGGGTTTCACCGAACTGATCCCGCACAAGGGCGCGCACAAAATCGTGGGCCTCTTCCGCCTGCTCGGGGCTGGCGGTCTTGCCGGTACCAATCGCCCACACGGGTTCATAGGCGAGCGCGAGCTGCTGGAAATCGCCATTGGAAAGGCCTTTGAGCCCCTCCCCGACCTGCTGGCGCAGCACGTCTTCCATCTGGCCGCCTTCCCGCTCGTCAAGGGTTTCGCCGATGCAAAACATTACGTTCATCCCTTGGTTGAGAGCGTAGCGCAGCTTCTCATTGAGCAGTTGATCGGACTCCCCGAAAACATGACGCCGCTCGCTATGGCCGATAATGACCCACGTGCAGCCGGCGTCTTTGAGCATCTGGGGCGATAGCTCGCCGGTAAACGCGCCGCTCTCTTCCTTGTAGCAATTCTGCGCGCCCACGGCGATGTTCGTGCCGGCGGCCGCCTTGGCCACCGCACTCAACACGGTGAACACGGGACATACTACGATATCTATGTTATCGATGCCTTGCAACGCTGGCTTGAGCTCTTCAACCAGTTGCACGGCCTCCGCGGTCAGTTTATTCATTTTCCAGTTGCCGGCAATAAGTGGTTTTCTCACGGCAGCACCCCGCTTTCGGTAGTTGTGGCTGTTGTTGCCCGTGCCGCGTCCGATACACCACCGCCCCCGCAGAAAGGTGGATGCGTATACAGGCGGATCGAGACGGACGCACTAAGAGCGTGGAGGTTATCATAACGACGCCAATCAACGCAAACAGAAGAGCGCGCGCGAAACACAGCGCCCGAACGCCCGCAGGTCCGCATGCGGGGATTCATTTGCGCCGGGCCGGGGTGCTACTATACGGAACATGACGCCACCGCCGGATGCGGCAAGGAGGGAACCCATGGCATCATCTATAGAACATCCAACCGTGCGCCACTACCGCATTATCATGCGCGTACTCGGCCTGGTATACGCAGTGGGGGCGCTATCGTTCCTGTTCCTGCCGGGCTTGGTGGTGTGGATTATCAACCTGGGCGATGTGTTGAACATGTTCGCGTCCCTTCCGGGCGGTCCCCCGCATTTCTGGGTGCCCCTGGCCGCCTCGATGATGGTCATGCTGGTGGCGGTCACCTTCGCGGCTTCGGCGCGGCCTGACAACCAGGTCTATCCCTGGGTGCACAACCTGTCAAAGTTCACCTCGAGCATGGGGTACCTCTACTACTTCGCGGTCGAGCGCCTCGAAGACGGGTATGTCTTTGGTTATCTGGTCGGGTTCGTGGTCGATTTCATCATTTTTCTGTGCGTCAGCTTTTTCACGCTGCGGGTGGCGTGGGTTTTGAAGCGCGGCAGTGTCCCCAAGACCGAACGTCCAGCCGAGGCGCCTTCGGGTAACAAGGACCCGGACTGATGGCGCGCGTTTCCACGGTCGTACCCCACAATACGCCTTTCTTCCGCCCCGTCAGCATCGACAGCCACCAAGAGGTGTGGTACCTCAAGCTCAACGATCCGGAAGCCCGGCGTGCCCTCTGGCTGCGGTTCACCCTGCTCGTTCGCGCAGACGGTACCAAACGGCTCGCCGAAGTGTGGGCCATCGCTTTCGAGCGCACCGCAACGGAGGTGAAGAAAGTGGCCGTCAAGCGCACCCGCCGCGCCGAGGAATTTGTATTGTTGCCACCCGAGGAAAAGGGCTTCCGGATTGGCGAGTGCATCTTCGCGGCCCGCGAAACCGAGGGGGCAGTCGGCCTGCCCGGCGGCAACACCATCCGCTGGCGGCTGCGCTTTGCGCCGGCGCGGCCGGCGGCGTTCGACTTTGTGCCTCCCGTACTCAAGCGGCTGCGCATGGTGCGCAACATCGCCTGGACCGTACACGAGGATCTGCGCTTCAATGGCCTGTGCGAGGTGAACGGCACGCCCTGGGAGTTCACTGACGCGCCGGGCATGCAAGGCCACCTCGCCGGCGCCCGCAACGGCTACAGTTGGGCGTGGGGCCACTGCAACCATTTCCATGATCAGGAAGGCAAGCCGGTGCGCGCCATCTGGGACGGGCTTTCGGGCCGGGGGCGCAAAGGCCAACACGGCAGCACGATGCAGATGTCCGGCATGTACATCCACTACAAAGGCACCGACTACGCCATCAACAACCTGTGGCCGGCGTTGCGCATGCCATCGCGGTTCGGCCTCACCGGCTGGCGTTTCGAGGCACGTCTGCGCGAGCGCCGCTTTGTCGGGCGGGTGGACGCCGCGCCCGACGAGTTCGCGGGGGTCACCTATGAAGACACGGACGGCTCGCAACTCTACTGCTACAATTCCAAGATATCGAGCATGGCCCTCGAGGTGTACCACAACAACACGCTGGAAGATGTGCTCACCGCTCGCGGCACTGTAGCCTATGAAGTAGTTACCCGGGAAAAGCGGGAGAACGTGCCGCTCTTGCTGTAGGCGCGTTTGCGCCACCGCCGGATGCCCGGCAACGAAAGGGTTTTTTACGATGCGCAGCCTCCTCATAAGGCTTTTCGACCACCGCGGCCACCGCGCCATGGCCGCCCTTACGCAGACGCTGGTCGCCGAGGATCCCGAAATTCTCGATCGGCTGGATATGGATGCCCTGCTCACAGAGATCGACGCCGAGGTCCGGGCTTTGCCACTACCCTTTTTCATGGCTTTTCGCCTGGGGCTGTTCAGCTTCGAGTATTTGCCTTTCCCATTCGCACGCAAGCTGCGCCCTTTCAGCCGGTTGCCCTTGACCAAGCGTATCGATTACGTACACCGGTGGGAATACGCACGTTTCCTCATGCCCCGAAACCTGTTCAAACTACTCAAAATACTTACCCTCACGACCATGATGCGCCAGGAACCGCTCTACCGCCATATCGGGTACGGGCCGAGCATCGACCACCGCCGACACCGGCCGGACCTCCCCCCCGAGAAACGCATCTGCCCACGCGTGGGAGAAACGACATGAGCCAAACGGCTGGTCTGTCCGTACCCGAAAACGGCCCGCCCGGCCCGCCGCCCGAGCCGATCGAGGCCACCCGTATGCCCGCGGATGTGGATGCGAAGTTCGACGCCGTCATCGTCGGTTCGGGAGCCGGTGGCGCCGTGCTCGCAAAGGAACTCGCCGAAGGCGGCATGAATGTGGCGATCGTCGAGGAAGGCGCACATCACCGTGAACACACCGATTTTGCCTGGGAGGCGGCCACCCGCCTCTACCGCGACCGAGGGCTTACCGGCACGGTGGGCCGCCCCATGGTGCCCGTGCCGCTCGGCAAGGTCTTCGGCGGCACCACGACAATCAACTCGGGCACGTGCTTCCGCACCCCCGACGCCGTGCTCGAGAGATGGCGCAGCGGATTCGGCATCGAGGACATGGATCCCGCCACGCTCGGGCCGTTCTTCGACCGGGTCGAACGGGAGATCAACGTCAGTGCGACCCCGTTCGAGTACATGAGCCGCTCATGCACCCTCGTGCATGAGCTCCTTCAAGCCCAAGGCATCGACGGCGCGCCGCTGCAGCGCAATGTTCGTGACTGTGAAGGTTGCGGCATGTGCTGCTACGGCTGCACTTCAGGCGCTAAACAAAGCATGGATAAAAGCTACTTGCCCAAGGCGCTGTGTGCCGGCGCCACGGCCTACTCGCGGGCACGCGCGGAGACCATCCTGCGCGATCACCGTGGCCATGCCGCCGGACTGGTGGCGCAGAGCGTCGACAACGACGGCCGCCCCATGGGCAGGCGCCTCACACTGCGCGCGCCCCGGGTGGTAATCGCCTGTGGGACGTTGCTCTCACCCTCCTTTCTCCGGCACAACGGGCTGGCCCGCGGCAACAAACACATCGGCCGCCACCTCACGCTTCACCCCGCCTCGAAGGTCTACGGCGAATTCGAGGAGGACATTCGCCAGTGGGAAGGCGTACCCCAGGCCTATTACTTCGACGACTACAAGGAATCCCACGGCGTCATATTCGAGGGCATCAGCATGCCCCCCGAGCTCGGAATCATGGCCGCACCCTTCCACGGCCCGCAGCTCGCTCATTTCATCAAGCACTATCGCCACATGGCTTCATTCGGCTTCATGATCAGTGACTCGGGCGAAGGACGCCTGTTGCGCACCCCCAACGGCCTCCCCCCCCTCTTCCGCTACAACCTCACGCACACCGATGTCGAGCGTATTCGCTTTGCCATCAGCTTTCTTGCGCGCCTGTTTTTTGCGGGCGGCGCCCGGGCCGTCTACCCCTTCGTGTCACGCGCCGGCAATGTCTTCCAGAACGAGGCCGACGTCGAGCGCTTCGAGAAAGCGCCCCTGCGCCGCGACGACCTCGAGCTCATGGCTTTCCACCCGCTGGGCACCTGCCGCATGGCCGCCACCCCCGCCGGCGGGGTCGTCGGCCCGGACTGCCAGGTCTTCGGCGCACCCGGCGTTTATGTGTGCGATGGCAGCATCGTGCCAACTGCCCTGGGGGTAAACCCGCAGGAAACCATCATGATGCTTGCGACCCGGCTGAGTGCCCAGTGGTTAGGCATGCCGTTGGCATAGCTGGCTATTTCCGGTTGTTCCTATCCACACACGGCGCCCCCGTGTTACGAATCGTTACACGGGTGTGAAATGCATACGTTGCCGCCCCTGCTTCTGCTCCGGTGCCAACCATCGCGGCAGCGGCACAAGAATTGCTCCCTCCCTACGGTGAAAACAAGAGACGCTAGGCGCCGGAGGGGGCACCGGCGAAAGCCGCGTGTGCCCCGCCGGAAAACGCAAGGAGTGCTTACATGATCGCGAAGGATGATCTGCGCTTGCTCATGCATCACCAGGCCCCGAAGGAGAGCGGCGTACTTTCAGTTTACCTCAACGTGGACCAGGGGCAGGCGAAAAACCTGAACCGCGAATTCGAGTTGCCTTGGCGCAATGGTCTGCGTGCGCTCGAGCGACGCGTGGGCAATGGCCCGCAACACACCGCCTTAGCGGCTAATGCCGGCCGGGTGGGGGCATTCCTGCGTGATTACCAGCCGCAGCAGAAGACACTCGTGGTCTTCGCCGATGTGGACCAGGACTTCTTCTGGCACACTCACCTGCCGATCTCGATCGCAAGCACTGTGCAATGGGGGCCACTGCCTTACCTGCGCCCCCTGCTCGAAGCAAGCGATGAATACGCCCGCTATGGCGTCGCCTTGGCGGACCGCAAGCGCGGCCGCATTTTCGATGTGTACTTGAACCATATCGCGTGCGTGGCCGAATGCGAGGCGGAATTGCCCGTTCAACGGTCGGACACGTCGGGCAAGGATGACCACGCCTCGCAGATGAACTTTCAGCGCAGTGCCGATGAGCACGCCAAGAAGCACCTCAAGAACGTGGTCGAGCACCTGCGCCGGTGCGACAAGGAACGCAGCTTCGGCCGGATCATTCTTGCCGGCCCAACCGCAGCCCTGGCCGAATTGCAGCGTTTGCTCCCCCATCCGCTTCAGAACAAGCTGATCGCGACCACCGCACTCTCGCTGGACGCACCCGAGAACCGCGTGCTCGAAGAATCCCAGCGCATCGAAGCGGAACACGAGCGTGCCTCCGAGACGGTGCTTGTCGAGGATTTGATTACCACGTCGGCCAAGAGCGGCAAAGCCACCACGGGTCTCGAACCCACCCTGCGCGCCGCGGCCGAAGGGCGGGTACGGAAGTTACTGTACAGCGACGGCCTGGAAGTACATGGCGCCACCTGCGATCGCGAAATGCTGACCGGTCCTGAGGTCGATTATGCATCCCTGCTCGGGGGCGCCATCCGCGAAGATGAGGATGTTATCGAGCGTATCGCGGTGAAAACCGCCCGTGATGGCGGCAGCATCGAATTGTTGCGTGGCGACGCGGCCACGCGTCTGCAAGAAGAGGCCGGCGGCATCGGTGCGTTCTTGCGGTATTGAGGCCCGCATCATCGAACATGCCGGCTGGGCGCGATGCTGCACGCACTCCCTGTGAGGCGGCCGCGCCGGGCGCCTCCCGAGTACGCACGCCTCGGCGCCGCATTCGGGCCGGCAAGCCACGCCGGGCCCTGTCGCGGGCCGTCCCTACGGCGTGACGGCGGGCATGTAGGCCTCCTCGAGGCGGTCGAAGGTCTCGTCATACGCCGCATCCGAGAGCGAGCGCAGCACGTCCTGATCGAGTTCACGGCCCTGTATGTCGGCGATGATGAACAGATCGAACACATTACCGCTGCCGCTGTATTCATTCACATTGGCAATGAGTTCGTCCCGCAATTCGTCGATTCGGGAAGTGGTGCTGCGCAATCCCTGCTGGGCCCGGCTGTACAACTCGGGAAATTCGGAAGTTACCTTGTCGTAGGCATGGCTGGCTTCGACATAGGCGGCAATCGCCTCGACATAGTAACCTTCGAAGGCGTGTTCCTCGGCCTGGGCCTCGAAGGAGGTAGCACTGTCGAGCGCCGTCCGGGCCTCATCACGCCGGTCCTCGCGCTCCGCGATGAGCCGCTCGGTTTCCAGGCGCTTGGCCTGCGCGCCGGCGTTGACGGGGTCCGCCTCGAGTGCGGTCTCGAAGGCGTCGAGGGCGTCTTCCAATTCCTCCTCGCCGAGCAGCGCTTCCCCCTGCTCGATGTAGTAATCGGCGATCTTCCCGATCACGGCGCTGTTGCCCGGCGCTTCTTCCAGCACCTGCTTGTACGAGGCCATGGCCTGCTCATAGAACCCCGCCTCGTAAAAATAGTCGCCGATCTGCTCGCGCATCGCGGTGTTTATGGAAACGAGGTTTTCCAGACGTTCCGCAGCGGCTTCGATCTCCGTGATGTTGCCCCGGTCAATGTAGTACTCGTAGGCCCCGAGCAAGTAGCGCTGCAACTCCGCGTCGGACACCGCTGCGGACAGGGTGTCTTCCGTCAAAATGGTGTACCACACATCGGCCACGGCATCGACCGCACGGCCGGCATCACTCGCGAGGGATTGCCGGGCCACCCCCTTGAAGCCGGTGCCTTCCTGGTAATCCCGGGTAATCATTTCATCGCGGCCGGTGGCCGATTGCTGCAAACGCGGAATGTAGCTCTTGGGATCCACGACGTCACGCCTGCTCTCGGGCACCGAAAGCCGGTCGATATTATTCTCGACATCCGTGTCGTAGGCGGCTCGGAAGACCGCCGGCGCTTCCTGCATGGGTGAGGCCGCCATGGCGACCATCTTGCCGAGCCCGCCAAGGCGATAGGCGAAATAGATATCGAAGCCGTTGCGGCCAACGCGTTCGAGCAGGTACATCTCCGAGGCAATGGCCCGTGCGAGATTGGAATTGAAGGCGGACTGCCGGTCGGCGAGTTTCTCTTGGGAGATCATGACGCCCTGACGGATCTCGCGCTGTTTGCGCTTGAGTGGCAGGTCAGCCTCGCTCGAGAGCAGGTTGAGGGCGAAGTCGACAATGGTCAACTCGGCCTTGGGGCCCCACGCGGCTGCCGGCGCATCCCAGAGCAGAACCATGCTCACCATGATCACCGGAAAGAGTCGAAACGCTCGTGCCATAGTTGTGCTACTCCATGCGGTGGCTTCGCGCGATCAGCGCGCGATGGTTTGCAAGGTTTGTTCGAGCTGGCGAATGAGCACTTGTATCTCGTTCACCCGGCCGGCGTCGGTCCGTTCACCGGCCAGGTCCACATAGCGTTGCAATTCGTTCACCCCCTGCCGTAGCGCGCCATTGCGGATATAGTAGAGGCCGCGCTCAAGAGCCGCCGGCGGATAGGTGGGATCCGCCTGCGCCGCCTGCTGAAAGGCTTCGAGGGCATCGTCCTCCTGATCCTCGGCGGAAAGCAGCCGGCCTTCGGCTGTGGCGAGGATAGCGGTTATTTGCTGGCGCGCCCGCTCCGAGCGCTGTGATTTGTCATTGGTCCACATCGATTTGGCCTGATCAAGCCGGTCCCGCGCCCGGCTCACGTCGCCCCGCTTGAGGTGCAGTTTGGCCAGTTCGATGGCCGCATCGATCGATTGCGGCACAGAAAGTTCCGCCACTTGGGCGTAGCGGTTGATCGCCTCTTCCTCCTGGCCAAGGCCGTGCAGCGCAAGAGCGTGGTAAAACATGGCGGGCGCGTTTTCCTTACGCATCTCCTGGCCCGCACGCAGGCGCCGTTCCGCTTGCTCAAAAGCGCCTTGTTCGATTTGTGCAAGTCCCAGCCGGCGTGCGGTCATGGCGCCTAGCCCCGCACCCTCCTCGGCCGCGCTTTCGAAGAGCGCAGCAGCCTGCTCGTGATCGCCATCCATGCTGGCGACTACGGCACGGGCGGCCGTGGTGGCGGGGGCCGCATCGTCACTGAGGGCCTGGGCCTGCTCCAGTGCGCTGACAGCCTCTTCGTAGCGGCCGCGCCGCACCAGAGCAATACCGAGCTGGCGCTGCACCTCCGGGGCCTCGGACAAGTGTTGGGCTGCCCGTTGCAAAGCGTCGAGCTCGCCGCCGGCATCATCCTGCTTGGCACGCACCAGCGCAAGTGCAAACCAGGCGCGCCCGTCGTCCGGGTTCTGTTGGACAAGCCGTTGCAACAGATCGGCCTGCGCGTCAAGGGTGCCGGCGGCATTCTGGCGGCGCAATGCCAGTATGGCGCGCCAGGTGTATTCCGCTGCTTCGCGATCCACGCGCGCTGCCGCGCTAAAGGCGGCGGCGGCATCGGCAAATTCCTCCCGATCCCATTGAATCCGGCCGAGCAAAGCCTGGGCGTCCACGTCTTCCGGAGCGGCCTCCACGTGCTGCTCCAAGACATTGATCGCTTCGAGGGGGCGCTGCTCCTCGATGAGGTCGCGCGCCCGTTCGACAGGGCCGGTGAGGAGATCGGGCAAAAGCCAGGCGAGCACCGCCAACACCAGAACCACCACGGCTATCCCGACAAACAACGGCAGCCGGCTCCAGTCAAAGCGCTGCACGGGGGCCTGTACCTGCTCCTGGGCGATTTTCTGGCCCGTGAGCAGGTTGGTGCCGCACTGCACGCAGATAATATCGCCCTCTTGCACTTCCGCATTGCAGCTCGGGCAACGCTGTTGGTGCTCCGGGGGCACTTGTTTTCCCGTAGCCTGAGGGGCGCCCGACTGCATGGGGCCGCCGCAATGGGGACAGTTGGCCAGCTTCGGGTCGGTGAGTTTCCCGCAGTACGGGCAGTTAATCATTTGTGGCAAAGACTTGGCCTCCCAGGGGCGCCCTGCACTCCGGTGCGCCGCCACGACGTTCCAAAGTGCGAAGGGGCCGCCGCTTAGGCCCGCCCGACCGCCCGAGTCGACGTACAGGCCTTAACACCCCGGCACATTGTCCTGGCCGTCCCCTTAAGGGGGGGCGGCCCCGTTTTTCATGATTTCCGGGCGCTCTGCCCGGGGGCTTTTCCGCTACGCTATGAATCCACGTCGTCCTGGAAAGCCGTGCCACAGTGCTTGCAGATGGTGCGATCAAGCCCGTTCCGGCGGCCACACGAGCGGCACCTCTTTGTAAACAAGGACGGTACGGCAATTATGGTAATAATACCAATCACCGCCAGCATTATGACGCGGTACATATTCAGTGGCACATCGTGTTCACGTGTCGGCGGGGCACCCCCGCACTGGTACACGATCATTCCCTTTGTTCATGCGATTATACACAGAACTGCGGGCCAGTCAAGAACCTGTCAACTAATTATTGTTTCCACCGCGCATCGACATCCGGCCTCCGGCCTCCGGCCTGCGACATCGCGGCAAGCTCATCCAATGCGCGTTCATGCAGAGCCTTATAATGCTCGTAATCCGAATCGGTCAGCGGGGGGCGTTCCTTCACATAGGGGTTGTTCGCGTTGCGCTGATAGTTCGGCATGGCATAGCCCTGCTCGTTGGCGTAGCGCAGGAAATAGCTGACGGGGTTGCGCGCCTCACGCACCAGGAGGTTGACAACCCGTTGCGCGCGAACCGCCGCGTCGAGATCGCCCCGGCCCACGGCATCGGCGACGGCGTTGATAACGGACGGGTTGATCGTGGTTCCCTGGCCGATCACCCCCCGGGCGCCGGCGATCAGGCCGGCATAGTAGACGGTCTCGCAACCGCATACAAGGGCGGCGTCGGTACCTTCGAGGACCTCGCCGAGATCGCAGAGATACTCCGCATCAGAGGTCGAAACCTTGATACCGTGCACATGCGGAATCTGCGCAAGGCGCGCCATGGTCTGGCGCGTGACCATATAGTCCGGGTCGGTTTGGGGCGCCTGGTAGATGAAGATGGGGAGTTCGATTGCATGGGACAGGGTCTCGAAGTAGCGCACCACGACATCATGCGGCGACTCACCCGCAGCCGGGCGAATACATTCTGGGAGGGTGAAAACCGCGGCATCGGCGCCATGCTCCAGGGCACACTGGCCGAATGCTACGGCCTGGCCGGTATACACCTTCGGGTCCGGCAGGTGCGCGCGGTTCCGGTCCCACACCCCGGCACACCCCAGCATAACGGGAGCGCGCCCGCGCAAGTGGTCCGTGGCCAGGCGTATCATGAGGCGCACATCGTCCTCACTGTAAGTGTACATCTGCCCGAGGCCGCAGCGCAGAAAAAACGCACTGATGCCGCCGCGGGCGACGAGAAAGTCGAGCAGATTGCGCTGGCCGGCTTCGTCAAGACGCCGGTTCTCATCAAAGACCGTGAAAACGGGGGCAATGGAACCCTGGATAAATGGGGGAATCATGTACTACCTTCTCCCCGTCCCGCGCCGGGGCGATGGGGTCTGTTGAGTGTAAGCGTAGGTCTTCTTGGCCATGACAGAGGGTTTCTTCTGGGGGCGCCGGCGGACCCGCATGGGCCGGTAACGCCACACAAGAAAGACGATCAGCACCACGGCCACCAGCTCAAACCAGAACAGCCAGTCGGGGTTATACGCCTCGCGGTCCCAGAAAACGAGCCAGGGGTTCGTCCACTCGGGCACCTCTTCCTGGCGCGTGCCGAAGGCGCGTTTCATGCTCGATTGATCTTTGAACCAAGCGGCCACGCGGACAACGAGGCCCACGGCGAAATGCATGCTGATTACATAGACAATCGTTTCTATTGTGTACTGAATAAGCGGCACGGACCAACGCCGGGTGAGATAGATCAACGGCAACACGGCCACGAAAACAATCGCGGCGACAATGTAGTAGGTCTGGTGCTCGCTGACATGTTCGAGAACCATGTCCATAGGCCCGGTGCTCCTGCTTTTCAGCGCCCGGGGCAGTGTAGCACAGCGGGTTCATTCGCGCCAATGCGCGTGTGTCAGCGCTTGTACCGGACATAGCCCGGGCGGTAGCATGGAGCTATGCGCAAGTATCTGGAACAGTTGGCGGCCGCCCTGGAACGGGGCCACCGGTTCGTCACCCACGATGTGTGGCAGATCGGGAAGCCCGGCGAACAGGTTCCCCACGGCATGATCATCAAGAACGTGCGGGTGGCCATTCTCCTTGTTCGCGGCGTTATGGAAGAAACGCTGCTCTTGCGGGCCTCGGCGCTCACCTTCGCAACCATGCTCTTCATTGTGCCGTTCCTGACCTTCATGTTCTTTTTCATCACTACGTTCAATCTTGGCGAAGGGGTATACCAGAAACTTTCGAATGAATTCGACGTCTGGCTTACCCAGGCGGTGACATTCGCCGGCGGCGAGGATGTGGCGCCGGCCCATCTGGATAAAGACATAGCGCGCGACTTTCTCGAAGCCCGGCCGAACGCCGCCCCGGATTTGCCGCCCGCCACCACCACCACCACAGCCGAGGATCTGGCGCCCCACCGCCTTCCCGATGACGCGGCCGCGCAAATGGGCGCCATAAAGCGCGACTTCGCAGACGATGGCATCACGCCGCTCGAGCCCGATGACGGCGGCGCAGCGGTGAACGAAGAACTCAAAGAGCGCATCCTCGGCTTTGTGTTGCAGGGTGTGGGCCAGCCGGATGCGGAGGATTCCCCCTATCGTAACCCCGTTGAAACGCTGGTAAGCATGGCCGAGCAGGCCGCGGGTGATGCCAGCACGCTCGGGCTGTCGGGGCTCTTGTTCGTGCTCACCACGGTATTCGGTCTGATGCGAAACGTCGAGTCGTCGTTCAACGCTATCTGGGGCGTCGAGCGCAACCGCAACTACTTCCGCGTATTGAGCGACTACCTCATGGTGACCCTGCTGCTTCCGTTTGTGGCGGCGGCGGTGCTGGGCATCACCGCAGCCCTCGAGAGCCAGACCGTGGCCAACGCCTTCGGACCGGCCGCACTGATAGGACTGCGTGGGATGCAGTTCGGCGTTATCTGCCTGACCATGAGCCTCTTGAACTGGATGGTGCCCAACACGAAGGTACTGCTCCGCTATGCGCTGCTGGGCGGAATCGTCGCGGGCTGCTTGTGGGTATTGAACTCGTGGGCGTTCGTGAAATTTCAGATGGGCCTCGCCCGGTACACGCTGTTCTTCTCCGGTTTCGCGTTGTTCCCCCTGCTCATGATGTGGATTTACTTCTCCTGGATCATCCTCTTGTTCGGCTCGCTGTTCACCTTCGCCTGCCAGAACGAAAAGACCTTCGCCATCGAGCAGCATGCCGGCGAAGGCAGCCACGCCTATAAGGAGGCGCTGGGCCTGCGGCTCGTGGTCGAACTCGCGCGCCGTTTCCGGGATGGACGCCCCGGCATCACCATGAGCGAGGCGGCCGACGCGTGGAATGTGCCCATGCGTGTCCTGACCGAAACTGTCGAAGCCCTCATCCACGCGGGACTCGTGACCAAGGTAGCCACCGATCCGCCGCGTTACCAGCCGGGACGTTCGCCCGAGCATGTGCGCGTGCGCGATGTAACGCATGTCCTGCGCGAGGCGGGACACGACCCCTCCCTCCTGCGGCAGGACAAACGCTACAGGCCCATCTACGAAGCACTGGACAAAGGCGACGCCAAACAGCTCAATGCGACCATCGCCGAGGTCGTCGAACGCACGGAGCCGCAGACGCCCGCTGAACCCCGGAACAAAACCGTGACGACCTTCCCCACGAAGTAACACCGTGTTATAAAGGGGCCAGTCGCGCCGCTGGGCCACCTGGGAAGTGTGCCGGCAACAAGCGCTTCGCCAAGGCATGTACTGAAATCAACGGATGTAGCGGGGTGACTCTCCCCGCAATAAAGGAAGACCCATGCAGTTAGAGGGAAACACCGCGCTTATCACCGGCGCGGGCCGCGGCATCGGCCGGGGCATTGCGTTGGCTTTCGCCAAAGAGGGCGCCAAAATCGCCGGTGTGGCGCGCAGTGACAAGGAGCTGACGGAAACAGCGCGCCTCGTACACGAGACCGGTGCAGACGCGGTGGTGTTCCCATGCGACGTGACCAGCCCGGAATCGGTGCGTGCGGCGGTGGCGGGCGCGCACGAGGCGCTGGGGCCTATCGACCTCCTCGTGAACAATGCCGGCTTCGCCCGGTTCAAACCGTTTCACGAGTATACGTTCGCGGAGTGGCAACAGACGTTCGCCGTCAATCTGGATGGCGTCTTCCATATGGTTCAAGCCGTACTGCCGGACATGATGGCGCGCAAGACCGGGCGCATCATCAACATATCGAGCGTGGCCGGCCTCAAGCCGCTGCTGCACCAGAGCGCCTATGTCGCCGCGAAGCACGCGCTGAACGGCCTTACCGAGGTGCTCGCCATGGAACTCAAGGAACACAACATCGGCGTACACGCCATCTGTCCGGGGGGCGTCGACACGCGCCTGTCCCGCGAGGCGATGCCCGAACGCGACAAGTCGCACTGGATGACCCCGGAAGACATCGCGCACGCGGCCCTGTACCTGGCCACCATGAGTCCACGCATGACCACGGACATCCTGCCCGTACGCCGCTTTGGCAGTGTGCCCGTGGGCGGATAGGCCGCGCCATGGCCCCCCACACCACGCCAAGCCAAGAGGATTTCCAGCCCATCGTCACCATCGAGGGCGTGGTCGAGCGCATCGTATTCGAGAGCGAGGAGACCGGCTTCTTCGTCGCACGGCTGCAGGAAAGCGGCAAGCACGACCTCACCACCTTTGTTGGCAACCTCATGGCCATCTCGCCGGGCGAGACCGTGCGGCTCAAGGGCCGCTGGGTCGACGATCAGCGCTTCGGCCGGCAACTGCGCGTCACGAACTACGAGACGATTCAGCCGAACACGGTGGTGGGCATCGAAAAATACCTGGGCTCCGGACTCATCGAGGGCATTGGCCCGCACTTCGCCAAGCGGCTCGTAAAAGCCTTCGGCGTCCAAACACTCCGCGTCATCGACGAGGAGCCGCGCAAGCTCACCCGTGTGCCGGGCATCGGAAAGAAACGGGCCGCCCAGATTCGCGAAGCCTGGCAAAAACAGCGGGCACTGCAATCGATCATGCTGTTTCTCCAGGGCCACGGCATCAGCCCGGCACAAGCGGTCAAAATCTACAAGCGCTATGGCGACGGCGCGGTGACGGTGTTACGGGAAAACCCCTACCGGCTCGCGGAAGACGTGGCCGGCATGGCTTTCAAAAGCGCCGACAAGATCGCGGCGAACCTCGGCATCGAAAAGGAATCCCCCGTGCGCGTGCAGGCAGGACTTACCCATGTGCTGCACAACGCGGCGGGCAATGGCAATGTGTGCCTGCCGGTGTCGGAACTTTTCCCCGACGCCGCAGAAATGCTCGGGGTGTCCGAGGAATTACTGAAGCCCGCCCTCGCGGCGCAGGTGGCCGAGGGTAAGCTCGTGCAGGAGGGTGACTGGGTCTATACGAAGGCGCTCTATGCCGCCGAATGCGGCGTGGCGGAGCGGTTGAAACGCCTCATGACAATGCCCGCGGAAAGCCTCGGCATCACGAACATGGAGAATGCACTGCGCTTCGCCGCCCAAAAGCAACGCATCGACCTGTCCGAAGAACAGCAGCAGGCCGTGCGCACCGCACTCGAACATAAGGTGCTCGTCATCACGGGGGGACCCGGCACCGGCAAGACCACGGTCATCCGCAGCATACTCGCCATCCTGAGCAAGAAGAACGTCACGTGCTACCTTGCCGCCCCCACCGGCCGCGCTGCCAAACGCATGGAAGAAGCCACCGGCCGGCAGGCGCGCACCATCCACCGATTGCTCGAATTCAGCCCGCAGGAGGGCGGCTTTACAAAAAATGAGTACGACCCGCTCCGCGCCGAGGTGCTCGTCGTGGACGAAGCATCCATGATCGACATAGCGCTCATGCACGCCCTGTTGAAGGCACTGCCACCCCAGGCACGGCTTATCCTTGTGGGGGACGTGGACCAGTTGCCGTCAGTCGGCCCGGGCAACGTGCTCATGGACATCATCGCTTCGAGCGCCGCACCCGTGGTGCGCTTACAGGTTGTTTTCCGGCAGGCGGCCGAGAGCGGCATCATCAGCAATGCCCACCGCATCAACACGGGCCAGCACCCGGCGTTTAACGAGACTGACTTTTTCTTCATCGAGCGCGATGACCCCGTCGAGGCACGGGAGACAATCATCGAGGTCGTCCAGAAGCGCCTCCCCCGCAGCTTTCATCTCGATCCCCTCAAAGACGTGCAGGTGCTCGCCCCCATGCACCGCGGCGACGCCGGCGTGAGTCAGTTGAACGAGTCGCTCCAGCAAGCGCTCAACCCGAACGGCCGGCCCATCTCCCGCAAAGGTTTCCGCGTCGGCGACAAGGTGATGCAGCTCAGGAACAACTACGAACTCGAGGTCTACAACGGCGACGTGGGCATGATAACCGCCGTAAACGAGGAAGAGCGCGCGGTCACCGTCGACTATGAAGGCCGCGCCGTAGGCTACACCTTCGACAACCTCGACGAGCTCACCCTTGCGTACGCGGCGACCATCCATAAGTCACAGGGCAGCGAATACCAGGCCGTCGTGCTCACCCTCTTGCCGCAACACTACATGATGCTCCAACGCAATGTGCTCTATACCGGCATCACGCGTGCAAAACGGATAGCCGTCATTGTCGGAACGCAGCGCGCCGTCGCCATGGCCGTGCGCAACAGCCGCACCACAAGGCGCCACACCCGCCTCACCGAACGGCTGCGCAATGAACTCTGACAAGAGGGCTTGTATGCCCAACGTGGGCTTCACCATAACCCAAGGGTGACCAGGCGTGTTCCGTAGTTCCCGGTTCGGGGTTCACGGTTGACGGATTGGAGTTTGGGTTTGGGGTTGGGGTTGGGGTTGGGGTTCGTCAAGACTTGTGATTCGGACCTGAAACCTGATTCCAAAGCGACGAAGGCCCATACGC
>CAZMVU010000059.1:0-23552 GCA_964569295.1 uncultured Nitrospirales bacterium
CCCCATCCCACGACTGGTATTCGCTATCACAGGGCAGATTGGCGAAACACGTGCGCTCCCTTGCGCCATACGGCTAAAGAATTACTCCCGACATAGTGCCAGAATTAAGGGGGGCTTTTCGGCGCCGGTTTCGGCTTGGTGCGTGGCCTTGCGTTGCGTATCTTCCGTTCGATTCTGCGGGGCGCCCGGCTGGGCATCCACACCTGGGGCCAGGTCACACAATTCGAGGTGCGTGTAGGGTGCGCATGGTCATGGCCGGCGTGGCGCATAAGGCGGGCCGCTGTGTGGAAGCCGCAGCGGCTGTGCGCAATCAGCGTGCAGAAGGTGTGCCGCGGACTGTCTTTCGGTTCATCCTTCAAGCATACCGGGAACCGGGCCGTAGTGTTCATCGGCGCGGAAGACCGTCTTGTCTGCCGCGAGACCGAATGCAGACAGCACCAATTGCTTGTGGGCCTCGTTTCGGACAAAGCGCTCGGAGCCGTAGACAAGAAAGATGTCGTCGTGCTTGCGGTAGACCACACGGCCGCGGGGCACCTGTTCGTACTCATGGTGGCGTGTTTCTGGCCGGGTTCGCTGAACGTGGGGCCAGTAGGTGCAATGGTCGGAAAGACCGTTCACGAACGCGCCATATTCCTCGCCGTCCGTGACGGGAACTGAATCGTGGATGAGTTCGCCTTTGAAAATCCAGAAGATGCCGACCTTACTGGGGCCGGGAGAGGTGTCTGGGCGAGACTGCCGCCCCTGTTCCATGTTGTCCATAAATTCGCCCCGTCAAGCTATTCTCTACTGGCACTATGTCCATTATACTACCTCTTTTCGCAGGCATACTTCCTTGCCGTATTCGGCGCCGCGCCCAGGGCCTTCGCCGTTAGCGTGATGTTGCCCTCGAACAATCCCAGCACATGCCGCACGTAGGCGCGGCAAACATCTTGCGCCGCCACGCGTCCGGCCCGTTGCCCGCGCACGACACAACGAGACAACGACGCCGGGGCGGCGGTCAGCGAACGGGGGTGTAGCCGCCGTGCAGCCCTGCAGGGGAAAAGACGATCTGCCACACCTGCATTTTGCGTGTGCGGAAGAGCGCGGCGCACATAAGCAGATAGTAGTCCCACATCCGCCGAAAACGCTCCCCGTATTTTTCTTTGAGCCTGGGCCAGGCCGCATGGAAATTCCGTTGCCACGCCATGAGCGTCGGGGCGTAATTGGGCCCAATGTTGTGCCAATCCTCCATGACAAAGTATTTCTCGCTGTGCTTGGTAATTTGAGCCATCGAGGGCAACTCGCCATTGCGGAAAATATATTTCGTGATCCATGGGTCTGTGCCGGCGTAGCGAAGCGTGGTGTTGCGGCCAATGGTATGCACAAAGGCGAGGCCGTCCTCTTTCAGCAGGCGGCGGGTGGTCGCAAAATAGGTGCTGTAGTTTTTGTGGCCCACATGTTCGAACATGCCAATGGAAAGCACGCGGTCAAAGCGGTCATCGAGATCACGGTAGTCGGCAAGCTGGATTTCGATGGGGAGGCCGCGGCACCACTGCGTGGCGTAGTCCGCCTGCTGCCGGGAAACAGTGGCCCCCGTCACCCGGACGCCGTAGCGTTCGGCGGCGTATTTGGCAAAACTGCCCCAGCCACAGCCAATGTCGAGCACGTGCATGCCGGGCTCAAGGCACAGCTTGCGGCAGACGAGATCGAGCTTGGCTTCTTGAGCGGCATCGAGGTTGTCCGCGTGTTCCCAATAGGCGCAACTGTAGTTGAGGCCAGGATCCAGCATGGCGGCATACAGGTCGTTGCCGAGGTCATAGTGTTGTTCGCCGACCTGGTATGCGCGGGCCTTGCGTTGTAGATTCCATAGCTGCGCGCCCGCCATGTGCGCGAGGAGCCGAATGTCTTTTATCGAAACACGTTCGTCGATCCGGGACACGAATAAGCGGCGGAAAAACTCGCCCAACTGATCGCAGTCCCACCAGCCATCCATATAGGATTCGCCGAGTCCGAGCGACGCCTGCGCGAACACGCGGTTGTAGGTGCGCGGATGATGTATGTGCACATCCCATGGATGGTTGCCATTCAGGGCGATGCCGGCGGGTGCAAGCAACTCTTCGGCCTTCCGCTGCAGTGCCGGGCTTGCAATCTGTACAGACTTGCGTACCAGTGTTTCCATTTTGACCTCCTGCGATACAGACGGTGTGTAGAAGTAAACCACCCGCTGCGTTGGGGCGCGTTTCCACTTATTCTGTTTCGCAAGGAGTGCAAGAACCGGGCCGAGGTGAATCACGAAGGCACACAGTAAAAGCCGCCCCCCACCTGGAACCGGGAGGCGGCAGAAACGCGCTATGCCTTTCGGTCAGCGAATGGTCACCCAGGCATTGGGCTGGCATTGATCGCCGAGAGCCTTGCACAGGTCTGTGTCCTCGAACGCCTCGAAGGCGTAGTCAGCCGGTGCTTCAGATTTGCGCGGCGGCAACTGATAGACCTCGCCAGACTCGGCACGGCTTAGCCGTTTGAACGCAAACAACCGCTCGATGTAGGACACGGTGACCTCGGGGTTGTCTTTGTTGAGGCGCACGAGTTCGAGGTAGAAAGCCTTGCGGTCTTCGTTCTCTTCGGCAATAATCTGCTGGATTTCGTTTTTCTTCTCCACATCTTCCGTGGCCGCGCAATCGCGCAGGGCCAGGTAGCCCCGGTTCGTCTCGCCCGCACAGCCGGACTTTTTCAGCGGTTCCACCTCGCTCGCGCGCTGATTGATGCTCTTGAGAATCTGGCGATAGCGCGGGGAGTCTTCCTTCAGGTTCTCCGCGGCGTGAACGGCGGGCATTGGATCGAGCCAGGCCCAGGCCTGCTCGAGCATGCTGCTGCTCTGTTGCGCTTTTTCCGCCTTCAGATCGGGAATGTCGTCCGTCTTACCCTCCATGTAATCCAGCACGGCGTCCGCCTGTTCTTCGATATGCCGGATGTCAAGCGTCACATGCGCATCGATACGGTGCTCGGTCCGAATAAGGCACCCCACACTCAGCATCAGCGCCACTACGGCGCCCACGATTACAAGTCGCTTCATGAGTCGAATCCTCCGTTTTAACCACAACAGACGCCCAGGCGCCCGTCTCTATTCAAATGCGCTTCCGTGCCCCCTATTGTATCGTGTCGCTGCGCTTCTTGCGAAGGGGGAAGCTCTCGCGGCTGGAGGGGCGCTTCCTGCGGGACGCCAGCCTGGGTCTTTGGGGGCCAGCCGGCCTACCGGCTCGATGTGCGGCGCTGCCGTGTACGCAGGGCCTCGGTAATCGCCGCCGGATCAGCCAATATGTCAACGGTGAGGCCCAACAACTCGCTTTCGAGGCGGGCCTGCCCGGTAAGGCGGCCTGCCTCGAACCCAAGCGTAAGCCGGGCCTCGTCAAACTCCCGTTGCGGAGCCTCCCCCACCACCCCCTCGATGATTTCGCGCATAGTCATGCCGCCCGGCATCCCCTCGACATATTGTGTCATGAGCGCCTGGATGACCAAATCGCGGTTCATGCTGAACCCCTCCTTCGCGGTGAGATCAACCCGCACATCGGCCAGTTTGCCCTCGCGAAGCTCGACGAGAATCTCGCCCACGGCCGTGCCCGTGAGTGTGGTGTTCGGCGGCTTGAATTGCTCAGTGAACTGCGCGAGGTCCGCCCCGTGCGTGTAAACCCGCAAACGCATGGGCAGTCCTTGCTCGAGCAGGCCGATGCGCACGTTCAACTCGGCAGCACCACCGAGCACCTGGCCCCGGCCATCCTCGATATAGAGGGCCGATTCTGCGGCACGCAGGTCGCCGGACAGCCCATCCACGGCAACCCCCCCCACCTCGACCTGTTGTGTTGTTACCGTGCCGCTGCCGTCGAGTGCGCCATCATACCGCAGCCGCGCCTGGGCTTCACATTCCACGATACGGCTGGCGGTATAGGGAAGGGCAAGGACGGCGGCGCTGAGTTCACACGCGAGATCCGCAGCAGGCGCGCCATCGGCGTAGCTTGTACCGCCCGTGAGCGAGAACGTGCCCTTGGCATCAAGCAGGTACTCCATGGCGACAAACGGCGCGAAGTCCGTATCAAAACGCAAACCCTGCACATCGATACGCGGCACCAGCGGTTGCGCGTCGATCTGCTCTGCCAGGAACCGCGTGGCGCCGCCAAGCGATACGGAGAGGCCGTGGACCGCGAGCTGGCCATCGTCAAAGGTATAGGCAGCTTTGCCTTCGGCCGAAAGCGCCATGCCATAGGGCACAATGAGGTCGCCCCAGGCCAGGTTGTCCGTGGTGAGCGCAGGTTCCACGCGCACCCGCGCGCTGTCGGCATCTACCCGACCAGCCACATCGACCGATCCCCCCAGGTTCTCGAGGCCGAACATGGGGCTCAGAAAACCCACGTCGCCGCCGCCGGAGATGTGCGCCTCGAATGCCTGGTTCAGCAGGCCGAACGACCAGCGTGTCGTAGAAAGGGCGAACCCGGCTTCCTCGCTGCCCACGGCGAGCGCCTCGCCGGCCACGTTGAACATATCAGGCTGAAACAATCCCGCCCCTCGCAGCGTGAGAGGCCCCAAGGGCGCGAGGTCCACCGCGGGCATGCGCGAATCGCGGGCGGTGAGATCAGCCTCGAACCGGTAGTTGGCATCGGCACGGGGCAACACGTCTACCGTGCCGGCAAGCCGCGCGCCGAAGCCCTCGGGCCACCATCCCGGCTGCCAGGCCCGTGTCCATGCCGCAGCGTCCAGCGCATCTACCCGCGCGCGTACATGGGGCGCGTCATCGCCAGGACCCGCGCTGATAACCGCTGTGCCCGCCCCCTGCGTAATCGTGCCCTCGAATTCGAGCGGGAATGCCGCGCCGGGAAGATGAACCGCCGAGAACGTTATTTGCGGCGCGGCACCCTTCAATTGCGGCGTCAGCTGGCATCGCGCCTGCCAGCTTTCGTCATACCACGCCTCCGCGCCGCCGCTCAGCGACGTAACGGCGGGCAGCGCGTTTTTCGCCATTCCCCGATACGCGGGGGGCGCCAATCCGAACACCTGCGCACGGGTCCAGTCTTCCCACGCAGCCTCGATAACAAGGCGTTGCTCTCTCCGGACAAGGGCAAGGTCAATCGCCCGGTCCTGTGCGAGGGTAAGCGTGGCCTCACCCGCGGGCATACTGTCCAGGTAGCTGCCGCCGCCAGTGAACCGGAGTGCACCCGTATACCACGGCGCCTCCCGAGGCCCAATACGCACGCCATCCGCTGCCATATCCAACACCGCCTCCGGCACGCGCAGACTCGCCGCATCCCACGACGCCACGGCCCGCGCGCGCTCGATACGCACCCCGTCGAACCCGAGGTCCACGGGCATGCGCGCCGAAGGTATCAGCGACAACACGGCCCCCTTCGCCGCGCCCCTTTCCAAAGCGGCCGTAAGCGCGTTTTCGCCTGCGCCGCCTTCGAATTCAAAACGGCCCTCAAGGTCGACGAGTTCCGGCAGGCGAATGTCTGCTGAAGCGGTCGTCTTCCCGGGCATGTGCGCGACATGCACCGTGGCACGCCCTTCCACAGCATGTTCGCCCGCCGCAAGCCCCGGCATACGTACCTGCCCGTGGAGCGGGGCGTCATCCACCGAGAGTCGAAACCGGTCCATGGCGTCGATCGAAACAGCCGCCCCGAGGCCCGATAGTCTGATGGCGGTATCGGGCCGCTCAACAGCGAAAGAAGCGCCCTGGATGCGCAACGTCTTGGGTAGATAGGCTGCCGGCGTGGGGGTTTCAGCAGGTTGCATCAGGAAATCCCACAAGAACCCAAAATTGCGCCCCCCCTCTGGCCGTTCGACCAGGGTCACAGTGGGGTCATCGATCGCGACGTGATCCACATAGCGGCCATCGGCCGGGCGAATATCGAGATAAAGGCGCAACCGTCCAAGCGCAACAGCCGGCGGCGCAGCATCCGGCGCGGCCCGATCAGACAGGCGAAGTCCGGCAATGGTCATTGTGGGCGCGGCATCCGGGCCGATGCGCCCATGCCACGAGGGGGCCAACGTTATTCGGTCGATGGCGACAGTGCTGTCCAGGAAGTCGGCCAGCCCCAGGCGCACGGCATACTTCGGCGCGACTCCCGACACCACGCTCCACACCATCACCGCCGTGAGCATCACCGCCAGCACCAGCAACACCACACATCCCCGCCGGCTTTTACGCGGGCCGCCTTTCTGCGTTGGCTCACTCACACCCGGCCAGCTCCTTCAGGAGGCGGGCGCTTCGGCGGGTAATGCGGCGGTCTCCTCAGCCGCCGGCGCTTCGGACGCCTTGCCGGAGGTTTCCTCCTGCTCCTCCTCCTGCTCCTCCTCCTCCTGCTCCTCCTCCTCCTGCTCCTCCTGCTCCCCATCGGCGTTCTCCTCCGCCTTCTCCGGGAGATACTCGATCTGGAGGTGGCCAATCAGCGGTATGAGCTTCGACTGCTCGAAGAGATCGCCTTCGGCCAGCTTCACGTGTGTTACGTCAGCGAGCCACTGACCCAGCGTGGGATCCACGTCGATCCATTTGCCCACCCATACTTTTGCCCACTGGTGAAAGTAGAAGCCAGGGCGCGGCCCGTCGACATAGACCACGCCAGCCACCTCCCGCGCCGGCACACCCGCGGCACGCGCCAGCCCCACAAACAGGATGCTATGCTCCGTGCAATCGCCTTCGAGACTGTTGAGCACCTCGAGTGCGTTGGTCAGGCGCGCGGAATAGGTGCTGTGTACATTATCATTCACCCACGCGCTGAGTTTGCGCGTGATCTCGAGGGTGTCCTTCTCCTCGCCCACGATCTCCGCCGCCTGCGCAACGATCTCGGGCGCATCGCTCTGCACAAAGGTAGACGGTTCGAGCCACTTCGCTACGTGCTCTTCGGTTACCGGCAGCCGCGCCGGTGTAAAATTCTCGAGGGAGGGACGCTTGGCCACGAACAAGGTGTGATCGTCCATATCAGTCATATACTGGCGTTCGTCGTTGAACAGGTGATTCTCGTTCAACGGACCGCGCAGCGCCAGGCGCAAGGCGTCGCGGGTGCGCGGCTCGGGGATGGGCCGGTTAATGTACGCCGCATTCGACACGATGACATCGTTGTTGTAGTCCACATCCTTCGCCACCTTCTCCGGTTCAAGCCGCATGGTGAGCATGCCGGCCGTCACGTCCTCGAGCACACTGCCGTCCTCCGCCACATGCGACACGGACTCGAGTTCCATTACATCCAGGTTTGTCTTCACTTCATACACCGCCGTCGGCACGCCCTCGAGAATACGCTCGTTCACCCCGAGGACCGTGCTCTTGCCGGTGATTTCCTTTTGGAATGTCGGGTCGAACAACGAAAACGTTATGCTGTCCCCCACTTCCGGTTTCCCGCGGACCCAACGCTCCGTCTTGAGCGCGTCGGCGAGGGTTTCGGCGGGTTTCGGGTGGCGCTGCACCTGCTCCTCACCGGCCATCTCGATGGTAAGCACAAGCTCGCCATCCTCGACCAGCGCATCGAACCGCGTCTCCCCGCGCGCTTCCTCAACCACCGACTCGATGGCATGCAGCGCGCCGCCGGACGCATACACCCGCCGGCTGAAGATGCGCATGTCCTGCTTGGCGCCCATCATGTTCATCTGGAAACGGGCATCCTGCGACACGCTCACCCGGCCGTTCTCATCCCGGCTGACCTCATTGCGGGCGTAGCCGCTTTTCTCACCATTCATGTAGAGCCCGTACCACGAAACGCCGATCAGAGGCCCTACATCCACCGCCTGAGCCACCAGGATCTGCGGGAACAGCATACAAAAGCCCATTACCAATCCAATCATTCGCTTCATTATAGATCTCCAAGGTGAACTGCCATTCTACCGTGCGCTCCGGGCATTCGACAACGTTCGCTGTATGTCTATTCACTCGAGCCGTCTTCGTGCCATGGCCCCGCAGGCGGCATGCCCGGGGCATGCCGCACCGGGCGTGCCGTGCGCACACGACAAATTGTCGTACGCCGCTCACCAGCGCCGGCAGCGCCCGCCACACGGTCTCAGCGCCCCGGCAGAATGAGCCGCCGGCCAACGGCATCGAGCACATCATCCACACGGATCCCCTCGAGGCATGCCGCGTGCCCCTCGGGACAGCGCGCGCGGGACGGTTGCGGCCCGGGCCGGTTCCAGTAACCGGCGCACCGGTACGGGGTCTGCACGGGGTAAAAATTCGGTTCCTGCTGGATGAGTATAGGGGGGGCCGCCGGGCCGAACAAGCCCACCGCCGCCGACCCCGCTGCCAGCGCCAAATGCATGAGCCCGTTATTTACCGCGATAACCAAGTCCGCATGATGCAACACACACGCCGCCTCGCGCACACTCGTTCGCGCCACCAGCGAGGCGCCCACCCCGAGCGGTTCGTGCGTCTGCCCCAGTTCGACCAACCGGCAACCACGCGCCGTGAGCGCTTCGGCCAGCGCCTGCCACCGTTTCCATGGCCAGCGTTCCAGCGGCCACGCGGCCCCCGGCGCCAGCGCGATGAGCGGTCCTTCGCCCGCGGGCAACTCCGCGAGCAGGGGCGTGGACCAACCGGCGTAGTACAAGTGGGGACGCGTGTTCGGCAGAGGCAGCCGCGCGCACCGGGCATAGTAGGCAATACGGGGTACCGTGCGCGGCGCACCCCGTAACAGAATATGGCGATCCACTACAGACGGCGCCCTGTTCACCGTATCCACAAAGGGGTGGTTGAAAAACAGGGCCGGGTAATTCGTCAGCACACCGATGTGCGCCGCCGGATACTTCGCACGCAGCGCGTCGAAGACAGGCAGCGCCATGATCTCATCGCTCAAGCACTCCCGCATTTCCACGAGGATACTGCGCGGCGCACCCACAGCCGTCTTGAACCACCATCGGACCGGCCGCATAATCCGCGCGGCACGGCGCCGCTCGAAACCGGGCTGCTCTTCATTCTCTGCGCACTTCATAGCGCGCATTGTGCCATACCCGGCCCGCCGTCTGCCGCCAGTTTGAACCTGGACGGGCAGCCACGGTAAAAAGGAGCTTTGGTTACGGACCCCCATCAAGGAGTATCTTCCCGTGCGCTTGTTCACCCTGTGCTTTGCCGCGATTGCGGCGGCCCTGCCATGCCGTGCCGAATCTCCCGAAGCCATCGCCGAGGCGCTGGCTTCCAATCCGCCGGCAAACGGCATGACCGAGGCACGCCGCGATGCTGTCGGCATGCTCGATGCCTGGATCGCCCAGCCGGATTCCGATTCCGACCCGGCGGTGGTAGCGTATTACCAGGAGGCGGCCGACCGTGTGCTCGCGCTGCTCGAAGCGGGACCACACGCGGAAGACGCGCGTTGTTTTCAGTTGTATTCTTCGTCGGCCATCGTACAGACACCGGCGTGTGTCTACGCTTTCGACCTCGACCAGGGCCCGAACAAGGATCTCCACACCACGCCCGAGGAAGAGGGGGTAGCCTTTCGGCTGCGGGACGATCAGGTCGCGCGGCTGGCCGATTGCGTGGATATTTCGTTTCACACCCACGAGCACCACGATCACATCGACTATGAAATCACCCGGGCGTTGCTCGCTGCCGGGAAAACTGTCGTGGTCACCGAGCGCAACAAGGCGCTCTGGGCAAAGGAACCGTGGGCGGACAAACTTACCACGCTCGAACAAACGCTGCGCCGCCCGCACGAGGTCGGCCCGCTCACGGTGCATGTCCTCCACGATCACCAGTGGAACAACGCGGCGCATACCAGCGGCACCCCGTGCAACGCCTACCTCGTGACCGGCGCCGGCGGCGTTGGCGTGCTCACGAAGGGCGATATCAACTGCGGGCTGCGGCTCTACGGCTGGCTCGCCGCCCTGCCGGGGAATGGGGCCAAGGTGGATATCGTCACTGGAAGCCTCATCTACTGGCGCGGACCCAACCTCAATCGCAAAATCGACACCCTTTTCGCACCCATATGGCTGCCCAGCCACGCCTGGGAGTTCACCCACCGGCCCGTTGGCGAGAAGCGCGGCAACGCCGCCCCCTTTCTTGCCGGCTATCTTATGCAGCAGCGCTTGTCGGCCGAGGGCGACACTGCCCTCCTTACCTGGGGTGAACACCTGGCCGTCGAAGGCGGTTGATAACACGCCTTTTCCCGGACACACGCAATAGGGTATACTCCCGCGGTCCATACACGGGTTTCGGGATGGTTCCGGCAATGAAACTCACACTCGAACAAAAGGGGCGTATCAAGCAGTACCTCAGCGACGTCGCGGCGTCGCTCGGGCATACTGTGCCTCAGGCGCAGCAAGATGAAGCCCTGAAAATGCTGCGCGAAGACATCCACCGCCAATTGCTCGATGCAGGCGATTCTCCCGACGAAGGGCAGGTAGACCGCGTGCTCCGCGCATTGGGCTCTCCCGCAGAGCAGGCGGCCCGCCTTTCACCGCGCATCCACCGCGGCGACAAGCTCATGCTTACCCAGGATGACCGTGTGTGGCTGGGCGTATGCGGCGGCTTAGCGGCTCGTCTCGGACAGGATCCCCGCCTGGTACGGCTCATCTGCGGCGGACTCGCCCTTGCCGGGCCGGTGCTCAGCGTATTGAGCGTTGCCTCGAGCCGCGACGTATCGAACCTCACCCTCGGCATCTTTACCGGCTCCGTGGCGCTGTTGGCCTACCTCGGGCTCTATGGCTACATGTACGTTGTGAGCCCGCAAACCGAGGAAACGCGCCTGCGTTTCACCCCGATCATCGTAAACGTGGGCATTACGTTTGCCGTCGCCCTCGGTCTGCACTACGGCACCCGCTACGGCCTCGCGCTCATACGCTACGTGCACACCGAGGTCATGAACCGTGAAATGCCGCGCCTGGGCGAATGGGGCTGGTTCAACGACGCCCAGGCCGCCAACATGCTCTTCTGGGTACTCTCCATCTGCGTGCCCCTCGCCATCTACGCCGGCCTGCCCATGGCCAACGGCTGGAACACCAGTCTGCGCCGCGCCGGCCACGCCTTTCTCGCCCTCTACGGCGTCGCCCTCGCCTACGGCGTCGCCAATGTCCTCGTCGGCCTCATCCTCGATCTCGCCATCGCCTTCGAACTCATCGAGCAGAGCCCGCTCTAACGGGGGCGGCGCCCACAACCCAAGGTGCAGAGATCTTGGCAGGGCAACCCTCCCTGGGAAGGCGAGCGTACCCGCGAGCCGAAACACCACGCAACCCCCCAAAACAGCGGCCGGGGGCGACCGCCCTCCCACGCGCCGGGAACAGGGTGTTTTTGAAACTTCGTGTTCTTTTTCTTGCAGGAGTCCGCGCGTGCGGTACAAAAGAGTTACGATTCGGCTTTATGAACAGCGTACACCCCACACGTCGTTTCTGGTTTTGTCAGGCACCGCTTCAGTACGCCGGAGCGGCCCGGTTGCGCAACCGTTACGTTGCAAGAAACGCCGTGCTTTGTGTAGGTTGAGTTGGTGTCCGGGCTCACAAAAGGAATCGTTAACACCATGCGTATGCACAGCATCTTACTTCCCGCTCTTATTGTAACCGCCATCGGTATCGCCGGCTGCGCCGGCACATCCACGCCGGATCTCGAACCGGCGGCCCCGGGGAGATCGGACCTGGGCGCTTTCCTGCGCGAACAGATGGAAGAGGGCCGTTTCCCCGGCATGGCGGTGAGTATCGTGAAAAAGGGGGACGTCGTGTTTGCCGAGGGCTACGGCAAGGCGAATATCGAGGATGACGAGCCTGCGACGCCCTTCACACTGTTCATGCTGGGGAGCGTTGCAAAGCCGGTCACAGCCACAGCGGTCATGCAGTTGCACGAGCGGGGAGAACTTGAGTTGGATGAGGACATCAACTCCTACCTGCCCGTTTCCGTGAAGAACCCGCAGCACCCCGGAACGGCCATTACACCGCGCATGTTGCTCACCCATACCTCGAGCATCCGCGATGAAAAAGTCATCTACGACTATCTCTACACGACCGATTCCGAGGGTGGCGATTCGCCTATTACCCTTGATACCTTTCTCAAGAATTACCTGTTACAGGATGGCGAATGGTATGACGCCGGCCAAAGCTTTTACCGCCACGCCCCGGGCGAGAAGTACAACCACAGCAACGTTGGCTATGCCCTCGCCGGCTACCTCGTCCAGGTAGTAAGCGGTACCCCCTTCAATGAGTACTGCCGCGAACACATCTTCGAACCCCTCGGCATGGATTCCACCGCCTGGTTCCTGCGCAACGTCGATGAAGCCAATGTGGCCATGCCTTACCAGTTCCGTGCGGACATCGGCCATCTGCCCTACGGTCACTACGGCTACCCCACCTATCCCGACGGTCAATTGCGCACCAGCGCCACGCAATTCGGCCGGTTCCTGGCCATGTTCCTCAATGAAGGCACCTTGGAAGGCGCACGCGTGCTCAACCGGGAATCCGTCGAGGAAATGGTGCAGGTACAGTTTCCCGAGGTACATGAAGAGGCGGCCCTCGGGTGGTGGTTTGGCGTGGTCGGCGGCCAGCGCGCCTTGGGCGTCGACGGGGCGGATAAAGGGGTTTGCACGAGTGCCTTTTTCATGCCGGCCCGCAATGTAGGGGTCATCGTATTGACCAACGGCGACCGGACGGCAGTGGGCGAACGCGCCATGTTCGCCATTCAGGAGCGGCTGATCGAGGCCGCAAAGCAGTTTTGAGGCCGCTTGGCACGCAGGGGACAGCCACCATGAATCGCTGCTGCCCCCTCGCACACAGACCGGGTGACATGCCCCGGCACGGTAAACACGGGGATCGCGGAAACGCCTTGGTGGCTGTTTCCGGCGCTGCTACTCGAACCAGGGCGCCAGGTCGATCTTGGTGAACGGCCGAAGCGTCGCGGTGACCGGCGGGTTGTTGCCCGCATTGGCCACGTATGCCGCGTTGTTCTCCGGATCGAAAACCCAACTGTGCAGCGTCACATCGCAGTAGACCGGGCCGTTCGCGAGCATCTGAATGGCCGTCTCCACGTCGATAGCGCCCTCGTTCGCCTCGATGGCACGGCCCAGGTAATCATAGCGCTGGAACGTGTCGATCGACTGAACCAGCGGCAAAAGCGGCTTCAGCTCTTCCCAGGTGCTCGCTTCTATCCCGTATTCCTTGCCAAAGGTCTGCGCCAGCTCGACCAGCCGCTCCTTGCGCACGGGGTGGTTGGTGCGGCGCACGGCGTCGGGCAGGGCTTTGTGCGCGGTCTCGGGGCCTTCGTTCGGGTCCATGGGCTTGTAGACATGCACATACTTGGCGTCCACCTCGAGCGCGCGCCCATCGGGGATTTGTGCATCGCCGAGAATAAAATTCCAGCCCGAGGTCTGCTTCGGGTCGCGCAACAGGGCCACAGCTTCCTCGATATCGCCGGCTTCCTCAACCACCTGGCGCATGCGCAGCGTCAGCGGCAGGCCATCGAAAGTCGCGTTCGGGGAAGGGAGCGTCATCTCACCGAGCGTGATGCCCTTGGCGTTCATGCCGCTCACACTGCCGATACCGCCGGCCCATCCAACCATCATGAAGGGGGCGCCGCCTTCCGGCCGCCATACGAAAACTACCGCGTCGTCCTGTGCGTCGCTACCCACCGACCAGTCCAGGTTGCGCCCGTGAAGCAGGCGCCCGTCGGTGGTCCAGCGCCCCCACACAGCAAAATTCGAACACCCGGGGGCGGCATCCGGATCAAAGTGGAGCAGCTCGGAAGAGGTCAGTCCCAGGCGCGCATCCTCGTAGGTGACATCCTCGATGCCTGCCGCTTTCATTCCATCGACGAGCCCTTTCAGTTCCTCGACATACTTCTCCGGGAAATGCTTCTCCATCCGCGCGGACTGGGCATGCACGTACTCCGGGGTGTAGCCGCGGTCCCAGAGCATTTGCTTGATGTAACCAACCTTCATGGCGTGTTGCGCCTTCTCGGCGAGCAGACGTCCATGCTGAAACCCCATCTCGCGGGGGGTGCCCTCCATCACACAGAGCAGATGCTCGCCCACCTGGTACAGCTTGCCGGCGCCCTCTTCGTCGAGCAGTTTCACCTCGGCATCGGTGATGATGTCCGGCTTTCGCTCGAGAATCGGCGCGGTTGGGTCGGCGGGATCCTGTGCGGCTGCCACCGCCGGCAGCAGGAAAACGGCGGCACTCACAAGTGCCAGTGCCAGAACAGTTTGTACATTGTGCTTCTTAATCATAACCCGCCTCTATTCTCCTGATAAATGGTGCTGATGGTGCTTGCAACACCCTTCTGACCAGCAGCAAAGCGCACAGGTTTTGCAGAATAGGAAGCTTCTTCCGTGACAGAGAACAGTGAATGCCAGGCTTGCAGCCGCCACCTGTGGGGGCTATGCTGCTACGAAGGCTCGATGTATATGGCGGTGACGGCGCGGACATCATCGCCTGGCCGGAAACCCAAGGTATCAAGGAGTACTTCCAGCTTATGAGTGATCTGCACGAATTCACCGGAAAAATCAGCGAGATCGCCAACGCCTTCAAGCAATCCCAGATTCTGTTCTGGGCCGTCGAGTCCGACGTGTTCTCGCTGCTCGAAAAACCGCAGGAAGCTGACAACGTGGCGCATATTCAGCACTGGGATCCGCACGGCGCCCGGCTGTTTCTCGATGGCCTTGTCGGCATCGGGTTGGTCGAAAAACAAAACAACCGCTACGTGAATACCCCTGCGGCATCGGCGTGCCTCGTGCCGGGCAAGGCCGCCTACCAGGGCGCCATCATCCGCCACACGGAAAACAGTTGGGAGCCGTGGGCGCGCATCGGCGAGGCCGTGCGCACGGGGGAAGGCGTCGTGCAGGGGCGCCAACGCGCTCCCCGGGAACTGCGCGATTTTATCCTCGGCATGGGCAACATCGCCATGCTCAGCGCGCCCGACCTGCTCGAGCATATCGACATATCGCCCTACCGCCACATGCTCGACATAGGTGGCGGCCCCAGCACGTACACCATCACCTTCCTGCGCGCAAACCCAAACCTGCGCACCACGCTTATGGACTTTCCCGACGTGGTCGACATCGCGCGCGAGCAGGTGGATGAGGCCGGACTCGCCGCGCGCGTAGACTTCCTGACCGGCGACTGTACCAAGGATCCACTTGGCGCCGGCTACGACCTCATCCTCGCATCGAACGTGGTGCATATCCTCGGACCGGAGCAGAACGCTGAACTGGTCAAGAAATGCTTCGACGCGCTCGAACCCACCGGCACGCTCGTCATCAAGGATTTCATCACCGACCCCGGCCATACCGGACCGCCCTTCAGTCTGATTTTCGCGCTGCACATGCTGCTCCACACCGAGCAAGGGCGCACCTACAGCCAGGACGAAGTGCAGGCCTGGACCGACGCCGCCGGCTTCGCCCCCGGTGAACTGCGCACGATCACGCCCAAAACACGCCTCTGGATTGCACGGAAGCCGTAAACACAAAACTCTGCTCGCTGGGCCGCTTACCATCCCGGTAAAACGCAAAGGCGTGACACACCAAGAGCGGGCTGCTGTTCCCGGCACACCTTTTCAAGACGCGTTACGCCATATGGCCAAAGCGCGCCCAAGAACCGCAAATGCCGGCAGCAAATATCCAATCGCACGTCCGTCTTGTGCAAGACAATCCCGCCATCCGTGGCAATAGCCTTTATTGACACGGCGCGGTTTTCGAGGCAGCCGGTGTACGTGTTCGCGCAAGGGGGCGCATATGCACCGCCCTGCCGCGCTTACGTGGCGCCGCTACGCGCCGGGCGCTGTCGCGGCTGCGATCAGCAGTTGCTGCCGGGCAAGGGCGTGCATTTCCAGGCGTGCCTCCGGGCGCAACCGGCCTGGTGATTCCAACAGGAACACGGTGGCGGCGTGGTTCAGGCGTGCGTAGTTTGCGAGACTGTTACCAACGGTCCAGGCGGCCACATGCAACGGCCACACCGGCGTATCGATCACGCCGTCGTCCGTCTTCATGATCACCATTCCCGCATCCTGCTCGATAGGGTGGCCGGCATCGCGGACCGCCCCGATGACTTCCCGGCATGCCGTTTCATCCGGTGTGGCCAGATCGTAGAGGTAGAACCCCGTAGCCGTGTTGTCCTCGTGGTGGTCGATGACCATGTCGAATTGCGCGCCATCGAGGGCCTCCTGCGTGAACCGCGCTTCCTGCGTTTTGAAAGGCCCGAAATCGCGGTTGATGTCACGGCCCTGCTGGTTGAGCCGGCGGTTGTGGACATAGCCCCATGGGTTCACCATGGGCAGAATGACGAAGGCGGTATCGGGGTAATCCTCGGTTGTACGCGCCAGCAACTCGATGAACCGCAGCACGGACTCCGCCCCCATGGGCTCGCTGCCATGCACACCGCCGGTGACCAACACCGTGCGCACGGCCGCCTGTGGTGGCGTGTAGCGCACGCGCCAAAACGGCGCTGCAAAGTCACCATAGGCCACCGTGCCCAGGGTATCCAGCGACAAATGCTCCTTTTCGGCGGCATTGTGCAGGCGGAAGGCCACGTTGTCGAGATTCCGCAAGGCCTGCGCGTGCAGATATGGTGCACGGGGCTGGCGCACCTTCGCACGCACATAGAGCCCGCACCCCAGGCACACGGCAAGCACGATCGCCAGGCATACAAGGGCAATGCGCTTCTTCGTGAAGAAGGAACGATTCATGGGGTTCTCCCTTGTTCACGGCTGCTGCGCGGACTCATCAGGGCACACTATCTCATCCTTTCCCATCAGGGACAAATCAGCGCGATGCTCGGGAAGTAGCGGCGAAACCGCATTGGATCGCGGGTAATAAGAGAAAGTTGCGCGACCGCGGCGTGGGCGCCAATGAAGAAATCGGGCAATGGATTCGACTTGTGGCCGCCACGGCGCCGGTACTTCACAAAGCTCTTTCCTGCAAGAAAAGCAGCTTCTCGCGGGATAGAACGGTATTCGATGAAATCCTGCGGCAGCAGTTCTTCCAGTTCTTCGATACGTTCAAAACGTATGGATATCTCCGCGTAGATCACAGGGTTCATGACCACCACGCCCTGGTCTGCCGCATCGGCCAGGGCCTTTGCTGACCAGGCAAACCACGTGGCATCCTGCGTGAAGATATCCAGGTAGACACAAGAATCCACCATGACAGGCATCAGCCGTCTCCACGGCTAAGCGCCATGATTTCATCGGTAGTCATCTTCACGTCCCCTTTGCCCGCCATCTGCTGTACCAGCCGGTTTCCACGGCCACCGTTGCTCACCTTACGAAGGTACAACCGCTGCCCTTCCTGACAGAACTCGACCTCAGCCCCAGGAAGGATACCCGCCTTTTCCCGTAAGGACTGGGGAATCGTGACTTGCCCTTTTGTAGACACACGCATAGCAAGTTCCTTTGTTTTACTTTTACCGGTAAGAATCCTACCAAACACCGGCCGCGGTTTGCAAAGACTATCCCCCATTGCTGCCGGGCTGCCTCGCGCGTCCTGGCGCATCATGCGTGAGCTTACCAAACTTGTGGCGCATCCCAAGAACGGTCAGGAAATAGAACACGGTTAGCACGCCCCAGCATAGCGTTGTAACGAGCATCGCCATGCGCGTCATCCCGTGCCGGGCGTTCCATGTCCTTGTGCAACATCAGGGGCGCCAGCACTTCTTCCTCGTTGTCCTTCCTCCTGCCCATGAAGAAAAGGCCCGGAACCGCGCGGGGTCCCGGGCCTCGAAAACGCAGTATTCGCCGTGCGTCAGGAGACGAGGCTCGAAAGCTGGAGTATGGGCATGAACAGCGCCACGACAATACCACCCACCACAACGCCCATGAGCGCGATGAGCATGGGCTCGATGATGCTGGTGAGGCTGTCCACGGTGGCGCGAACCTCCGAGTCGTAGAAGTCAGAGATTTTCATGAGCATGCTCTCGAGAGCGCCCGTCTTTTCGCCCACGGCGATCATGCGCGTCACCAACGGCGGGAACACCTCGGATCGGGCAAGCGGATCAGCGAGGGTTTCCCCATTGCGCACACTCTCGCCGGCATCGTGAACGGCTTTGGCATACACCTCGTTGCCCGCGGTACGCTCGACGATCTCGAGTGCCTGGAGAATGGGGACGCCGCTGCGTGTTAGGGTCGACAGGGTGCGCGTGACCCGGCTGATCGATACCTTGCTCATGAGCTTACCGAATACCGGCAGGCGCAGCTTGAGCGAATCGATGTTGTAGCGCCCGCTGCTCGTACTCCCATAAACACGCATAAAGGCCGTGATACCGCCCACGATGGCGATGACCAAGAGCCAGGCGTACCAGGTGCGCAGTATTTCGCTCAGGTTGATGAGCATTTGCGTGGGAGCGGGCAGCGCCTTGCCGAAGCTTGCGAAAATCTCCGCGAATTGGGGCACCACCCAGACAATAAGGCCCGCCGCGATCAGAATGATTAGGCCGAAAGCCACGATAGGATACGTCATGGCCGACTTGATGCGCCGCTTGAGTTCTTCGGACGCCTCGAGGTAGTCCGCCAACTGGCTAAGCACCCCATCGAGGTCGCCGCCGGCCTCGCCCGCACGCACCATGCTCACGTAGAGGTCGGGAAAAGCCTTGGGATACTTGCGCAACGCATCGGAAAAGGTCTCGCCCGACTCGACATCCGCGGCCACATTGCTTACCACGGCGGCGAAGTTCACGTCGTCCGTCTGGTCCCCGAGAATGTCCAACCCCTGCAGCAGCGGCAACCCCGCGCTTACAATGGTCGACAACTGACGCGTGAACACCAGCAGGTCGTTGGTCTTCACCCGTCTGTTGAGGCTCGGCGCCCCACTGGCAAAGGCCATGAAGCCGGCCGCCTCGGTGACGGAATCCGGCTGCTGGCCCCGCGACTGCAGAATCTGAATCGCCGCTTGCCGGTTGTCGGCGGATATGCTTCCGCTTTGCTTGCCCCCGCTACTGTTGCGGGCCGTGTATTTGAACGTAGGCATAGGCGCTGATCTCCTCCCTTTTGCCAAACCAAGTATAAGCACAATTGCTACGCTTGACAAGCATGTGGCTAAAAAAGCGCCGAGCATTACCACCAGGATTCGCCAGCGCCCAGCCTATGTCGCCCCAGGCAGGCCCCCGCGGCGTATGCACGGCGTCCGGCCCTTTCCACCCCAAGCGGGAGCGGTGCAGCCGGTGGGTTCGGCATGTACACCCGCCCGCCGGCGGAACTGCCATGGGCACCTTCACAAGAGCAAGCGCCATTCCACTGGGATGCTTCCACGGCCCCATATGTAATCCGGTCATACCACGAAAACCGCCAGCGCCAAGCGCGCCAGACGGCAGCTTTTCGTCAACCCGACCAATCAGGCATGGCAGTTGTACGGCGCACTGCCGCCATTCTACACTTCGTGATGGCTTGCTTCTATGTCGTCCCTCCGATCTTGAGCCGGCGCGTTTTCGCGGCGTAACTCCAAAAGACCCATCTGCTCGCGCCAGAGGCACCATAGCCCGATACTGACAACCGGCACCACATTCACTACGTGCGCCACGAGCGCCGCGCCCACGGCCTTTGCCTGTAGCGTTTCCGCGCTCATCGCGCTTGGGTCGGCCAGCGCGTAAATACTTACGGCGATAGCGAAGTGAAATTGCCCGATGAACCCCGGCGCACCGGGAATCGAGATGGCCACCGCGAGAAACGTGAGCAGCAGGAACGGGGCGAACCAGGGCAGACTCAGGTCGAAGGCAAACAGCACGCTGCCATAAGAAACGGCAAAGGTGCACCAGGTTGTCAGGGACCATGCGATCGCCTTGGCCATGTCGCCGGCCGATCGGAACACATGCAAGCCGTCGGCAAAGTGCTGGAGCATGTCGTGGATTCCCGCCGCGAGGCGCGTGCTGACCGTGCCCAGAACCCGGTCGGAAATGCGCAACACGCGCCGCTGCTGGATGTACAACACTACCAGCGCGCCCACCATGAGCACGCTAACCAACGCCACTTGCGTCGCCAACGTGCTCACCATGTCTGCCGGGATCGGCCGCTCGAGAATGCTGGCCGGCAGGTGAATATCCTGCTCGGGATGAAAGGCCAGCGCAGTGAGCAGCACCACCGCCAGCAGGCCGAACAAGTCCGTCACGCGATCCAGAGCGACAAAGGCCAGACTGCGGGTGACGGGCACCTTGGCCAGGCGCGAGAGCATGAGCGCGCGGATCGGTTCCCCCGCGCGCAGCGGCAGCACAAAATTGCCCAGAAAGCCCACCTGCGTAGCGGAGAACATGTGGCGAAAGGACACGGGCCCCGCCGTGCGGACGATGTATTTCCAGCGCTGTACGCGCGCAAAAAAACTCACCACGACAAACACCAGGGACACCGTGATCCACCCCCAGTTCGCGCGCAATAGCGCCGATCCCAGTTGAGACCAATCAACATCGCGCAGAAGCAGCCACAGGAGAAACGCACCCAGTGCCCCGCCCAAGACAATTTGCAGCCTTTTCTTCATACGTCACCCGTTTCATTGCAGCAATATGAGCCGGGATTATAGCATAGGCGCTTGCCACACGCCCGCCCCCTTGCCGGGCATCGGTCACTGTATCTGGCGCTACTTGCGAAAGAAAACGACACAGACCTGCCGCCCTAGTCAGAACTACTTGCCCTATATACTACTTACGGCCTATGGTTACTAGCAGCCGTTTACCCAGGCCTGCGGCATGGTCTACTAAAACCGGGCAAATGCGGTTACCCCCGATTTTCGGACCACGCCGTTAACCCCAACGTTGCATGGATTGCGCGTTGGTTTGCAGGACAATACGGTGCACACCGTAGCTCGACGACGATTGGATATGCGCGAAGCACGGCTTGAGCCGGGCGGCAAACTTGATCCGCGTGAACAACGCCTGGAAGAGAACCAGCCCGGCGAACGAGGTGAGTTCCCGGCCTTCTAAGCGCAGCGCGCGGGGGAAGCGGGCGCGCAGATATGCTTTACTCCTCATGTCGCTTGGTAGCGCTTTGTGTACACACACAAGAAACAAACAAGATGCCGGCTCTAAGTTGCGCTGCCAAAGCACGTGCATCAGAAACGGGAAGACGCCATCGGGAAAAACACCCTCGCAACACACGAGCGCCAACCGCACCCGGTGTGGACTTCAAGGTTGCCGCAATCCCTCTTCTTTTTACGCGCACATCAGCCAATAATTACGGCCCGATCCGGCATCATGCGCCCTAAACGAAAGCCCCGGTTTATGCAACGACGGGGTACACTCTTGCGACGCGAGGCCCGGGCTGCCTAGCCCCGATGCGTAACCTCCGGGACTCACCCGGGGCTATCAAGCGCGTGCGTTGGTTGCCGCGGCCATACGGCGTTTCATTGGCGCGGCGCCCCCCTTCTTCTCACCTCTCGAAACAAATCTCTCTCTGCCTTACGTGACCGGTCTTCTTTTTCTCGAAGGGACAGGACAAAGAAGCCCGGATGTGCATACCCATAAATACGAGACATTTGCAGGCTGGACCAGACCTTGGCGCGTCTACAGGGCCATTCCGCGTGGACGTTTGGCAGTGCAGGGCACCGAAGCCCTCTGATGAGGATAGCGGCCAGGCGGTGCAGACGGCAATACGGGCATGGATACGTGTGCCAGGGTGTTGTTCATGTTTCCAGCCGCACACGGTATAATGCTTTCAAAAGACAGGAATTTTCTTATGCGTATGGTTTCCGTAATGTGGGTAGCCGGGGTTTTGTGCGCTGCAGGTGCAGCCGGAGATTGGGTGCCACGCGATATTCTGCAAGTGGATGTCGCGGATCCCGCTGTGCGCCGTTTTGTGCTCGATGGCAACTTCGACTTCGATCGCGGCCCGGTCGGCGAAACGGTCGAGGTTTATGCCACCGCCGGGGATCGCGTCCGCCTCGATGCCGCCGGTGTTCCCTATACGGTCGTGGGTAAGGATCCCGATCCGCCGGATTTCGGTCCGCCCACGAAACAGCTCGGCGCCTACCACACGTATGGGGAAGTGGCGGCGATGCTGGCGGATTGGGCGGCCGCGTATCCCGCGATAACCCGGTTGGAGACCGTGGGCACGTCCGTCCAGGGGCGAAGCATTCAGGCGTTGTTGGTGAGCGACAACCCGGACGTCGAGGAGGCGGAACCGGAATTCAAGTATATTTCGACTATGCACGGCAACGAGCCTGTCGGCACGGAAATGTGCCTGTACTTTGTGGACATGCTGCTGCGCGAATACGGGCAGGAGACCGAGCGCGGGGCACGGATAACGCGGCTGGTAAACGAAACGGAACTGTGGATCATGCCGCTGATGAATCCGGATGGGCTCATGAACGGTTCGCGCTACAATGCCAATGGCGTCGACCTCAACCGTGATTTCCCGAGCCTCGTGGGCGAGGGGGCCGATGGTTCCGTCTACGACGGCGATCCGCTTCTGGATGCGGACCGCGCGCCGGAAACGCGCGCGATTATGCAGTGGGCCGCGGCCAACAGCTTCACACTCAGCGCCAACATGCACGGGGGAGCGCTGGTCGCGAATTATCCCTTTGACGAGGCCAAAAACGTAGCGAGCGGCGAGTATGCCGCCACCCCGGACGACGCACTCTTCGTGCACCTGGCCACCACGTACAGCATGAACAATCCGCCCATGTTCGCCAGTCCGGTGTTTCCCGACGGCATCACCAATGGCGCCGAGTGGTATGTGGTCTTGGGTGGTATGCAGGATTGGAACTACCGCTACGCTTCGTGCAATGAAATCACCCTTGAACTCGGCGACACCAAACGCCCAGCGGAATATATGCTGCCGGATTTGTGGGAAGATAACCGGGAATCCATGCTGGCCTATGCCGAGGAGGTGCACCGGGGCATACGCGGCACGGTGCATCGTGCCGATACGGGTGAGCCGCTGTATGCGCGCATCTGGGTTTCCGGCAATGCCCAGCCGGTTTATAGCGACCCCGATGTGGGCGACTACTACCGCCTGCTGTTGCCCGGCACGTACACCGTGACCGCTGAGGCGGCCGGTTACCAGCCGGTTACGGTTACAGAGGTGGATGTGGCCGACGGGCCGGCCACCGTGCAGGATTTCACATTGACGCCTATGGTGGCTGAAGGCGAGGGCGAGGGCGAAGGCGAAGGCGAAGGCGAAGGCGAGGGCGAGGGCGAAGGCGAAGGCGAGGGCGAGGGCATGTTCCGCCCGGTTCCCACCTGCGAGGGCTATGAAAACCTGGATGGGCCGCGCAACATCATGGACGACAGCGCCCTTGTGTCGACTGTCATGGTAGCGGATGATCTGCGGGTCGATGACCTGGATGTCTGGCTGGACATTACGCATGAGAATATGGGCGATCTGTCCATCGCGCTCATGGCGCCTGATGGCCTGTTCGTGCCGCTTGTACACCGCGTAGGTGCTGGCGGCAGCGGCTTCTTCGGCACCCGGCTCGATGATGAGGCGAACACCAGTCTCGTGGATGGTGAGGCGCCTTTCTCGGGCGCGTTCCAGCCGTTGTTCCCGCTGAGCAATTTCGACGGGCGCCGGGCACGGGGGCCTTGGTCGCTCGTCGTGCAGGACGATGTACCGCTCGATACGGGCAAGCTGTGGGCCTGGCGCCTATGTCTGCGCGGTACACCGCCAGCCGGTGAGGGTGAGGGTGAGGGTGAGGGTGAGGGTGAGGGTGAGGGTGAGGGTGAGG